>NZ_WVRS01000010.1:0-60072 GCF_011525565.1 Lawsonella sp.
GATGGTGATGGTGCCAATAATATTTACGCCATTAACCGGGTAGCGTCCCACGTCATTCTGGATTCCATGCGTATGGTGCATGAACAGCATGATTTCCCGCTGGCAAAGTCGCATTTTGTTTCGCTAGGTGCGTCTCATGGCGGAATGATGACGGGCTACACAGCTGCCGAGCAGCCGTATTATGCTCCCGATCTCACGGCTTACGTCAATCAATTTGTTGTCAATGAGGGTGCGCCAGATCTTATTAAGTTGGCCCATAGCTTTGGTCTTTATGGGGAGCTACAGAATGCGCCAAGCGTTTACGGTAGTTTCTTGATGAGCTTCGTTGTCGGAGCTGCGCGTGAGTACCCCGATCTCTTACCGCACCTGTACCAGTGGTTTACTCCGTATGGGAAAGCTGTTGTGAAGGGAAACCGTAGTATATGTACGCCGTTGACGTTCGCAGTGGGCCCCGGTGTTCCTATTAAAAATATTGTGAAAGAAGGCTTCTTCGCTTCGCAAACATTTAAGAACATGTTGCAGATTGCGAAGTACTCTTCTTCGTTCTACTACCCGGGTACACCGAAAGTACCAACGCTGCTGATCCATGGCACGCTAGATGAAATTCTTTTCCAGGCTGATCAAGATAAAGCCTTGTGGCAGCGTTACTGTAAGGCTGGTTCCAATGTGGTTTACGAGCAGGTTCCTGGGACTGGGCATTTCATTACTCCAGCTGTGTCCTTCCCACGTATGGTGATACAGTCCGTCAAGTCACTTGAGGGGAATCACCAAACTCCGAACTGTAGTAACCCAGTTATTCTTTAATGCCTGTGCTGGTGTGAAGGACTGGCACGAAGGAAGGTTTATATATGTCTCATCCGCGGAGACGTTTCAGTAAAGTGGCTCTGTCCCTTTGCCTTACCGCTGTTATGGCGGTGGGAGGAAGCGCGGGAGTGGCGTCGGCACACGGTTTCGATGCTGCTGAAAAGCCAATTGATCTGGGTGATCCCCAGCTTATGATGACGGTTGCGGAATCGCAGCATATAGCGAAGCAGCTACCTCCGGTACCGGGAAAAATTAAGTTGCGGAGGGGACCCCATCCCGCTGTTCCAGAATGGGTGAAATCGGATTTTAAAGATGATCCCTTCATGGAAGACGACGCCTGGCACTATGTGGACAAGGGCTATAAGCAAGGCCAGATTATCCGTAAACGTAAATCGTTATGGTCGCAGGTGTACTTCCCCGGCTCGCACTCCATGCAGTATGCATTTGTGTCCTACGATTCCCGCGGATATCCCATGACGGCCACCGCCACACTGGTGGTTCCACCTATTGTGAAGCGTAATGCCGGCATTGTGCAGTGGAATGAGTACATTAACTCCTCCGGCACAAAATGTAAGGTCACTACCCAGCTTAATCAGCCTAATTCGTGGGGTATTATCAATAGCCCCATTGAGTTGATGAGTGCTGCGCTTGCATTGGGATACCCAGTTCTTTTCACAGACGCGGAAGGACCGCGTAACTCCTACGCTATTAACCGTTTGTCCGCGCACGTCATGTTGGACTCTATGCGGATGGTGCATCAGCAGCATGATTTCCCTCTGCAGCAGTCCCACTTCGTCTCCATGGGTATCTCCCATGGTGGTCTACAAACTGGGTACACTGCGGTAGAGCAGCCCAATTATGCACCAGAATTAGCGCCCTACATTGAGCAATACATTGTTAATGAAGGCGCACCGGACTTCATTAAACTAGCCCACAGTATGGGGTTGTACGGACAAGTATCAAACGTTCCTAGTGCGTGGGGCGGATTCTTGGTGAGTTTTCTCATTGGCATGATGCGTGAGTATGGGGATCTTCTTCCCCATATGGAACAGTGGCTAACCCCCTACGGTAAAAAGCTCATTAAGGCTAACCGCAATTTATGTATGCCTTTCACTCTTGCCGCAGGTGGGGGAGGTATTTTCAAATATTTGGTGAAGGATGGATTCTTCCGTTCAAAGACGTTTAAGACCGCTTTGAGAATTGCTAAAGATTCCTCATCCTTCTACAACCCCACTATCCCAACGTCCCCCATTTTGTTAGTTCACGGTAAGTTTGATGGAATTCTCTATCAGGCTGAACAAGATGAAGTTCTTTGGCAGCGCTACTGTAATGCTGGTGCTAATGCGGTTTATGAAAAGATACCGTTTACTGGCCACATGATGACTCCGGGTGTGTCAACAACCCGTATGTTCCTCCGCACAGTACTATCGCTTCACGGTGTGAAACAATTGCGGAATTGTCTTGTTCCGGTCATTATCTAGGGAACTATTCCCCGGCGGCTCGCCAATAGCTGGTAACCAATAACTGGCGCTGGTGGCTGATACTAAATAGCTAAATAGCAGTGGTGCCCCGTCCGAACATTCGGACGGGGCACCAACTAGTAGTAAGACTACTTGCAGAGTAGAAGACTACTTGCAGATGCTCTTGCCAACAGAGTGAAGATCCTGGCAGGCCTCAACAACGCGCTCTGCCATGGCAGCTTCAGCCTTCTTCAGGTAGGAGCGGGGGTCGTAGACGGACTTGTCTCCAACCTCGCCCTCAATCTTCAGCACGCCCGAGTAGTTGGTGAACATGTGATCCACTACGGGGCGGGTGAAAGCGTACTGAGTATCGGTATCGACATTCATCTTGACGACGCCGTAGCCCAGGGCTTCTTGAATCTTTTCCTTCTCGGAGCCGGAGCCGCCGTGGAAAACAAAGTTGAAGAACTTTTCGCCCTCGGGAAGTCCTAGCTTCTTGGCGGCAACCTCCTGGCCCATGTTAAGAACCTCGGGCTTCAAGACAACGTTGCCCGGCTTATAGACACCGTGAACGTTACCGAAGGTAGCGGCAAGGAGATAGGGAGCAGTGGAGCCGTCACCAAGAGAATCGATGACGGTGGCGAAGTCGTGCTCGTCGGTGTAGAGCTTGGCGCCGTGCTGAGCCTTCACACCGTCTTCTTCGCCGCCCACAACACCAATCTCGATTTCGAGAAGCTGGTGGTTAGCGGTGGTCTGGGCGTAGAGTTCCTTAGCAATTTTCATGTTTTCGGGCATGGGGATAGCGGAGCCGTCCCACATGTGGGATTGGAAGAGGGGATCTTCGCCACGCTTTACGCGCTCAGCGGATACTGCCAGGAGGGGACGAACGAAACCGTCAAGAGCGTTCTTGGGGCAGTGATCGGTGTGTAGAGCAACGGTAACTCCGTAGTACTTCGCCATGCGGGTGGTGTACTCGGCTAGGGCTACGGCACCAGCTTCCATGCTCTGGACGTGGAGGCCAGAGCCGAACTTTGAGCCGCCTGTACTGAACTGAACAATGCCGTCGGATTCGGCGTCGGCAAGGCCTTTGAGAACAGCGTTGATTGTCTCAGTAGAGGTGCAGTTGATGGCGGGGAAAGCGTAGCCACCTTCCTTGGCCTTCTTTAACATCTCGGCATAAGACTCGGGGGTTGCAATAGCCATAAGGTTTCCTTCGCAGAGATAGGGGCTGTCGGTGTTTCCGTATTCACCTACCATTATGCACCTTTATAGCCAGAAACAAATGTGGAAAATGGACCCGTCTGAACCGATACATTCTGCAGTGACAGGGAGAATTTAGGTTTACCATA
Source organism: Lawsonella sp. (assembly GCF_011525565.1). Classification (NCBI taxonomy): domain Bacteria; kingdom Bacillati; phylum Actinomycetota; class Actinomycetes; order Mycobacteriales; family Lawsonellaceae; genus Lawsonella; species Lawsonella sp. The sequence goes on from NZ_WVRS01000010.1 coordinate 3,614, forward strand.
GAAAATTTAATGGTGAGCCCAGGTTCATCAGCACTGTTCTGTAGTACTGTTCCGCAATAATCTGCGAAAAGCACAAATAACCATTTCTCGCCTATACTAACCAGGTGATTATTCCCGCATCGCTGGCAGCAACACATGCGACGGTATCCACTACCCTCGCACTTGGACCCCAGTGGCTAGACCCTACCTACCTGCTAGGGAACAATGGCCCCTTCGGTGCATTCGTGCTGCCTGGCATGCTGCTCATTATCTTCATTGAAACCGGACTCCTCTTCCCCCTCCTCCCCGGCGACTCCCTCCTCTTCACCGCCGGATTCCTCTCCATCCAACCCAACGGTTTCGCCCCCATCTGGCTTGTCTGCCTCTCCGCCTCGCTAGTAGCGGTACTCGGCGATCAATGCGCCTACTGGATCGGCAGGAAAAGCGGGGAAGCGCTCCGCACCCACAAAGACAATGCCGTCTTTAAAAAAGAACACCTGGTACAAGCACACCGATTCTTCGAAAAACACGGTGCCGTTACCGTCATCATCTGCCGCTTCGTCCCCATCGTACGAACGTATGCCCCGGTGGTGGCGGGTATGTCGGGCTTCCGCTACCGCGTGTTCCTCTCCTTCGATATTCTCGGCGGACTCCTGTGGGGCACCGGTGTTACCCTCCTGGGTGCCGCACTCGGTAACTTCACATTCGTCCAAGAAAATATTGAGCTGATCTTCCTCTTCGTCATCCTCCTTTCGCTCCTCCCCGCCATTATTACCGCCATTAAAGGCGCTATAGACTCCCGGAACAGCGACCTGCCCCAATCCATCAACCCGGAAGATGCCGCTACCCAAATTCTTGCCGGAACCAGTGATGAGAACGATACGGACGTGCGTAAACGCCTTGTTACAGCATTCCAGTCGGAGCAAGACCATGAAGGGCTCGACGCCGCCGCAATAAAGGAACTTGTCTGCTCCGAACTACTCGACTTCTCCCGCAATGAGGATGCAGCAGCACATGCGTAACTGGGTGAAAACTCGGGCGCACATTTTTCAGGACAGTCTTAAACGCCGATGCCACCGCGTCTACCGCAGCCTTATCCCCATCACCCAGGCTGCCGTCGCAGCATCTGTAGCATGGTGGGTAGCCACCCTTATCTTCCCCGACACAAAACCCTTCTTCGCGCCGGTCTCCGCCATCATTGCCCTAGCCCCAGTGCCCGGCCGTCGCATTAAACGATCCGTCGAAATTGGTGCCGGCACTATTGCCGGCGTTCTTATTGGTGAACTGATTATTGCCCGCATTGGTTCCGGTGTGTGGCAGATTGGCTTCGTTGTTTTTCTGGCGATGGTGATGGCTCTCTTCCTGGGGTCCGGCATGCTGGTCTCTGTACAGGCAGCCTCCTCCGCTATCCTCATTGCTACCCTTATTCCGCCGCATGGGCCGGGTGGTTTGCAACGCGTATGGCACGCCATAATTGGTACCCTCATCGGCATTATTGTGATGGCGTTGATCCCCGCTAACCCCATCCGCGATATTCGCCGTCGTCTTGCCGCAGTTGTGCAAACCGAACGCGACGTGTTGGGTGACGTTGCCATTGGCCTCCGTACGCACAATACAGAGCTGGTGACGAATGCTCTTGTCCATATTCGCGCCACCCAGCCAGCGTTGAATGATATTCGCGATACCCTCTACAACGGTGCTGAAGTGGTCCGTATATCCCCACTGCTGTGGTACGCCCGCAAAGATCTTGAAAAGTGGGAAAAGTTTATTGAGCCACTGGACAATACGGTGCGTAATACGCGCGTACTGGCGCGGCGAGCAGTTGTTATCCTCGACGATAATGTCCAGCTTGATGAGCGTCTCCTGGATGCTATTTCGCAGTTGAGTGACGCAACCGGGGTAGTGCAGTCCATGCTTGCCGAACACGCTAAGTGGCGAACCACAGAACATGAGGCCACGCAGGCACTGATGTCGGTGGCCGTCCGCACCGGTTTTCAGCTGGAACCCGATGATCCGTCTGGAATGCATGGGCTGGTTATGCAAGCCCAGATTCGTTCCACTCTTATTGACCTTTTGCAGGTGTGCGGTATGACGCGGGAGGAAGCTGTGCAGGCTGTTCCTGCAGTGGGTGATACTGGTCACCACCCAGCGTAACCGGCGTAAAAAGTTTTCACTCTTCTCTCGTAACGAGGTAGAATTAGGTAACGGGTCTGCAGGGTAGGCCCGGGTTTTTCATTTTGTGCCCACATTGCTCCTGTGCCACCACTGTCCGGAAAGACCGACAGCATAGGTTACGTGATGTTCCCACCCCTGCCGGCTCGGTCAAAGAAAGAACGAGAATATGGCAGCGATCGTCATCAACGGAGCCCAGTGGGGCGATGAAGGCAAAGGTAAGGCCACCGACATTCTCGGCGGTCACGTCGACTTCGTCTGCAAACCCAATGGCGGCAACAACGCCGGCCACACTGTCGTGGTCAGCGGCGAAAAGTATGAGCTGAAACTGCTCCCCGCCGGTATCCTCACCCCCAATGTCACTCCCGTCATTGGTAATGGTGTGGTCGTCAACCTTGAGGCTCTCTTCCAGGAAATCGATGGCCTGGAATCCCGCGGTGCTGACTGCTCACGTCTCCGCATCAGCTCTAATGCCCACCTCGTAGGGCCCTACCACCAAACCATCGATAAAACCACCGAACGCTTCCTCGGTAAGCGCGCCATTGGCACCACTGGCCGCGGTATTGGCCCCTGCTACGCCGACAAAGTTAACCGCATTGGTATCCGCGTCCAAGACATTTTTGACGAATCCATCCTCCGTCAAAAAGTGGAAGGCACCCTGCGTGCTAAGAACGAAATGCTGGTGAAAGTCTACAACCGCCCCGCATTCGACGTGGACGAAATTGTGAACTACTTCCTGCAGTACCGCGACCGCCTGGCCCCCATGGTATGCGACACCAGCCTCCTCCTGAATAAGGCTCTTGACGAGGGTAAATCCGTCCTTATGGAAGGCGGCCAGGCCACCATGCTGGACGTGGACCACGGCACATACCCCTTCGTTACCTCCTCCAACCCGTCCGCAGGTGGTGCCTGCGTGGGCTCCGGTATTGGCCCCACCCGCATCACCCATGCCGTCGGAATTATTAAGGCTTACACCACCCGCGTTGGCGCTGGCCCATTCCCCACCGAGCTCTTCGACGAATCCGGTGAGTTCCTCCGCGAAACCGGCCACGAGTACGGTGTTGTTACCAAGCGTCCCCGCCGCTGTGGCTGGTTCGATGGTGTTGTTGCCGAGTACGCGTCCCGCATTAACGGTTTCACCGACATGTTCGTGACGAAGCTCGACGTCCTCACCGGTCTGAAAGAAATCCCCGTCTGCGTTGCCTACGAAGCAGACGGCAAGCGTTTTGACCACATGCCGGAAAGCCAAAGCGATTTCCACCACGCGAAGCCCATCTACGAAATGCTGCCTGGCTGGACTGAAGACATCACCACCGCGCGCACGTTCGATGATCTGCCCGAGAATGCCCAGAAGTACATGAAGCGTCTGGAAGAACTCTGTGGTACCCGCATCTCCTACATTGGTGTTGGCCCCGGCCGTGACGAGAATGTCGTCATTAACGACCTCGTGGCCGAAATCGAGGGCTAATACAGGGTAGCTCGATAGGGCTTAGCTAGAGTCCATTAAGAGAGAGCCCACTAAAAGCTCACTAAAGAAAACTCAATAAACAGGAGAACGCCCGCACGGGAGGATCCGCAAAGGATCTTCCGGCGGGCGTTCTGCTATCCAGCACTGGTGTTAATCCCAGCACTCGACATTGCGGGCCTGAGGGAGGGAATCCTTATGAAACACAGGGTTGTGGCCACTGTCCTTTTGACTGTTGTAGTCGCGGAGAAGCTCAATAGCTAGCCCACCAAGCGGAATAACTGCCACCAGGTTAATAGTGGCCATAATACTCATGGAGATATCCGCCAAGGCCCACACAAAGTCCAATGCGGCCAAGGATCCCCCAAACACACACAGCACCACCAGAATACGGAACCACATAAGGGCCTTCTTCGATTCTGTGAGGAATTGGATATTGCACTCCCCGTAGTAGTAATTACCAATAATGGAACTGTACGCCAGGAAGAACAACACCACAGCCAAAACCGGATTAGCCCAACTTCCTAGCTGGTGGGCAAGCGCATGTTGAGTAGCTACGGCGCCATCATCCACCCCATAGTCGGGGTTATTAAGCAGAATGATGAAGGCCGTCACCGAGCAAATAATAAGGGTATCGAAGTAGACACCCAGGGTTTGTACAAAGCCCTGTTTTACCGGGTGTGACACTGCCGCCGTGGCGGAAGCATTAGGAACAGACCCCATACCGGCCTCGTTGGAGAAGAGACCACGGCGAATACCAATCATCATGGCTGCACCAATACCGGCTCCGGCTACCTGTTTTGCCCCGAAAGCGCACTGGAAAATGAGGGAGATGGCGCCGGGAATTTTGGCCCCGTTGACAATGCATACGTAAAGCCCGAGGACGATGTACACCACCGCCATAATGGGAACTAGCACTTGTGAGACGGCACTGATTCGCCAAATTCCACCAAAAATAACTGCCGCTGTTAACGCTGAGATAACAAGGGCAAGAGCAAGATTAACCCACTTCATATTGTCTGAATTGTGGATGAGGGGCTTCAACGCTTGCGATGTTGTTTCGGTAATAGAGTTGGCCTGCACCATATTAAAGACAAAACCATAGGTAAACGTAATGGCGATAACGAAGAGGATAGCCAGCCACCGTTTCTCTAAACCTTTTTCAATATAGTAGGCGGGACCACCTCGAAATGCTCCTGTCGCTTTATCTTTCACCTTATAAAGCTGCCCCAACGTGGACTCGACAAAAGCCGTCGCCCCACCCACAATGGCGAAAAGCCACATCCAGAAGAGAGCGCCTGGACCACCCAAGGCAATAGCCACAGCCACACCCACAATATTGCCGGTACCAACGCGGCTTGCCGCCGATACTGTGAATGCGCGGAATGCGCTAATGCCCTTCTTTCCGCCCTCTTGCTTTTCCGGCTGCTCCACGAGGGTACGCATCATCTCCGGCAGGTGGCGTATTTGTACCACAACAGTCCGGATGGAAAAGTAAAGACCAGCAATAGCCAATAACGCCATTAACACATACCCATATATGTTGTTAATGCTGCCCAGTAGTTCGGTGGCATTCTTCATGGGCAATAGTTTAATGGGAGATAACGCGAATAATGGTAGTGTCGTTCTAGTGCTCACAGACCTGGTCACCCAAATAGAAGGATTTATATCCTCCCATATCCTCATTTTTGTGCTCGTTGGCCTCGGCATTGTCTTTACCGTTGCCACTCGAGGTGTACAGTTCCGCCTCTTCGGGCACATGTGGCACCTCATGCTCGATTCACGGAAGCAAAAGGGCACCTCCCTCTCCAGCTTTCAAGCATTCACAGTGGGTCTCGCTTCACGCGTGGGCACCGGTAATATCGCCGGTGTTTCCCTGGCACTTATCGTGGGCGGTCCCGGCGCTCTCTTCTGGATGTGGATAGTGGCGCTCCTGGGCATGGCGACCAGCTTCATGGAAAGCACCCTTGCCCAAATCTTCAAAGTGAAGGGGAAGGACGGACTCTCCCACGGTGGCCCCGCCTACTACATTGAGCGCGGTCTGGGCTCCCGCACGTGGGGTGTTATATTTGCGGCTCTCCTCGTCTTTTCCTATGGGCTTATCTTCCCCATGGTGCAGTCGAATACTATTGCCCAGCAGTTCAAATCCACCGCCGGCATACCCGTGTGGGTGACGGCCCTCGTTCTCGTGGCTATCAGTATCCCCATCATGTTGGGTGGGTTGCGCCGGGTTGCGAAGGTAACAGAGCACCTTGTGCCCATTATGGCCATTATTTATCTGCTGGTGTCGCTTATTACCATCCTTATGAATATCACCGACCTGCCGCGTGTGTTCTCCGATATTTTCGCGGGTGCTTTTGGTCTACGAGCAGGCCTAGCCGGTGTGGGCGGGGGACTCTGGGCCACCATGTTCAACGGTGCTAAGCGTGGTCTTTTCTCCAACGAGGCGGGACAGGGGTCCATGCCCAATGGGGCCGCCACCGCTGACGTGCCGCACCCGGTGGTACAGGGGCTTATTCAGTCCCTTGGTACTTTCGTGGACACCATCATCGTCTGCTCCATGACGGGTTTCATGATCCTGCTGGCTGGTCCCAGTGTTTATACACCCGGGCAGGAATTGGAGGACGGGATCCTGGCACAGACTGCACTGACACACCATCTGGACTACGGTACCGGCTGGACAGTGTGGTTTATGTCCATTGTTATCTTCCTCTTCGCCTACTCCAGTACCCTGGGCTATTCCGTGTTCGCCGAGATTAACGTGAATTATTTGGGGTGGACGAAACACGGCAGCACCATACTGCATGTTGTGATGATTGCGGCGACGGGGTTGGGGTCTATAGCGGCGTTGCCGCTGGCATGGTCCCTGGCGGATCTTTCCCTGGCGCTGATGACCATTATTAATATGGTGGCGGTAGCGCTTCTTATGAAGTACGGTGTGCGGTGCTTGCGTGACTATGATAGGCAGCGCAAGGCCGGTATTGAGACTCCCGTATTTGTGGAAACTCCCGGGTTTTTCCCCAAGGCGGTTCCCGATTCTGCCTGGGTTGCTCGTCACGAGAATGAATAACTCTGGTAGTAGACGCCTTATGGTGCTGTTTGTGTGGTAATCGTGCTCTATCATGAGAGCTAACACCACGCTGAGAAGGAGCCTCCCATGACCACACCACCCGTCTTGCCCCGCATTGGTACTGCCCAAACTCCAGGTGCGACACGGGTTATGCTACTGGGATCGGGTGAGCTCGGTAAGGAAGTCACTATTGCCTTCCAGCGGCTCGGCGTTGAAGTGATTGCCGTGGACCGCTACTACGGTGCCCCGGCCCAGCAGGTAGCACATCGCAGCTACACCATTAATATGGCTAACCCGGACGAACTCCTCCCTCTTATTCGAGAGGAACGGCCGGACTATGTTATTCCCGAAATTGAAGCTCTTGCCACGGACGTGCTCGCGCTTATCCAGGAGGAGGGTACGTCCACGGTTATCCCCACTCCACGGGCAGTGCAGCTCACAATGAACCGCGAGGGTATCCGCCGGCTCGCCGCGGAAGAATTAGGGCTTCCAACATCCCCCTACCAGTTCGCATCGTCGCGGGAAGAGATGAAAGAGGCTATCCAGAATGTGGGTATGCCGTGCGTTGTGAAGCCTATTATGTCGTCGTCGGGGCATGGGCAAACGGTGGTACGCCACGCTGATGATATTGATGCTGCATGGGACCACGCCCGCGACGATTCCCGCGTGGACCAGGGGCGCGTCATTGTAGAGGGGTTTGTTGACTTCGACTACGAAATTACCCTGCTTACCGTGCGGGGACGGGATCCCCAAACGGGCGAGACGAGCACCTATTTCTGCGCTCCCATTGGTCACCACCAGGACAATGGGGACTATGTGGCATCGTGGCAGCCCCAGCCTATGACGGATGCGGCATTGGCAAACGCTCGTAAAATTGCGGACAAGGTGACGTCCGCACTCGGTGGCCGCGGCATTTTTGGGGTAGAGCTTTTCGTCAAGGGGGACGATGTTCTCTTCTCAGAAGTATCACCCCGCCCGCATGATACGGGACTCGTCACCATGGCGTCGCAGCGTTTTAGCGAGTTTGAACTGCATGCCCGAGCCGTATTGGGGCTCCCCGTGGATACGACGCTGCTTTTCCCGGCGGCCAGTAGTGTAGTGAAGTCGCCGTGTGAGGGCGAGGGCCTGGGCTTTACCGGGGTTGCCGATGCTTTAGCTATTCCGGGTACTGATGTGCGCCTCTTTGGTAAGCCGGAAGCGCATGTGGGACGTCGCATGGGGGTTGTGGTGGCAACAGGTGTCGATGTGGAGGATGCTTTGCAGAAATCACAATCGGCAGCCCAGAAGATTCACGTCGTTCGGTAAGATTTTCCTAATAATAAGAAACTTTTTATCCACAATCACGACAAAATTTCGTATAGTTGTCACAAACCCTTAGCTACTTCATAACAACAGGAAACGAGGATTGAATGGTATCGGCACAACGGCCACGCATCGGTGTGGTCCGTGAGACCGCGCCGGGCGAGCGTCGTGTAGCGCTTGTCCCGAAGGTCATCACACAACTTATTGGAAAAGGACTAGACGTTATTGTCGAATCCGGCGCAGGTGAAGCTGCACTACTTCCAGACAGTGCATTCGAATCTGCCGGCGCAGTTATTGGAAATCCCTGGGACTGTGACGTTGTTGTCAAGGTTGCAGAACCCAGCACCGACGAGATCGCTAAGCTCTCCGCAGGTACACGGCTTATTGGTTTCCTCAATCCACGTTCCCAGGAAAACCAGATTGGGGAACTGAAAGCCAAGGGTGTGGAAGCCTACGCCATGGAGGCTATTCCGCGTATCTCCCGCGCCCAGGTGATGGATGCATTGAGTTCTCAGAACAACGTGGCCGGCTACAAAGCCGTGCTAGTTGCCGCTGACAACCTCACTCGTTTCTTCCCCATGCTCACCACCGCCGCCGGCACTGTAAAACCCGCCACCGTTATGGTGCTCGGTGTTGGTGTCTCCGGCCTGCAGGCTCTTGCTACCGCCCGCCGCCTGGGCGCCCGCACCATTGGCTACGATGTGCGCCCCGAGGTTGCCGAGCAGGTTAAGTCCGTGGGCGCTAAGTGGCTCGACCTGGGTATTGAAGCCGCTGGTGAAGGTGGCTACGCCCGTGAACTTACGGAGGAAGAAAAGGCTCTCCAGCAGGAGCGTCTCGCCGCTGCCATTGGTGATGCCGACGCAGTTATTACTACTGCACTTGTTCCTGGTCGCCGTGCCCCCATTCTCGTTACTGCCGATGCTGCTTCCCGCATGAAGCCCGGTTCCGTCATTGTTGACCTCGCTGGTGAAACTGGCGGCAACTGTGAACTCACTGAACCTGGTAAGACCGTTGTGAAGAACAGTGTTACCATCTGCTCCCCGTTGAATCTTCCCGCCACCATGCCGGAACACTCCTCGGAGCTCTACGCTAAAAACATTCAGGCTCTCCTGGAACTCATGCTCAACGATGAGGGTGCTCTCGCTCCCGACTTCGAGGACGAGATTCTGGCCAGCGCCTGCGTCACCCGTGACAAGGAGGCCTAGCCCATGTCTGCCAACGACCTGCTACTCCTTATAGCCCTCATCGTCCTGGCCGGCTTTGTCGGCTTCTCGGTGATCTCCAAGGTCCCCAATTCTCTCCACACCCCCCTCATGTCCGGCACGAACGCCATTCACGGCATTGTCGTCCTGGGTGCCATGTGGGTACTCGGTTCTGTCGATCTCAGCTCTGACAACACCGCCATTAATGTCCTTCTTGCCATTATCCTGTTCGTCGCTGTTGTCTTCGGCACGTTGAACGTTGTGGGCGGCTTTGTCGTTACCGACCGCATGCTCGAAATGTTCAAACCCAAAGAGCGCAAACCCATTGAGGAGGCACAAGACTAATGACCATCACAGCTAATGTGCTCTACATTATTGCCTTCGTCCTCTTCATCTACGGCCTGTCCGGACTGACCGGCCCCTCCACCGCCGTCCGTGGTAACAAGATTGCTGCCATCGGTATGGTTATTGCCTTCATTGGCACCATTTTGAAACTCGCCGACAAAGAAGCCGACACCGACGCCAGCTACACCCTGAACTGGATTCTGATTGTTGTTGGCCTCATTGTAGGTACCGCTATTGCTGTTCCCGTTGCCCGTAAAACCAAGATGACCGAAATGCCGCAGCTCGTGGCTATCTTCAACGGTCTTGGTGGCGGCACCGTGGGACTCATTGCACTATGCGAAGCCATGGAATACCGCGGCTTCAAAGGCAACCTCATCGCTGAGGAAGCAAACGTTGCTGGTTCCTCCACCGTCCTCACCACCACCGTTGTTATTGGCTCCATTCTTGCCGCCATCATCGGTTCGGTGTCCTTCTGGGGATCCATTATTGCCTTCTCCAAACTGCAGGGTATTCTCCCCGGCCGCCCCATTGGCCTCGGTAAAGCCCAGCAGGCTGTAAACGCTATCCTGTTCATTGCCGCCGTCGCTTTCGCTATCGTTATTGGCTGCAACACCGGTGAGTTCGGCAATATCTGGTGGATGCTTGGCCTTATCATTGTGTCCGCTCTGCTCGGCCTCATGCTGGTGCTCCCCATTGGTGGCGCCGACATGCCGGTCGTTATCTCCTTGCTGAACGCCATGACGGGTCTTTCCGCCGCCGCTGCCGGCCTGGCTATTAACAACACCGCCATGATCGTCGCCGGTATGATCGTCGGTGCATCCGGTACCATCCTCACGAACCTCATGGCGAAAGCTATGAACCGCTCCGTCGCCAACATTGTGGCGGGTGGCTTCGGTGGAGGTAGCAGTGCTGCCTCCGGTGCTGCTGCAGAACATGGCCCGGTGAAGTCCACCACTGCTGCAGACGTTGCCATTCAGATGGCATACGCCAACGAAGTCATTATTGTTCCCGGTTACGGTATGGCTGTTGCCCAGGCGCAGCACGCTGTGAAGGAAATGGCTGCCCTGCTTGCCGAGCGTGGCGTGCCCGTGAAGTACGCTATCCACCCAGTGGCTGGCCGTATGCCTGGCCACATGAACGTTCTTCTGGCTGAAGCCGGTATCGACTACGACGCCATGAAGGAAATGGACGAGATTAACGGCGAGTTCAACCGTTGCGACGTGGCACTGGTGATTGGTGCTAACGACGTCACTAACCCGGCGGCGAAGGACGATCCAGGCTCACCCATCTATGGCATGCCCGTTCTGAATGTGGCAGAAGCCCACTCCGTCATCGTCTCCAAGCGTTCCATGAGCTCTGGCTACGCTGGCATTGATAATCCGCTGTTCTACCAGCCGCAGACCTCCATGCTCTTCGGTGATGCAAAAGACTCTGTCGATGCCATTGTGGAAGAACTTAAGGCTATGTAACAGCCCCATAATTGTTGCCATTGGGCGGCGCTAAAACGCTGTCTTATGGTTAACGACTACCAAACTGAATATGACGTAAGAGGCTACCTCCAGTAACAGTAAAACTGCTGGAGGTAGCCTCTTTTTAAGAAAGAAGAAGAGTGACAAGCGTCTCTCCTTTTTGTAGAAACTAAGTAAAAATGGCAACTATTCTCAGTTTCTTTGGAAACTTAAAGATTATTCCATTGCGGAGTGTTTCCAAAAACTTAACAATAAGGCATAGCAGACTCTCTCTGTTTACCGTTATTTCGCCTATCTCTCCCTGCGCCCTTGGCGTAAATGGGAATTAACGAAGAAAGGATCTGGCGTGTTCCAGACCAGTAAAACTCTTGCTACCCTGGTAGCCTCTGTAGCCATCATTTCCAGCACTGCTGCTGTTGCTTCCGCAGCCCCCTGCTACCAACCACTTCCGGAACTGGATTCCAGCACCGTCCGCTCCACCACGGAGGGAACCGGCAAGTCTGCTACCAGCATTACCGACGCCATTATGAAGAATGGCACCAAGCCAGTTGCTCCCCAAGGTGTGAATGACTGGAACTGCAAGCCCAGTGCAGATAAGCCAAACCCCGTTGTTCTTGTTCACGGCATGTCCATGACCGCTAATAGTGCATGGGCCGGTCTTGGCCCAGTGCTCAAGGAACAGGGCTACTGCGTCTACGCCATGAACCTCCCCAAGGACCCCGATGGCCTTATGTCCAAGGCCATGCGCATTGTGGGCCTTGACTTCGGTGGTCTGTCTGACATTGAAGCTGCCGCAACCTACTCCGCCGCATTCATCAACGAAGTGCTGAAGAGCACCCACACGGATAAGGTTGACCTGGTTGGTTACTCCGAGGGTGGCACCATCTCCAACCTCATTGCCCACACCTACGGCTCTGCCCACATCAACAAGATTGTGACCATGGCCGGCATTAACGTTGGCATTAACCCCCTCTCCCTGCAGGATAAGAAAGCCATCTTCAAGGATGATGGCCAGCCTGCCGTTATCGGTAATATCCTCAACGGACTCTCTGTTGCTGCCGCCCAGATGATGACCGGCTCCGAAATCTCCACCAAGCTGACCACCCCGGATACTGTTGCTGGTATTAACTACACCAACATTTCCTCCAAGTATGACGAGTTCGTCATGATGTCCAAGCACAACCCCAACTTCCAGAAGGCTGTGCCGGGTGCCACCGTCACCAATATCACCCTGCAGGATGGCTGCAATAAGGATCGCTCCGACCACCTCACCGTGCCATACAACCACCGCATTTGGGCACTCACCATCAATGCCCTTGCTGGCCAGCAGGTAAAGGAAGTTCCGTGCCTCGTCGCACTGCCTTTCCTCCGTTCCTACGGTGACTAACCAGCACTACTGGTTGCAGCACCACTGACATAAGTTCCCTTTATTGGGATCACACACTCCGGCATGCGAAAGCATGACGGTATCAGGGAGTAGCGGAAGCGGGGGAAGAGCCACTTCGGTGGTCTTCCCCCGCTTCTCTGCTCTTTTTCTATATGTGGGCGCCAGTGTGTGAAGCACTTATAGGGTTCTATGTGGTGCTTACGCAGTGCGCTTGGGTGGGTGTTTAGCCGCCGCCAAGCGTTCCTTCCGTAACAATGGAATAGCCGGAATATCGAGGGGGGCTAGTTCCGCTGCCGGCACGCCTAACACCTGCGCAATAAGGTAATCCGCTAATTGGGGGTTACGGGCAAGGCACGGGCCATGCATATAGGTGGCAATAATACTGCCCTGCACCGCACCATCCACCAGGCCCGTAGCGGGAATACTGCTGCCGGCAGGAATACTATTACCTACCCCATATTTCACACGGGATAAGGGACGCGCATCCGGCCCTAATACTGTTGCACCCATGTGGTTTTCAAAACCCATAAGAGGCTCTGTGAGAAACGGCTCAGCTAGCCCTTCGGTAAGTGGCGTTCCCACCAGTTCACCAATAGAGCGGGTAGCCTGCGGAACAGTTGTTACGTCCAGCAAACCAACACCCTCCGCATGGGAGCCATCAGCCACCTGGAACCACTCACCCAACATTTGTAGACCAGCGCAAATAGCCAGCAGTGGGCGCCCTGCTTCCACCGCGGTAAACAAACCACGATGCGTGCGCAGATGCTTAGAGGCCAGAATCTGGGCAACGTCCTCGCCACCACCCATCGTATAAATGTCGCAGCTGGAGGGAACATCGTCTTGCAGGGTAATACGAATAATCTCCGCCTGGTAGCCGCGGCGGCGCAACCGTTCCCGCAGCACCAGCGCATTACCGTCATCACCATAGGTACTCATAATGTCGGGCAGAAGAGCACCAATATGGATAACAGAGTCTTTCCCCGGCGTGGGGTTGTGGAGATTGTGGAGGGAACTCACTGCATATCCTCCTTATGCGGGCGCTCCTTATGAGGGCGGAAGGTGGGATCATCGGCAGTTCCGGCGCCAGCACCAGTAAGACGGCGAAGATCGCGGAAGAGATCACGGAAAGCTGTGTAATTGGCCAACACTTCCACCCGGCCCGGGGGACACTGCCGAATGGCCTGCAGCGGGTCGTGGACAAGCTGGTGTTCCACCCCTGCATAAGTGAGCCGTACGGATAGATCAGTGCCGCGTTCCCCGGCACAGAAAACGTTTGTGTCGGAGAAGTTTTCGAAACGCACATCCCACAGCCAGCTGAGGTCAAAACCGTCAGCTTCCTGCCCATTGACGGCAATAACCAAGGAATCGGCAGTGCGATCCACCATGTTGAGGGCCTCCTGCCAGCCAGCCGGATTTTTGGCCAGCAGCAGATGAATTTCGCGATTATCCAGGGTGATAGTGGTGTAGCGTCCCGCCACATCATTCACAGACTCGGCGGCCTCCACAGCGGCCGTGGGATTAATCTGCATGGCCACGGCGGCGGCCACGGCCTGGGCTGCATTACCGCGGTTAGCCCGCCCCGGTACACGCAAATGCAGGGGAAGGTTCAGCCCATCGGGGCCGTGCAGAGTAGTGTCATCCACCCACCAGTCGGGAGTGGGGCGGCGGAATTCGCGGCCATCGGCTAGTGGTTCAACTGCCCACCAGTCACCATCACTGTGCATAATGGCCGCATTATTGCGGGGGCTGGTGGTGGCATCATTGGCCCACCCGCCGCCGGTACTTACCCAGATGACGTTCTTGGCGTCGTAGGCGGCAGACGTCACCATCATGTCGTCGCAGTTTGCCACCACAATAGTGTCCGGGTGGGCGGCGACGGCCTCGCGGAGGCGCCGTTCGATGGTGTTAATTTCGCCCACGCGATCCAATTGATCGCGGGAGAGGTTGAGGAGGACGAGGACAGTAGGGGAGAGGGCGTCCATCACGTGGGGGACGTGCATTTCGTCCACTTCCAGGCAGATGGCGTCCGCGTCCAGATCCTGGTTGAGGGCACTGACAATGCCGGCATCCATATTGTCGCCGCCATCATTGGTGGCCACGGTGTAGGCGGTGCGGAGGGCATTTGCAGCCATGCGGGTGGTGGTAGATTTTCCGTTTGTTCCCGTCACGATCATGGACATGCGTTGGCCAGCAAGTTTAGCCATAATGTTGGGATCGACTTTGAGTGCTACAAGGCCGCCGATCATGCCGCCGTTTCCGCGGCCGAGGGTACGCGAGGCCCAGCGTGCGCCAAAACACGCCCAGCGTGCGAGTGTTCCTCGGAAACCAAGAGAGGCATCTGTCATGCACTTATTCTAAAGGCCAGATGGGGAGGGGAAGAATTCTCGCTATGGCGTGGCTTATGGGGCAGCTCGTCTTGTGGCCACTTTATAGAAACCTGGCGTGCGTTTTCCTCCCAGATCGGTAGTATGACGAGCACAAGGATTATTCCTTTTCCCCTGGTTGGGACCCTGATTATAGCCTCAGAGTTTTCTAGGAGTGGGACATGTCCGCTGTTATCGGTTGGCTCGCGGAACAACCCTTACTTGTGCTCATGCTCATCATGGCATTGGGCTTCTTCGTCGGTCGTATTCGTATTGGGTCTTTTTCCCTCGGCGTCGCCGCAGTTCTTTTCGTCGGCCTCATCATTTCGGCGCTCTTCACCCACTACGGGCACCCCATTCAACAGCTACATATTGTGTGGGTGATGGGGTTGACGCTTTTTCGTCTACACCATTGGTCTAGCGTCCGGCTCGTCCTTCTTCCGGGCTCTCCGAACAGAGGGCTTGGGACTTAATCTCCTGACCGTCGGCCTGGTTTTAGTGAGCGCCGCCGTCACCGTTGGCATCGTGGCATTGTTCAAGATGGAACCCATTATTTCCGCGGGTATGTTCACTGGTGCGTTGACGAATACGCCAGCACTTGCCGCTGTCTCCAATGCTCTTCCCATCTTGTCAGACTCGGCGGCTGTGAAGGCGCAGGGAAGTCTAGATGCTGCCCAGAGTATCCCCACAGTTGGCTACGCCTTGGCCTATCCCATGGGTGTGCTGGCATCTATTGCGGCGCTTGCGCTCTTCCAAAAGATTTTCCATGTTAATCATGAGGAAGAGGCGATACGTGCCGGGGTGGCTGCGGTTCCCATTTTCACCCGCAATATTCTTATTACGCGTGCGGGAGATATCCGTATCGTGGACCTCAATAAGGCTATTGGCCAGCATGTTATTGTGTCCCGTATGCTCCCCCCGGACGCTTACGACGTTGACGGCCAGCTCGTCCTGGGCCAGGCAGATGCTGAGAACATCACTGTTGATGCCAGCAAAATGCAGATAGCGTCCATCTACGACACAATCAGTGCAGGCATGATCGTGTGCGTTACCGGCACACAAGAAGCACTCGATGCGGCGACAGAATATTTGGGAGAAGAATCCGCCATTGATCTTGCCTACTATGACGTTACGTCCGGGCTACGCCGCATGTTCGTCTCTAATCCCAGCGTCGTTGGTGTAAGGCTGGGCGACCTGGGACTGCAAAGCAAGTACGGTATCCTCATCACCCGTATTCGGCGTGGTGACAAAGATATGGTTGCCACCGATGATTCCCGCCTTGAACTGGGGGATCGTGTTCGCGTCGTCACCAATAAAGAAAACCTGGGACGAGCTGCCCGCATTGTTGGCGACTCTTACAAGAGCCTCTCGGAGATCGACATTCTTACCTTCTCGGTGGGCATTGCGCTGGGGCTTCTCGTCGGGAAAATTCCCTTCCCTATTCCCGGCGGTGGTGTCCTGGAGCTAGGTTCCGCCGGCGGCCCCCTTATCGTTGGCCTCATTCTGGGGGCGTTGGGACGGACTGGCCCCATTGTGTGGCGTATTCCCTACTCCTCTAACCTCACCATCCGGCAGTTAGGCATTACCTTCTTCCTGGCCGGAATTGGCGCTAACGCCGGCGGCGACTTCTTGAAGGCAATCAAGAATCCCAGTTCGTTGACGATAATTGCGGTAGGTGCAGTATTGACGTTCGTGTTGACGTCACTCACTCTCATCATTGTCTACAAGGGCTTTAAGCTGCCCTACGGTACAGCAATGGGAGTGGCTGCGGGGCTCTTCACGCAACCTGCCACCCTCGGCTACGCCAATGACCAAACAAATAATGAGCTGCCGAACACGGGCTACTCAACAGTTTTCCCCATGGCGATGATCGCGAAGATTATTGTGGCGCAAGTCCTTGTTGTCGTCATAGTGAAAATGGGTATCGGGGTGTAGCGATAGCTACCTGAGTGTGTAGCTATCACTAGAACGCTTTGGTAATAAAAGTCTTAGCGATCCACGGCCAGAGGTGAGATACCTCTACATAGTTGGCTTTAATAGACTTTGCCGTAGCGCCACTTACTGAGGAGAGCACACCTACCAGGACGGGCCCCTGCAGGAACGGACCGCCTGAATCGCCAGGCTCCTGCTTACCCCACTCGCTGTAGGTAACAAACATCTTCCCGTAGCGCGCCTCATAGTGCCCCACGACCTTCGCCTTCCCCGCCCGGAGAGGGTAGCGTCCCATTCCCCAACCGTAGGTGTGGCCGAAAGTGTTTTCTTTAGCCGGAAGCGGGGACAGCAGCGCGAAGGGGCGACCCACCTGCATTGTGTTGAGATGCAGGAGGGCTACGTCCCAGCTGCCGTAATGGTAGGCACCCGTAAACCCAACCGTGTTGGTGGCTTTATTGCCGAAGCCAACAGTGCCTTTTACCTTGTCCCCATTGCCCACGCAGTGAGCTGCCGTCAGAACCCATGAGGGGGAGATGAGGGTGCCGGTGCAGAGGGCTCTACCGGATATTACTTTTGTAACGTAGGGCAGGTTGGGGGCGATAGTGGTGGTGTCAATAGCGGACGCAGTGGGCGCCAGACCTGCCGTCACGCTTACGGTGGTTCCCAGGGTAATTCCCAGGGTAAGGAGTGCGGCAGCGGCTACAGAGGGAAGAGTTTTTGTCATAGAGTCCTTAGAAGTTTGCGTATGTTAATTGCGGACAGTGGGCTACTCGTCCAGTTCCGTCAGGGCACGGTTGACGGCGCTGACAACAGCACACAGTGACGCCACGTTAATGGAGGAGGCAATGCCGGCACCGTGGACGGGAATACCGTTTACTTCGCATTCCACGTAGGCGGCGGCATCGGCGTCAAAACCGGCGGTGATGGCGTGCTCCTGGTAGTCAATAATGCTGACGTCAATATCCAGTTCGTGGAGGGCATCCACAAATGCTGCCAGCGGGCCGTTGCCGGTGCCGGAGATTTCGCATTCTTTGCCGTGCCAGAGAACGGTGGCGGTTATGGCGTCATCACCATTATCGGCAGTGGCCAGTGAGTGGTCTATGCGCTGCAGTGGTTCTGCCCGGTCCAGGTATTCCGAGGAGAACAGATCCCACAGCTGTTTGGAGTTCATTTCGCCACCCTTGGAGTCGGTGACGTGCTGTACCGTCTTGGAAAATTCGATCTGCATACGACGCGGCAGGCGAATACCGTGGTCGGTTTTCATAATGTAGGCAATGTCGCCCTTGCCGGACTGCGAGTTCACACGAATAACGGCCTCGTAGGTGCGGCCAATATCCTTGGGGTCGATGGGCAGGTAGGGGACTTCCCAGGTGACGTCGTCAACATTCTTGTCAGTCCGTGCGGCCACCTCGTTGAGGTCGTCGAAGCCTTTGTTGATGGCATCTTGGTGGGAGCCGGAGAAGGCGGTAAAGACCAGGTCGCCGCCGTAGGGTTGGCGGGGGGTGACGGGCATCTGGTTGCAGTATTCGACGGTTTCCCGGATTTCGTTGATGTCGCTGAAGGTGATTTGCGGGTCCACACCGCGAGTCAGCATATTGAGGCCCAAAGTGACCAGGTCGACGTTGCCGGTGCGTTCGCCGTTGCCGAAGAGGCAGCCTTCAATGCGGTCGGCGCCGGCCATGAAACCGAGTTCGGCGGCGGCGATGCCGGTGCCGCGGTCATTGTGGGGGTGCAGGGAGAGGATGGTGGCGTCCCGGTGGGCGAGGTTGCGGCTCATCCATTCTATTTGGTCGGCGTACACGTTGGGGGTGGTCATTTCGACGGTGGCTGGCAGGTTGATAATGATGGGATTATCGGGTGTGGCGCCGACGGTTTCGGTGACGGCATCGCAGACGTCTTTGGCGAAGGCCAGTTCGGTGCCGGTGAAGGATTCGGGGCTGTATTCCCAGCGCCAGTTAGTGTCGGGGTAGTCCTTGGCGATACTGCTGACCAGTGCGGCGGCGTCGGTGGCGAGTTTTTTAATGGCGGACTTATCTTTCCGGAAGACGACGCGGCGCTGCAGGATACTGGTGGAGTTGTAGAAGTGGACGATGACGTTGGGGGCGCCGGCGCAGGCGTCAAAAGTGCGGCGTATGAGGTCCTCGCGGCACTGTACCAGGACTTGGATGGTGACGTCGTCGGGGATGGCGTCGTCTTCGATAATTTCGCGCAGGAAGGTGTAGTCGGTTTGGGAGGCGGAGGGGAACCCTACCTCAATTTCCTTGTAGCCCATGCGTACTAAGAGGTCGAACATGCGGCGTTTGCGGGCGGGGCTCATGGGGTCCACCAGGGCTTGGTTACCGTCTCGCAGATCGACGGCACACCACAGGGGGGCGTGGTCGATGACGGTGTTGGGCCAGGTGCGGTCCGGCAAGGTGACGGCTTCCACTTCGTCTGCGTAGGGGCGGTAGCGGAATGCTGGCATGGAGGAGTTTTTCTGTTTATTCCAGCTGGGTTGGTTTGCCGGTGCGGGTGTGGCGGGTGGGGTGATGGTGGATGCGGAAGAGACAAAAGTGGTGGAGGTAGCCATGGTAAATAACCTCTACAAAGGTGGTCATGAGAATAATGCTGACATCTACGCTGCACACTATCTAGCCATAAACTATGTAGTCACAGACTGTGATGAAAAAACGACACTGGCGGCAATACTGCCAAAGCGCAGTGAAAAGAATGGGGGGCGAACCGGCACGCAGAACCCCGCGGCGGGGAGCCAGTTCTTTAACGGGCCCCGTCGCGGCAGCCAAGTAGTAGGGATGCCCAACGCATACGCACAGTGTATATGGTTTAGTGCCCGGGTGGGGATAGTTTGGTGAATTTTAGCGCGTAGTGAACAGTTTTCTGCGGCTCATTTGGTGAATACCAGGTACAGTTTTCCTCATGATGTCTTCGCTCGTCGCCTCTCAGTCAGGCGAGATGGACCAGCAGTTTAGCCGCCGCACGCTCACGAAATATGCGTGGCTGTCCATTGCTGCCGCCGTTATCACCATTGTGTTAAAGATGGTTGCCTGGCGTATTACCGGCTCGGTGGGCTTGTTCTCGGACGCTGCCGAATCCATTGTGAATTTGGTAGCGGCTGTGGTGGCGCTCACCGTCCTCATTATTTCGGCGCGTCCAGCGGATAAGGGCCACCAGTATGGGCATACGAAGGCGGAGTATTTTTCTGCGGTGACGGAAGGCGCCATGATTTTCGTGGCGGCAGGCGTCATTATTGTGTCGGCGGCACTGCGGTTCTTCCACCCGAAGCCGCTGGAGAGTATAGGTATTGGCCTCATTATTTCGGTGGTGGTCACGCTCGTTAATGGGGGGACGGCGTTTATTCTTCTGCGGGGGGCAAAGAAGTATCGCTCCATCACGTTGAAGGCCGACGGTAAGCATCTTATGACGGATGTGTACACAACGGTGGGTGTGTTGGTGGCGGTGGGTATTGTTGCCCTCACTCACTGGTATTGGATGGATCCGCTGATCGCTATTGCGGTGGGTATCAACATTTTATGGACCGGCTGGAAGGTGATGAAAGAGTCCCTGGACGGTCTTATGGATGCGGCTATGAGTGACGCTAACCAGGAAGCCATGTTTAAGGTGTTGGATACGTACCGTAGCCAGGATGTGGACTTCCACGCTATTCGTAGCCGAGAAAGCGGTTCCTCCAACTTTATTGAGTTTCATATATTGGTGCCGGGGGACTGGACTGTACAAAAGAGCCATGATTTGGCAGACGCAATTGAGGAGAAGTTGATGGAGGTCATTCCCGATTTGCATGTGCAGTCGCATGTGGAGCCGCGGGAAGACCCTATGAGCTATGACGATTTGGGGCCGCTAGATGAGCCTGGCAACCCGGATACGCTTGCGCAAAAGTACACCACTGGGAAAGACACAGCCTCAAAAAACACAGCGCAAAAAGACACAGAGCAAAAAGGCACAGTGCAAAAAGACACAACTCCAAAAGATACAGTTGGCGGCGGGGAAGAGTAGCGCTCGGTAGCGCGGACAAGTAGCGGCTGTGGCCGTTTTTTAGGCAACGTCGTCTTGTGCTTCAGCGCGGGAGAGTTGTATTACGGCCACCACTGTCAGGACGGCAGCGGCAATAACGAGCCAGTACAGTGCCGGTGAGGTGGTGAATCGCTCCTGGTAGACAACTATCCCCAGGATAGAGGACGTGATGGGGCTGGCAACCGTCATGGCGGGGAGAGACTGTTGAATAGCGCCAGCGTTAAATGCCTCCTGCTGCAACCATGTTCCCACAATGGAGGCAGTGATAAGAAGATAGAGTGCCGGGTGAGTAAACACGGTAACAATGTGCCCGGCGGAAAGATCCATCACCACACCTTTGGTGTAGAAGGACATGTATCCGTAGGTAATGCCGGAGCCAAGGCCAATAAGGAGGGCGCGTTCTTTGCGAAGGCCTTTTTTTGCCAGGCGAAGAAGCAGAATGATGATGGCGATCCCAATGATGAGTAACCCTGCCCAGGCAAGCGGGTGGGCGTGTGCGTGGGTGTTGGTGGGGCGGCCGATAACAAGGAGAACGCCCACTCCCAGGGTGAGCAGGATTGCCCATACCCAGTCTTGAATGCGAACACGGCGTCCGGTGAAGCGGGCGGAGAGGGGGAGAGCGAAGAAGAAGGAAAGAATGGTGATGGGTTGGACGAGGAGGATGGAGGCGAAGCGGAGGGCGGCGGCTTGCAGGAGGTAGCCGATAACGCTCACTCCGGCCCCGGCCCACCATTTTCCGGAGGTGAGGGTGGCTTTGACGCTGCTCAGTCCCTCTTCGGGAAGGGGTTGTTCGGCGGCAACAAGGTGGCGGATAACGGTGCCAATAGCAACCACTAGCGCTGATAAAAGCGCTAGTGCGGCGGCTATCAGCTGAGCGGTCATAGGGGCCTCATTCGTCTTACCGCAGGAGTGCGAGAAGTGGGGTAGGAGGGCAAGGGAGAGTCTAGACTCGGAAGTACCTAACGAGGTACTTCACTCTCCCTCTTTTCATAGTATGGGGAATGTATAGAGAATATCGTTACACGTACAATTGTTTCGCTTGGGGCGTGTGGGTTTTCTCCGTTCCTGTTGGTGTCTATAACTATCGTGTCTATAAAAGGATCGTCTATGCGACTTAAGAAGTTTACCGCTATCGCTGCGGCTTCTGTCTGTGCTTTTGGTTTAGCGAGTGGTGTTGCGCAGGCGGTTCCACGTCCTATTAAGACGGATAGCTCGGGTGTTGTGACGGGGAGTTACCTCTATAACCAGTATGCGGCAATGGGTCCTTATAGCACTGTTGCCACGGTGAAGAGTCAGCCGTGCGGCCCTGTCTACACGATGTATACCCAGATGCTGAGGGACCACCATAACAACAAGATGACGCATAAGTGCTGGGGGACGTTCCCGGATGGGATGAAGAGTCCGAAAGACGTGCAGTTTGTGTACCCGCGGAATATTTCCCGAATGGGGAAGTTGCCGGTCATTATTTACACTCCGGGTATTGCTGCCGAGCCGGGGTTAACGGATCATCTGTACCACTTGTGGGCGTCGCACGGCTATATCGTGGTGGTGAGCTACACGTTCTTCAACTGGACGGGCTATACCGATGTGCAGGGTGCGGCGCGCCTCCTTACGGAAGCTAAGAATGCGGCGTCACCCCTGCATGGCCATGTTGATCAGCGGCATGTAGTGCTTACTGGCCATTCTGCGGGCGGTGGTTCCACAGAGTCCGGTGCGGGGTGGTTGCTTCCTACGGTAGAGAAGCAGTATCCGGGGTTACGGGTTGTTGCGGCGGTGCCTATGCAGCCTGGTCCGGGGGTTATGGTGCAGAGGAAATACATTACGGTGCCAGTGTTTTACCTGACGGGGGAGAAGGATACTGTGTGCACGGATGTGTCTATTCGGTCCCGCTATAAGACGGTGACGGAGACTCCCGCATGGATTGGTATGGTGCGGGGGGCTACGCATGGGCAGGAGATGGATCACTGGCGGTATTCCGTGTTTGGTGCGGCAGTGCTGGCCTTTTCTGATATGCAGGTGCATCACAGTCAGCGGGCTCGCCAGTTCTTTGTGGGGCCGCATTATTTCTTGGCGGATGATGCTGCTTTTACTCATGTTGAGCGGAATGCGAAAGCTGCCGTGCTCCGCTAAAAATCCTAGAATCTGAACAAAAAATCCCAGTTAGTTAGTGGTCGTGGCAGAATACTTCATAGGCGACCCGTTCCCTGAGAGTACTGAGAAGGGTACTGAGAAGAGTCCTCACATACCCTTAATTTATGCTTACTACTAGGCATTTTATCGGTTGTCCAGGTAGGATTAGCCCTGAAATTGTTCACAGCACATGGAGGTATTTACCCATGGCACTCGTCGTACAGAAGTATGGCGGTTCTTCTCTAGAATCGGCTGAGCGTATCCGTCGCGTCGCAGAACGGATCGTCGCCACTAAGAAGGCCGGAAACGATGTTGTCGTCGTGTGCTCTGCAATGGGTGACACCACTGATGAACTGGTGGACCTAGCAACGTCCGTCAACCCAATACCGCCGGAGCGTGAAATGGACATGCTCCTTACCGCCGGGGAGCGTATTTCTAATGCCCTCGTCGCTATGGCGATTGCGTCATTGGGTGCGGAGGCCGTTTCTATGACCGGTTCGCAGGCTGGTGTTATCACCACTGCTAAGCATGGAAACGCACGCATTATCAACGTCACCCCGGGGCGTGTTGAAACCGCCCTCTCCGAAGGCAAGATTGTCCTAGTCGCAGGCTTCCAGGGCGTCTCCCAAGACACCAAGGACGTCACCACACTGGGACGCGGCGGTTCTGATACCACTGCCGTCGCCCTCGCCGTCGCCCTGAACGCTGACGTTTGCGAAATCTATTCCGACGTGGACGGTGTGTACACCGCCGATCCGCGCATTGTCTCTAACGCCCGCAAGCTTGACCACATCTCCTTTGAAGAAATGTTGGAGATGTCGGCTGTTGGCTCCAAGATCCTGATGCTGCGGTGTGTCGAGTACGCACGCAGCGGTAACCTTCCCATTCATGTGCGTTCGTCGTACAGCAACAAGCCCGGCACTATCGTGTCCGGATCAATGGAGGATATTCCCGTGGAAGAAGCAATTCTCACCGGCGTCGCCCATGACCTGTCCGAATCGAAGATCACTGTTGTTGGCATTCCCGACCAGCCCGGCTTCGCCGCCTCTGTGTTCCGCACCATCGCCGACGCCGAAATTGACATTGACATGGTGCTGCAGAACCTCTCCGATGTCGATAACGGCAAAACCAACATCACTTTCACCTGCTCGGGTGCTAATGCCCCCAAGGCCGTCGCCATTCTCAATGAGAAGAAAGATGAGATCGGTTTCAGCCAGATCCTCTTCGACGACCATGTAGCCAAGGTGTCCCTGGTGGGTGCCGGTATGAAGTCTCACCCGGGTGTGACTGCCACGTTCTGTGAGGCTCTCGCCCAGGCTGATGTAAATATTGACCTTATCTCCACTTCCGAGATTCGTATTTCCGTACTCATTGACTCGGATGATGTGAAGGCTGCTGTGTGCGCCCTCCACGACGCTTTCGGGCTGGGTGGAGACGAAGAAGCGACCGTCTACGCCGGTACTGGCCGCTAGTCAATCTTTCTCCGCCAACCCGCTGCACCACTACAAAGTGATTGCCCCACTTTCGCAAAGGACTAAAAATGACTGATCTTACTGTTGCTGTTGTCGGCGCTACCGGCCAGGTCGGCCGTGTGATGCGCACCATCCTGGAAGAGCGTAATTTCCCCTGCACTAAGGTTCGTTTCTTCGCCTCCGAACGCTCCGCAGGCCAGGTACTCCAATTCCGTGGCGAAGACGTTGTGGTAGAGGACGTGAATGCCGTCTCTGACGAGGACCTCAAGGGTATTGACATTGCTGTTTTCTCAGCCGGTGCCACTACGTCCAAGGCACAGGCTCCGCGTTTTGCTGCCGCTGGCGCCATCGTTGTTGATAACTCTTCCGCCTGGCGCAAGGACTTTGATGTTCCTCTGATTGTTACCGAGTGCAACCCGGACGAGGTAGCTAACGTCAAGAAGGGCATTATCGCCAACCCGAACTGCACCACGATGGCATGTATGCCCGTGATGCAAGCCCTCCACAATGTGGCCGGCTTGGAGCGCATGTTCGTCTCCTCCTACCAGGCTGTTTCTGGTTCTGGTCTGGCAGGTGTGCGGACCTTGGCACAGCAGGTGCGCGACAATGTTGATGACATTGAGAAGCTCACGCACGATGGTTCTGTACTGAAGGCAGAGGACCTAGGTCCCTATGTTGCCCCCATCGCCTTCGATGTAGTGCCCATGGCCGGCAATATTGTTGATGACGGTTCGGAAGAAACTGATGAGGAGCAGAAGCTACGGAATGAGTCCCGTCGTATTCTGCGTATCCCGGATCTGAAGGTGTCTGGTACCTGCGTGCGCGTGCCGGTCTTTACTGCTCACACTATGGTTATTAACGCCCAGTTCGCTAAGCCGATCACGGTGGAGGAAGCTAAAGCTGCTCTTGCTGATGCACCGGGTGTGAAGCTTGTGGATGTTCCTACCCCGTTGGCTGCTGCTGGTATTGATCCGTCGTTGGTGGGTCGTATCCGTCAGGATCCTTCCATTGCGGATAATCGTGGCCTCAACTTGGTGGTGTCGGGTGATAATCTCCGTAAAGGTGCCGCTCTCAACACTATTCAGATTGCGGAGCTGGTCGCCAAGCGGCTGAGTGAGTAATAGGTCACATTTTTACTGATAAGTTCATATAAAAAACTGGAAATACCGTATGTACGTTGGTATTTCCGGTTTTTTATAGGGTAGGCGAGCATAAGAATTGCAGCGTAGTGTAGACGTAGATATTTCAGGTTGATTGGAAGTATCTATATATACTTAAAAATTATTGACATCCAATAATTAATAAGTAAAACTATGAGTACAGGGCTCACAAGGCTCCACGTGAGATACCGATCTTGGCCTCACACCTCGCAATCCGATTCAGGAAGGCAACACTATCATGACGAATGAGAACCCCATTGAGCGCGGTCTCCGCCCAGTTCCGCACAATGCTGCCACCACTACTAACGCGGTGCTCCCATCGCCTCCGATGACTTCTCCCTCCAACAAGGTGAGCAAGGCTACATCGGACTCCACGACGTGGGACTCGTTGACAAACTCGCCCACTTCGACCGCGAACGCACCCCAGAGCGCGTCGTCCACGCTAAAGGCGCCGGTGCATTCGGTGTCTTTGAAGTAACGGAAGACGTTTCCGCCTACACCGCCGCCGACTTCCTCCAGCCCGGCAAGAAGACCCCCGTCCTCGCCCGCTTCTCCACCGTCGCCGGCGAAAAAGGCGCCCCCGACACGCAGCGCGACCCACGCGGTTTCGCCCTCAAGTTCTACACCGAAGAGGGCAACTACGACATGGTGGGCAACAACACCCCCGTGTTCTTCATCCGTGATGCCATCAAGTTCCCCGACTTCATTCACTCCCAGAAGCGCACCCCGGACACCGACCTCCAGTCCTTCCAAATGCGCTGGGACTTCTGGACCCTCACCCCGGAATCTGCACACCAGGTAGCCTGGCTGTTCGGTGACCGCGGTCTGCCCTCCTCCTACCGTGAAATGGACGGCTTCTCCTCCCACACCTACCAGTGGATTAACGCCAAAGGTGAGTGTTTCTGGGTGAAGTACCACTTCAAGACCGACCAGGGCATTGGCTACCTCCCCCAGGCAGAAGCTGACCGCCTGGCCGGCTCCGACCCCGAATACCACCGTCGTGACCTCTACCAGCACATCAAGGACGGCGACTACCCGTCCTGGACCCTCAAGATGCAGATCATGCCGGAAGCCGAGGCCGAAAGCTACAAGGTTAACCCCTTCGACATCACCAAGACCTGGAGCCAGAAGGACTACCCGCTGATTCCCGTGGGCAAACTCACCCTGAACCAGCTCCCCAAGAACTTCCACGTACAGGTTGAACAGGCCGCCTTCAGCCCCTCCAACCTCGTTCGCGGCATCGGCTTCAGCCCCGACAAGATGCTGCTAGGCCGCGTCTTCTCCTACCCGGACACGCAGCGTCACCGCCTGGGCGCCAACTTCGAGCAGCTCCCCCCGAACCGCCCCGTGGCAGACGTCAACAACTACAGCCACCAGGGCCCGGCCGCCATGGAGTTCAACGATCCTTCCGTTCCTCCCTACGTTCCGAACAGTGGCAACGGCCCCACCGCGCAGCCCGAAAAGTCCCCCGCTGACCTCGGTCGCTGGGAGCCCCACGGCAACGACCTCTACCGCGGTGTCCCCGTCCGCCACGACGATGACGACTACTGGACCCAGCCCCATATCCTCGTCCGCGAGGTTATGGATGACCCGCAGCGTGAACGCCTCATCTCCAACGTTGTGGGTACCCTCGGTGGCGTCACCGAGCCGGTTCTCTCCCGTGTTTTCGAATACTGGAAGAACATCGATGCGGAGGTAGGCGCCGCCATCGAAAAGGGCTACAAAGAAATGATGAAGTAGTCCACCGGACACAGTTGTCATAACTACATATGCACACAAAAAGGGTGGTGTGCTGCCCCTAGACGGACAGCACACCACCCTTTACCACACTCTTTTATGCATTCTTTTACGCTGCTGGCTCCTTACCATGCTCTTTTAGTGTGCCGGTGCAGTGCCGATGCAGTGCGTTGGTGAGATATCTCCTGCAGCAGTTAGTGGAACTAGCTGGCGAAGTTAGTTAGTCCAGATCCTCGTTTTCGTATTCTTGATACTCTTCCGAAACGTCATACTTAGAGGCATGCGGATGGTGCTTCTCCACCGCCGGTACAGTCTCCTCCAGGACTGGCGAGACCAGCTCATGATGGTCCGTATGCCCAGCATGGACCGTGTGGCCAGTATGCTGATGGTTCTTGTCTTGGCCTGCGACATCCTGCGAGCCCTCCCGCAGGTCCTCCCGCATAGTTCGCGGATCCATACGTACCTGGGCCAGCATCATGGAACGCCCCAAGGCCATAGACCCCATGGAGGATCCCACCGGCATGAGGAATGTTATAAGAAGAAACTCAATGAAATGCGCCCAGGAGAAACCATTCAGGGCCGAATCCGCAATAAGTAGCGCACATGCCACTAGCGGAAATCCCACATAAATAGCGGGGCTTCCCATATTGGCGCGGGTGACGGCATCCGCAGCTCGGTTCATTGCGATACCGGTCGTGAGGAAGAACAGCGCCCCCAGTATCGCAATGATGCCCACGATAATCTGTACGGCAATACTCATCGGTGCCCCCTATTGATAACACGTGACAAGGCAATAGTGGAGACTGCCCCGAAAAGGCCACCGATCATGAGCGTGTCGAACAGGATGGAGGAATTGTTGTGGATCCCAATGAACCCCACCACGCTCAACATGCCGTAAAAAATGAGATCATTAACGGCCACTCGGCTTGCCCCATCGGGTCCCTTAATACCGCGGTAAAGACCCAGCAGCATGCCAATAATGACGATCACCGAGGCGATAGACAGCATTATGGTTAGCGTTTT
This sequence comes from Lawsonella sp., assembly GCF_011525565.1. Classification (NCBI taxonomy): domain Bacteria; kingdom Bacillati; phylum Actinomycetota; class Actinomycetes; order Mycobacteriales; family Lawsonellaceae; genus Lawsonella; species Lawsonella sp. Next base: position 31,851 of record NZ_WVRS01000010.1, read on the forward strand.
CATATGGTCTCAGCCTCCGTATCTGTCGTTGTATCAGCAGCCCCATCCGTAGCTTTTCCCGTACCGTCAGACGCATACGATTGTCCGCGGCTTGCCCACAGAACTTTATTCAGCATGACATCCAGCTCCTCCCGCACCGCGTCACTATCTTCCGCATACACCGCGTGCACCAGGAGGAAACCGTCATCTCCTGCTACGGAAACACCATCCACAGGTATCTCCGGGTGAACTTCTGAGTGCGCTTCTGAGGGAACAGTACCGCGGTCAATAGACAGCACTAGCGTTCCCGGGGTGAGGGTGATGGACGTGGCGAATACTGCCACTTCCGCGCTGGTCATGTGGGAGAGGGGAACCCGCAGGACCGCCGGATAAATTTTGCTGGCAGGGCGGAACATATCAAGAGCCATACCGCCAGCATTCAATGCCACTTCCGCCAGCAACCACGCACCGTAGCCTAGCCAACGGCCACAAGCAGGCCAGAAGCGGAGAAATCGACGCCAGGCGGACTGGGCAGGGCGACGCTGCTTGTTTTGCGGCTTTTTCTTCTGTGTTCTCATCCGTGTAGCACCGCATGCAAATAGTCCGAAATGTCGAGGAGGGAATACCCCGCACGAGTGGTCTGATCCACTAGCCAGCCGGCCCCGAAGAAAGCCGCCACGCTCAATAGCAGCAGGAATGCGCCGGGCAGTAGTTGGTGCTTGGCGATGACAAGGTCATCTTCTACCGGCTGGAATTTATCTGCCCCAATAGGCCGATACATGGCCATGCGGGGCCCCCAGAACACACCCTTCCACAGGTACATCATGGAGACCAGCGCACCTATGGACGACACAATGATGACGGCAATAACAGTCCAGCCCAGTGCCCCGCCGGTGGTTGCCGCAGACTGGGCAATACCCACTTTGGCCAGTACCCCGGAAAACGGTGGGAAGCCCACTAGGCTCAGCATGCCGCCGGCCATAATGCCGGCTGCGAGCGGCTCGCGGCGCTGCAGACCATCTAGGCGATCAAAACGACCCGACCCGTATGTTTCCTCGATAGCACCAGCGGTGAGAATGAGAGACCCCATGGTCAGCATGTGGTGAATGAGGTAGAAGATGCCAGACCCCAAGGCGACCGCCCGCGCCTCAATATCGGTGGTACTGGCTGCCAGAGGGAGGGTAATAAGAATATATCCCACCCCGCACACCATCTGAAACGCTAGGGATCCACGAATACGTTGCTCGCCGAGGGAACCATAGCTGCCCACCAGCATCGTCAAACAGAGTGCCACTACCGCCACCCACTGGCCGCGGGTATCAAAAATGAAAATGGTGGACACAATGCGGTAGATGGCGTAAATCGCTACCTTCGTGTGCAGGCCGGAGAAAAGACCCATCACCGCCGCCGACGTTGCCGGATAGGCGCGCGGCAACCAGCCGTGAACAGGCACCACGCCCGCCTTCACGCACAGAGCAATAAGGGACACGGTAATAGCGATAGCTACCTGCGTATTATTCGCGGCAGCTCCCGCCAACGCGGCGATATTAACCTTCCCCACCGCGCCATAAACATAGATGACACCCAGCAGGTACACCGATGAGGTGAGGAGGTTAACCACCACAAACATGCGGTCCACCCCAATACGCCGCCACGTACCGGTAATAGCCAGCAGCGCGTAGGAGGGCATCAGCATCACTTCAATCCACACGAACAGGTTGAAGAGATCCGCGGTAAGAATCGCCCCGTCAACGCCCGCCATCAGTACTAGTGCAAGGGTGGGGAAGAAGCGGTTGTGTTCATCCTCCCCAATGGAGATGGCGAACCAGGCGGAGGCCATAATAATGATGCTGGTAGCGATGAGCATGAGGGCGCTGAAAGAATCGGAGGCGAAAGCAATACCGATACCACGGTCGAAGCCACCTATCTGCTCGGCGATAACCGCATGGGTGCGATGCGCATTCAGTAGCACCGATCCACCAATGATGGACAGTATGGGAATCGCCATGTAAATAGTGCGCCGCAGAGCCAGAGGATTAATGAACACCAGTAGGACGGCGGTCACAATGGGGATAGCGACCCACAGGGGGAGGAGATGGGCGAGGATCATACTTCGTCACTCTCCGTTCCCGAATCGGGCGTTGCCTGCGTATCGTCAGTTGTCCCAATAATGGCCAGTACCAGCATGAAAACGCTAACAGCCATGGAGATAACAATGGCCGTCAGCACAAAGGACTGGGGGAGGGGATCTGCCGCAGCCGCAATACCAGTGTGCTGAAGGAGAGGAGCCTGGCGGCGGTCGAGCACACCAGTAGCGAGCACGGTGAGGTTAATGCCGTGGCTAATAAGACCAAAGCCGATGACAATCCGCATCATGTCGCGCTGCAGAATAAGGTACACACCTGCGGCAACAAGAACACCAACGCTAAGCGCAAGAATCATTGTTCCTCACCTCCCGTCTGCTCTGTTGTTTGTGGCTGTGTTGTTTGTGGTGCTGTTGTTGTGTCGTCAGTATCGGGGGGAGCTGTGGAAGCGGCTGCCGCACGGCTCGCCGCCAGCGTCAGCGGCCGCTCTTTCAGCGGATCAATCCGCAAGGGATCATAGGGCGGCCACACCTCCACACTGGGGGCACCATAGGGGGACTGCCCCGACCCCAGTAGGTTGAGGGCCGTCAACACCATGCCAAGAACGCAGAGAGTAATACCGAAATCGAAGAAGGTGGCAGACGGCACCGACCCTAGCACCGGAATGTTCCAATGCTGTGGGGACAGGAAGGAATGCGAGGACACACTGTCGTTTACCGTATGTGTTTCAGTGGTGAAGAAGCCGATAAGGCCAGTAATGGTGGCAATGCTAATACCGGTCGCCACCAGAATAGGGGGTGTGCGGCGGCGCGTCAGCGGACGATCCACCGGCGTAGACAACCACACCAGCACCAGCAGCGTGGCCAGAATGAGACCGGCAATAAAACCACCGCCGGGCTCCTGGTGCCCACGTAGGAAGACCACTATGGCGGTCACAACCAGGACGGGGGACAGTATCGCAGTGAAAATGCGCAGCGGATACGAGTTCGTGATGCCATCACGGTACGAGTAGGACGTCGGCAACACCACACGCCCATTGCACTCCACCCGCTCGCGTAGTTCTTTACGAATCAGGTGGAAACTAGCGCTCCCCGTGCGGCGATACTCGGGGTGGACGGAGAGAAGAACCGCGGCAATGGCAAGGCCGGTCACACCCAGCACCGCCATCTCCCCGAACGTATCAAAACCACGGAACTCATTAATGATGGTGTTGGTGACGTTCTTCCCCGTCGTCAGATCGGGGCCATGGTCAAGGAAGTATTGGGAGAGACTACTGCGGTCGCGCCGGGCTGTGAACACCATGACGGCGCCGAAGGCCCCCAGCCCCGAAAGCACTGCGATAATGCCGGCGGAGATTTTTCGGCGGCGGGAGGCTTTTTGGAAGGTGCGGGGGAGACGGCGTAGCACCAGCATGTACATGACGGTGCTGATGATTTCCACCAGGAGTTGGGTGAGGCCAACGTCGGGGGCGCCCAGGGCGAAAATCTGGAGGGTAATGCCCACGCCCACTACACCCAGGAGGACAACTGCGGCTAGGCGTGAGCGGGTAACAATGGCGGCGGCGGAACCAGCTAGAACAATGATGAGAACGACTAGGTCAATGGGGCGGTTGACGCCGGGTAGACGCTCCGGGAAGTGAATGTGTCCGGTGTAGCGGGATACCGTCACGGTAGCAGCCAGTAGTGCGAGCACGGTGACGAAGGCGCCCACGTGGCGGGTGGGGCTGTCGGAACGGGTGGGGGCACCGGCCATACTGCCAGCCCAGTGCATACCTTTCCAGATGGTGGCCAGATTCTCTGCCCCAGTGTGGGGGAGGAGTTCCCGGCGGAGCAGGGCGTCTACGCGCTTCCGCTGCCACACCAGAAGCACACCAATAACAATGGCGATGACGGACAGTAGCAGTACCCAGTTAGCGGTAAGGAGGTGCAGCTGTGTGGGGTGTATTTGGGCACCGTGGTGGAGGAGGGCGTCTCGATAGCTGGCAGTGTGCGTGTTGATGGCGCATTCTGCAATGCGGGAGAAGGGGTTGCCCAGTTTGGGAACTACAAAGTAGAGGGGGAGTCCGGCGATGGCGGGGAGTGCTGCGAAGAAAGTAAGAACCCAGGGGATTTTGTGGAGGACTAGTTCGTAGCCGTCGTGGTCAGTGTGCGCGGCTGTGCTGTGGTCTGCTGCCGCGCTTGCTGTAGTTCCAGCTGCGGTGTCGTGTGCGACGGCGCGGTCGCCGTCAAAGAAACCGCCCAGAATAATGCGGAAACTGTAGGCCACGGTCAGGGCTGCACCCAGGACCCCCACAATGGTGAGCACAATAGCGCCGGCATTACCTCCCCAACCGTTGAGGAAGGCGGACAGCATGGATTCCTTGGAGACGAAACCTAAGGTGGGGGGGATACCAGCCATGCCGATGGCGCCGATTACCGTCACCACCATAAGGACGGGTGTGTGTTTCCACATGGGTGGGAGGCGGCGAATGTCGCGGGTGCCGGTGGCGTGTTGGAGGGCACCGATGGACATGAAGAGCCCGGATTTGAAGAGGGCGTGGGCAAGGGTGTGCAGTAGTGCGGCGGTGAGGGCGGCGTGGGTACCGATGCCGATGGTGGTAACGATCCACCCCAGTTGGGACACGGTGGAGTAGGCGAGGAGTTTTTTAAGGTCTGTCTTTTGGAGGGCGAAGAGGGCACCCATGACGGCGGTGAACATGCCGATGACGACGAGGAGTATCTGCCAGGTGAGGTTCAGGCGGAAGACGGCGGAGAAGCGTAGCAGGACGTAGATGCCGGCTTTTACGACGGCGGCGGCGTGCAGGTAGGCGGAGACGGGGGATTCTGCCGCCATGGCTTCGGGAAGCCACAGGTGGAAGGGGAATTGGGCGGATTTGGTGAAGGCGCCGATAGCGACGAAGACGGCCACGGTGGTGGTCATGCCGGGGCGTGTTATCCAGGCGTCGGAGGCGAGGGCTTGGGTGAGGTTAGTGGTGCCGGTGAGAGAGATTGTGACGACGGTGGCAATGAGGAAGAATACTCCTCCGGTAAAGGTGAGGAAGAGGGTGCGGAGGGAACCGGCTTCACCGGCGTGTCCGGAGCGGCCGATGAGCATGAAGGACATGAGGCTGGTGAGTTCCCAGCCGATGAAGAGGAGGATAAGGTCGTCGGCGGTGACCAGCAGAATCATGGAGAAGGTGAAGATCACCATGAGGAGGAAGAAGCTGGTGTGGTGGAGGGGTTTGCCGGCGTGGTCGTGGCTGTGGAAGTAGCGTGTGGAGTACGCCATGACGATGGCGCCAATGACAAGGGCGAGCATGGCGAAGAACCAGCTCAGTGCGTCGAGACGGAGCCTTATGTGAATATCCCAGTAGCTGATCCAGGGAATGTCGGCGGTAAGTGTTTCCCCATTGAGGAGTGATGAACCGTGGGGTGCGTAGAGGCAGGCGAGAATGAGGTCTATGAGGGCGATAACCCAACCGGCATTACGACCCATGAGGCGGGTCAGAAGTGGGGTGGCTGCAATGGTCAATAACAGGGTGACTAAACTGTACAGTGCAAGCACAGACCCGGACTCCTTTAATAAAATTCATGTTTTTTTACTATTTCTACAAGACTACATATTTTATGGTGCACTCTAAAGGTGATAAGTCCGGGTTGATTGCTTAGGCTAGAGGCATGAGTCGACGCCCCACTAAGCAAAAAAGTTCTCACAATGGAGCGAAAAAGAAAGCCTCCGGTAAGAAACGCGGCACTAACACCACCAGTACTGCTGGGGAAAAGTCCAGTGCGCTAAAGGGATTGTCCGTTTTCGGACGTCTCGTTGCCATGTTTGTGCCCTCCATCATCATTGCGGCTATTGTTGCTGGTCTGGGTATTCACTTGTCCGATTCGTGGCAGGTGGGTGCAGCGTCCGGGCAGACCGCCAATGAGGAGACACGTCATGAATTGCTCAGTGGGGATAAAGCCCAATCCAATCTTTCGCGTGCGAATGACGCGTTAGCGGGTGCTGAAACTTCAGCAGGCCTGATGAAGGGTGGCGTGAAACAGCTGGGTGACGGTGCAGCCCAGTTGCGGAATGGTTCCCAAAAGGCGCGTTCTGGTTCTGCCGAGTTGTCCACTGGTATGGATAGTGTGGCGGGGGGTACGCGCCGCCTGGGATCCGGTGCGAAGCAGCTTGCTGGTGGAGTGACTCAGACTGTGAACGGTGTGGCGGCATTGGCGCAGTATCAGAAAGCTGCCGCCGCAATAGTAGACGCCACCATTCCGACATTGATAGGGAATGATCCGGATACAGTACGGACCCGCAAAGCGCTGAAACAGTTATCGCGGACACTGCATAATACTCAGCAAACGCAGCAGGCGGTGAGTGATCTGCGGCGTCTGCAGGCGGGTGCGAATGAGTTGTCGCGTCAGCTTAATCCTGGAGGTAACTACTACGAGGGCGTCATGAAGGCGCAGTCTGGTTCCCATGAATTAGCGAATGGCCTTGTACAGCTTGATGATGGCATGGCCCAGTTGATGACGGGTGCCACGAAGTTACAGAAACTTGCCGACACGAATGAGCGTAATACGAAGAAAGCTCATAAAGCGGTACTGGAGCTGATGAAGCTCTCCAATGATGAGAAAACCGCGGAAATGGCGGCAGAGCAGTTAGCTCTTCAAGATAAGGGCGAGAAGCCCACTCTGCCACTGGCCCAGGCCTATCTTGTGTCTGCACTGTTGGCGTTAGCGGCGGCTGTGGCGTGGTGGTCACGGTTGCGGTTGGGTCGCAAGGAAATTGCCATGGTGTGGCTGCTGATGACAGTCATTTCCGCAACAGCTATTTTGACAACAATGACCGGCCTTAATGCGGTGGTTGGTACCTGTATGGTGTCAACGCTGGCAGTGGGCTCGGCGGCGCTCTTATTGAGTTCCGGCGCAATAGTCCTATTGTTGGGCCGTCGATGGGGTTTGGTTCTTAATATCTTCCTTGTGTTTGTGCAGGCAGCAGTGTCTGGTTTCGTGTGGCTGACGGAGTGGCCGTCGCGCATGAGCCGTTTCTTCGACTCCCTCATGCCGGTCTCGTATATCACTTCCGCATTAGCCGCCATTGGTAACGGTGGTGATCCGGCAATGGCCTGGTTGGCCAATGGTGCTCTATTGGCTCTTGCGACCATTGCCATCTTGGTAATTGTGACGGTGCTGCGTCGCAATCCAACTGCGGGTATTCCGGCAGACTTACAGCCCCTTGTGTGGGGGAATACGGCTGTGCGGACGCCTTCTGACGCGGAGTTGTCTGAAGCAGGGGCATCTGAGGCGGAGCTGACGGCAGTCTTGCCGGTTGTCGAAGGACAAGAATCTGGAGAAGCGGCAGGTGGTGCTGCAGGTAGTGCAGCAGCTCCAGCAGTGTCCCCTGAGGCAGCGTATCCGGAAACAGAATCTATGCCGGCGAAACGCGCCAATGTAGAGAACAATGTAGAGGACACAGCCGCAGCGAGTACAGATACAGAGTCCGAAGACGAGTCGTCGGCAATGGGGCCGCTGGCGGATATAGCGGTGGCGCCGAATCTTCCCGGCGACAATACCAGTAATAATGTCGCCAATAACAACGACGCCAATAATAATGCTGCCGGCAATAATGGCGAGGCTAGCGATAATAGTAATGCTGGTGCGGGCGATTATCCCACGCACGTTATTCCGGTGGAGGAGTTGAATACAGTACGATCCCACCGTCGCCATGGCGGTCATTCGCGTAAGGATCGTTAACGCGCGTAAGGCGTGAAGAGTAAAAAAGACCACCCTCCGTGTGGAGGGCGGTCTTTGAATGGTCGGGGTAGCGGGATTTGAACCCACGGCCTCTTCGTCCCGAACGAAGCGCGCTACCAAGCTGCGCCATACCCCGGTAGGTGCTTCACTAACTCTAGTACACCAGACGGTAAATACTGAAAATGCTGTGGCTATAAGGCGTCATAAGACTGCAGTTACCGGGCGGCAGTTAGTTCCAGTAGGGTCGCTTCAGGTGGGCAGAATAGCCGGAAGGGGGCATAGGGGGACGTCCCCAACCCTGCAGAAACGTTAAGCCACAGGTGTTCGAAGCGGTGTAGCCCGTGGGCGCGTTCCCTATCAATACCGCAGTTAGTCACAATGGCTGTGCCATTGGGCCAGCAGACTTGTCCACCGTGCGTATGCCCGGCGAAAGCTAGATCGTAGCCGTCTGCGGAGAAATTGGAGAGTACGCGTGGCTCGGGTGCGTGGGTGAGGGCGATGGCGAGGTCACTGCCGGGGAGGGGGCCGCCGGCGATTGTGTCGTAGCGGTCGCGGTTAATGTGGGGATCATCGACGCCCGCAACCGTAATGTTGACGTTGTTGATATTGATGGCAAGTTTTTGGTGTGTAGCGTCTTTCCACCCGTGTTCTTGGAAGGCGGCGCGCATTCCTGTCCAGGGAAGTGGTTTCCGGTGTTGGCGGAGGGTTGATTCGCCCCATAAATAGCTTAGGGGGTTTTTAAAATCCGGCGCGAAGTAGTCATTTGAACCGAAGACAAAAAAGCCAGGAATATCAAGAAGTGGCCCCAGTGACTGAATAACGGAGGGAACAGCTTTCGGGTGTGCCAGATTGTCTCCAGTGTCAATAACGAGGTCTGGTTTAAGATCTCCCAGCACGGTTAGAAAACGTTGGAGCTCTTTATTTTCCGGCGTCATGTGGAAATCGGAAAGGTGAAGTATCCGGATGGGATCGGCTCCAGCTGGCAACAAGGGAAGTGTTTCCTGTTGTACCACAAAGTGTCTACGGCCAACCGTCGCAGAGTATGCAGCAGTTGCTACGCCTGCGATAATTCCGCTGGCCAGGGCACGTGAAGAGGAATACTTAGGAGACACTCACCAAGCGTACACGCTTTTGAATATGTTTGGCGTAGAGCAATTCTAAGAGCGAAAAGAGATTTAAATTACCCCGAGAATTTCCATAGGGGTATTGCATCTCTGGTAAGGGCACGTACCATCTTTAATATCGTTGTGTATGCAAATGCATGTAGCACTTGTGTATAGCACCGCGCACTACCGGCACGATGCCGGCACACTATCGGCTGCTGTTGCATTAGCTACTGTACTGGCTGCGGTACTGGCTGCCGCCGCGCATGCACGCGATGCGATCAGATAACGTGATCTCGATTGGGAGGAGCCGCAAATGACAACGATCGATTCCCGTCGAGGATATAACAGTCCTTCTCTTTCTCATTCTGCTACTAATACCCCCGCCGGACGTTCTGCCCCTCGTTCTGCCTCTACTGCCTCTACCACTGGAAGCTCTGCTACTGGCCACTCTGCCGCTGGAAGCTCTGCCACTGACGGTGCTGCTGCAGGCCACTCTGCCGCTGGAAGCTCTGCCACTGACGGTGCTGCTGCAGGCCCGTACCGCGATTTAAGCTCGTGGGATCGTTCCGAGTGGGTAGCTCACGCATTGTGCCGCAATGATGGTGGGGATTCTCTTTTCGTCAAGGGCGCTGCCCAGCGTGACGCCGCACTGCGCTGCCTGAATTGCCCTGTTCTTATTCAGTGCCGTGCTGATGCGCTTGATTCCCGCGTGGAGTTTGGTGTGTGGGGCGGTATGACGGAGCGTGAACGCCGTTCCATTCTCCGCCATTTCCCTGATGTTCCTTCCTGGCGTAACCTTCTTGACCCCGTGACACGAGGCGCCACCCTAGCAGAAGGTGAGGGTGACCCGGAGGGTGCGTTGGAAGCATTGAAAGCGTTGAATGTTAATACTGAACGCCGCTTCAAACGCCATAAATCCTCTAAGATGCAGCAGTTTACGCGGGTTCTTAACGACATTGCGGACCAGCTGGATACTTCCTCCGAGGAGGAGAGTTCAGAAATGGAGACTCTTAAAACTATTGAGACTCTCCGTCACTTCAAGGAACAGTCCTCGTCCGAGTAAAGAAGCTACCCCGCGCCGTGTAGTGCCATTACACTTGGGTTATGCGATTTGAATACGTCACCGTACCCTTGCTCACCCATGCCACGAAACAGATCCTTGACCAGTGGGGATCTGATGGATGGGAACTTGTTACCGTGCTGCCGGGCCCCACTGGGGAGCAGCACGTTGCCTATATGAAGCGTCCTTTGGAGGACTAAATGACGTGGGAGGAACGGCTCACTGAGCTGCATATTGCACTGCCTGCGGTGGCTGCTCCCGTGGCTGCCTACGTGCCGGCGAAACGTGTGGGGAATTTTGTCTACACATCCGGCCAACTGCCCTTCGTGGACGGGAAACTCGATAAAACAGGCAAGGTGGGGGAGAGTGTTAGCCCCGATGAGGCATATGCTCAAGCCCGTACTGCAGTTCTGAATGCTCTTGCCGCTGTCCATGCGGTATGTAGCCTTAACAGCATTAAGTCCATTGTGAAGGTTGTGGGATTTGTGAATTCCGCAGCAGGTTTCACCGGTCAGGCGGCTGTTATTAACGGCGCGTCAGAAGTATTGGGCGACATTTTTGGTGAGTCCGGGCAGCACGCCCGCTCCGCAGTGGGGGTAGCAGAACTTCCCCTTAATGCTGCGGTAGAAGTGGAACTCATTGTTGAAGTAGCCGACTAGCCCTGCGTCTTTTTCTTTTTTCCTTCTGCTCCCCCAGTTTTAATGAACAGGGAGACAAGTTCGGCCACGAAAAACAGCAGAAGGAACGCTCCTACCCAGGCGAACCACGGAATGCCCGGGTTGAATAGAATTGCTACCGCGGTAATAGCCAGTGCCACTAGCGTGCTGTACACATGGTTCGATGCTGAAAGTTTTTCCATCGGGTACTGCCCTTTCCGGCTAGTAGGAATCCGTGTGACCATTGCACCCCTCAGTCTTGCAGGCTGAGGGGTGCAATTCTTGCTATGGGCGTGGTGATGTCGCTGGCAGCTGCTAACGGCAGAGTTTTAGCGTATTGGTTTTTAGCGTGCGCGTCGGGCGAGGTGCTCGCTTTCGCAGATGACGACAGATTTGCCTTCCAGGCGGATCCATCCGCGGTGTGCGAATTCGGCCAGGGCCTTGTTCACGGTTTCGCGGGAAGCGCCCACTAGCTGGGCGATTTCTTCCTGTGTGAGGTCGTGGTTGACGCGTACGGTGTTGCCTTCTTGGCTGCCGAAGCGCTGTGCAAGCTGCAGCAGGGCTTTGGCGACGCGGCCAGGCACGTCGGTGAAGATAAGGTCGGCGAGGCTATTGTTGGTGCGGCGGAGGCGGCGGGCTAAAACGCGGAGGAGTTGCTCTGCGATTTGCGGCTGTGCGTCGAGCCAACGGCGGAGGGCGGCCCTGTCCATTGTGTACGTACGGACATCGGTCACACAGATAGCAGATGATGTGCGCGGTGCCGGATCGAAAATAGAAAGTTCGCCAAACATGTCGGAGGGGCCGAGAATAGCAAGGAGGTTTTCGCGACCATCAGGGGCAGTTCGGGAGAGTTTCAGTTTGCCTTCAACAATAATGTACAGCTTATCGCCCGGCTCACCTTCACGAATGATGGTGTCACCTTTGCGGAATGTTTCCGGTACGAGATCTTTCAGCAGCGCAGAAATAGAAGCTGCATCCATACCTTGGAAAATGCCGGCGCGTGCGAGAATGTCCTCGTCCACGTGTAACCTCTTCTCAACTTGAACTACTACGCAAAGTTTAGCGCATAGCACAGTCTTTCCTGAATATTCAGTGGCCGTGCTATGGAATGCCCCACATATTGGTGGAAAGAGACTTTCTCCTTCAGTTTGACGGTTACTTTGCGGTAGAGGTGTTGTTCTCTTCTGGCGATTCTGCCGCTGGTGTTTCTGCAGAGGGGACAGAAGACGCGGAAGGCGCGGAAGTGCCTGCGGTGGGAGAAGCAGACTCTGTAGGAAGGGGTGCGGCGGGGAGGGAAGCAACGGCGGGTTTCGTGGCAGTATCCGCTGGTGGATTTACGATAGCGCGCTCAACGCGATCCGCGCTCAACGCGATCCATGATGAGTGCGAAAGCACCCACGACGAAGGGAATAAGGACAAGAGCTAGTGCATATAAACCCATACCCTAAGTAAACACTATCTGCGTGAAAAAAGTATCCTTGTCACTATGGTCGCCTCTCACTCTCTTACCCCGTCCCCCGCAGATGTGCGCCCGCGTGGTGCGAAACACCCAGCCGTCACCGGCAAGGAAACACGGCGTGGACTGGTGACGCGTGCGCGGCGTATGGCGCGTACCCTTGCCGTCGCCTACCCGGAGGCCTACTGCGAACTGAACTTTGAGACACCATTCCAACTTGTGGTGGCCACGGTTTTGTCTGCACAGTGTACCGACGTGCGCGTTAATCAGGTAACGCCGCAGCTTTTTGGCCGTTTCCCCACTGCCCACGCCATGGCCGCCGCCCGTATCGAGGAGATTGAGGAGATTATTCGCCCCACGGGATTCTTCCGTGCGAAAGCCTCCAATATTCATGGTCTTTCCACCCAGCTGGTGGAGAAGTGGGATGGGGAAGTACCGCCCCGCTTGGAGGATCTTGTCACACTTCCCGGCGTGGGGCGGAAAACTGCCAATGTGGTGCTGGGGAATGCCTTCGACACGCCGGGTCTAACCATTGATACCCACTTTGGGCGTTTGGCGCGCCGGTGGATGTGGACGGAAAGCGAGGATCCTGTCCAGGTGGAAAAGGAAGTGGGGGAGCTTATTCCACGGCCGGAGTGGACAGTGCTATCGCATCGCATTATTTTCCATGGGCGGCGAGTGTGCCACTCACGACGCCCCGCTTGTGGTGCATGTTTTTTGGCGGCGGACTGCCCCAGCTATGGTCTTGGCCCCGTCGACCCGGGTACTGCTGAGGCTCTCGTCAAGGGCGAGAATAGGGAACAATTACTGCGTATGGCAGGTATTGAGGACGAGAATTAAATCGCAACTAACCTGCGGGTCTGTGCCAGCATGTCCCGTGTCCAAATATTTGCGGACGGGTGCGTCCGGTAGGATTTTGGGGAGATAAGCACGGGAAGCGGGACTAAGCAGGGACGCGGGAAGTAAGGGCAAGGAGGCGCGAGTGTCTGCGGTAGCTTTTGACATTGTCGTCTTGCTTGTTTTTGCGATTTTTGGTTTCTACGGCTGGGTGACGGGTTTTATCCCCAGTCTAGGTGCCGTGTGTGGTGCCATCATTGGCATCATTATTGAGTATTTCACCCTCCAGCCGGTTCTTGATGCCACGGAAAATATTCAGATTCGTTTTGTTGTGGGGTTCATTTACGGTTTTGTGCTGGTTGTTTTGTGCGCAGCCGGTGCGGAAGTTGTGGGGCTTTATATCCGCAATCATGCGAAAATTCAGGAGACGCGGGGATCGCGGTCCGCGGGGGCCATCGTTAAGGTTGTCCTTGCCGCTATTCTTACCTGGGTTTTCTTTGCGCCGCTTGCTGTGCAGCCCGACAGTAGCTTGGGTAAAACAATGCACGATTCGCGGGTGATGTCGGCCATCACCATGCTGTCCCCGAATGCTGTGCAGAAAATTCCAGAAATGCTCGATGACGCGGCACGCACTGCGTCACTACAGCAGATGACGGATCGATCTGGCGGTTCTGCTGGTGCAGGTATTCCAGACCAGAGCATTGTGGAAACGTCGTCTCTTGCGAAAGCCCGCCGGAGTGTTGTGAAGATTGTGGGGCAGGCTACGGGGTGCCACCGGGATCTGGAGGGTACGGGGTTTGTGTATGCCCCCGGTCTGGTTGCTACTAATGCCCATGTGGTGGCTGGTGCCCGTATTATCCATGTGCATACTGTGGAGGGGATATTTACTGCTCAGCCAGTTGCTTTTGATGCCCTGCGCGATGTTGCGGTGCTGTGGGTGCCGGCTATTTCATCCACTAAGCGGCTTATGCTGCCGGCGTTGCAGCCCGTCCGTGACAATAGTGTGCAGGCGGGCCAGGCGATGGCTATTCCGGGATTCCCCAACAATGGCCCCTACCGGGTAACGCCAGCTCGTCTGCAGGAGCGTTTTATTTTGCAGGGTCCCGGTATTTACGGGACGACCACAGTGCAGCGGCAGGCGTATGCACTGCTCGCGAATTTGATGAGTGGTAATTCTGGGGGTCCGCTGCTTGATGTGCAGGGGCACTATGCGGGAATGGTGTTTGGTGTGGCGACGGATAAGAAGAACGTTGCCTACGCATTAAGCTACCGGGAGATTGAGCCGGTGCTTCAAAAGGGAATGAGGACGCGTGAAAGAGTGTCTACGGGGCGGTGTGTTCCGCTAGACGCGGAGGTAACAACAACAATGACGCCTAATTAGTGCCGGGCACCCGCATCTAGCGCGCACAGGCACAAGTATCTAGTGTGTACGACGCGCGCTAGTGCGATCAGTCGTCTGAGCTGTTTATGCGTGCGGGAGAGCCGGAGAGGCTTTGGAGAAGAAGTGTAGAAAAAGCCTGCGGATTTTCTAACTGTGGGTAGAAGCCGCACTGTGGCACCGTCATAATGGTGAAGTTTTCGGTGTAGCGTTTGCACCCGGCAAGGACGTCTTCGGAGACGACGGGATCGTATTCACCGCGGAACGCAACAACGGGGAGCGCTAGGCGCCGCGTCATTTTTCGGTTGTAGCGGATTCCGTCAGCGCGTAGACGGGAGCGTCCCATCCAACGGAGGTATTCGTTTGCGCAGTAGGATACGTGTCTAATGCGAAGCGCGTCGCTGAAAATGTGGAGTGCTTCTTGCCCCTCTGGGGTATCGACCCAATTGTTGTATGTGCGGTGGCTAATGTAGTCCTCAATCCAGTGGGGTTGCTGCATACGCCATTCGGGCAGACGCGGTATTTGGGCGCTTAGGAAGGGACCGACGGTGGTGGCGTGGGTGAAGGCCTGTTTCACGTAGTCGATTCGCTGGGTGAGGGGGTGTGGCGCATCGACTGCAATAAGTGTGGTAACGCCGCTTCGGAACATGCGGGCCATGGTCCAGCCTACAGTTCCGCCTAGCCCGTGGCCTACGACGGTAACGTTGCGGTGGCCGGTGGCGCGTACTAATCCGGCCATGTCGTTGGCGGCGGTGGTGAGGTCGTAGCCGCGTGGTGGTTTATCGGAGTCCCCGTAGCCGCGGAGGTCAACGGCCATAGCGTGGTAGCCGGCGCGGGAGAGGGGGACAAGTTGGTTGTGCCATGTCCACCAGTTTTCTCCATAGCCGTGTATGAGGAGGACGAGTGGTGGTAGTTCGTTTGGGGGGTGTGTTTCTTCCCAGTTGTGGGGAAGAAGATCAGCGGTGTGGAGGTGGATACCGTTGGTGGAGACAAGACGATGCCGCCACGGTCCCGGGAGGCATACACTGTCCGGTTCAGGCGGTGCAGGAGGGGTGCCGTGGCGGCTATCGTTCATAGTTAGAGAAAATAATTAACCAGTAGAGTTAGTGTCGTGAGGGGTGAAAGGCAGCATTGCTTAGCACTACTACAGAGTGCTGCTATTACTGCAGGTAAGTGTATTCCTTCGGGGCAGTCTTGCTGCTGGGAACAACTTCTTTCAGCTTTTCGACGGACTCAATGGTTTTTTCTGGCTTTTCAACTTGCTTCATCTTCCATAGGCCAATGCCGGCGAAGACTGCCGCAAAGACGAGAAGGAGCAGGAAGGTAATAAGGTAGCCGCACCAATCCCAGGTGACAGTACCGAGCCAGAGGGTAAAGAGCTTGGCCCACATGATGGTGAATGGCAGGAACGACATGAGGGCGAAGACGGCAGCGATAATGAAGAAGATGCTGCCCATGGCGCCGCGCTTTACCTGGACGCCAATTTCGGTCTTAGCGAGCTCGAATTCTGAGCGGATAAGAGTGGAGATTTGTTCGGTGGCAGTCTTAACAAGCTGTCCGATGCTGGCGTCCTTGGGCTGTGGGACGGCATCGTACATGGCGATGCCGGAGATCTTAGCGGAGGAGGCTGAATCGTCAGCTGACTTTTCTCCGAAGCGGTCTTTGATACTCACTGTTCCTCCAAAAATAACGTATGGGAAATCCCGTACTGTCCATCGTGCCACGAATTGTCGAGCTATACCTAGATTTTAGGAAACAATATTGTGTGCGTAGCAGCTACTGTAATGCTTACCTATATTCTACGCTGCTAGTTTCCCGCAATAGGGGTGACTAAAAGCACTTTTCCACACGATTGAGGGGTTGGGAAAGTGCTGTTAGTTGCTGTTAGTGGCGTGGTGCGGGAACACCTTTAGGGAAGTTTTTTGGTACGTTCTTCGGCACGTTCGTAGGCACCTTTTTAGATACGTTTGCAGGTATCTTTGTGGGCACGCTCTTCGGGATGGCATTGCGGAGTTGCTTGCGGGCATCTCGCTCGATTTTTCGCTGCACATCTGGGGGAATGAATGCGCGAATATCGGGAATGTCGTTCTTGTCTATGGCGGGCAATTCCGGCAGCGGGGGAAGGGCGTCGGGATCAATACCGTCACTGAGGATAGTTTTCTGGGATGCCCCAAGCCTGGTGAGGGCAAGAAGTTCCTGTTTACTGCCGTTGAACGTGTTGAGGTCAATGGGGGTGGCAACGCCGTCAACAGAACCATTGCCGGTGTATTGCCAGAATGTCCATTTTGTCCAGCCACCGGGAAGCGGCATGGTGGGGGAGGTACCGCCGTTGTAGTCGGCAATCCAGAGGGGACGTTCGGAGAATTCGGTGGTGTTGCCCATTTGGTAACGCCAGAATCCGGGGGAGACGTAAATAATGGTCTGCCGGCCGGTGAGCTTATCGAGGGTGGTGAGGAAGGCTCGCACCCATATTTGGAGGGCGGCGGGGCTTAATCCACCTGTTTCTTCTAGGTCGAGGGCGGGGGGAAGGTCCAGGCTGGTGGTGTTAGTGGCAAGGACGGCGGCGTAATGCTGTGTTTGCAGAATGGCGGAGTATTGCGGCAGGGCGTAGTGGTAGGTGCCGCGGATAAGGCCGGCTGCCCGCATGGAGGTGGAATCCTCCTGGTAGTGCGGGTTGACGTAGCTGAGGCCTTCGGTGGCTTTGACGATGGCGAATTGCTGTCCGGCGGCTTTCACGCGAGCCCAGTCGATGGCCATGGAGCCAGGGTGTTGGTGGCTGGCGACGTCAGATCCGGGGAGGAGGGCGATAGCGGGTGCGGCGAGGGCGACGCTGACGGCGGCAATTCCCGACGTAAGCAGCATCGTCGTGCGGCGAGACCAATGACTCATGTGAATAATGTTACCAATGTTACTGGTGAGATTATCAATACTTATGACGCGTGTTGTCGATATGCGTTGTAGATGCGTGCCCGCGGAAGAAACTGTGAAAGAAGCAGGGGAAGCGGGAAGGGGGCATAAGAAATAAAAAAGCGGCGAACGCATCGTCCGCCGCCGCACGGCATTTAAACGATCAGTTCGTGCCAACGTAGGGTCGGTTCTGAGGTTCAGCCGGCGCTCCCACAAAACTCTCCAGCTCCGTGGGACCGGCAATCTCCCGCCTGTAGATGCCCGCCGAAACGGGCGGCACGTGGGTGTTTAACTGCCGTGCAGGAAACCGTGACAGGAGGAAAAACCTTCTCTTCTGATTCGTCCCTAGCTGTCTTCGTTTTCCGTACTTTCATCATCACTCGAACCGTAGGGGACAGCCATTGTGATTTATTACAAACTGGCTGGTAGGAAACGGGATAAAAAAACAATGGCAGGTGTATCTGTACCGTCTTTTGCTGTGTCGGTAGAACGATGAAAGGGATAGTGCAGGTAGTAGCTCTAAACGTGATTTCTTTTCGAGAGTGCTGACAGATTTTCCAGGGGTTAAGGCGTGGGGGACGTATGTAGTGGCAGAGGAATAGTAAAAAGTTGCCATTAAGTATGACGTAGATCACACAATATGTAGATCCAACTTATTCACAGGTCCCCAGTTATCTACAGAAACGCCCATTAATACGGTTTGCGGAAGACTATCACCCCTCCAGGCATGTCACTATAGGTGGCACCACCACTACATGATTCACGTTGTGAAACATTCTCTGGGGGTGGGCAAGAAAGACCAGAAAGGAGCGAAAGAAAACATGATGGCACACGCAGACCTCTGGGGGCCCCTCGCTAGTATCCTCAACGATCCCGCCATCACCACCACCCTCACTGACCTCATCGTCGGACCCCGCGGAACCATCTGGGTAGACTGCGCACACGACCCCGGGCTCCACCGTCTACCCCACACGCCACTATGCGAAGAAGACTGCCGATCGTTAGCAGTACGGCTTATCCGTAGCACCGGCGGCCGTCTTGATGACGCCCACCCCTGGGCAGACGCCACACTTCCCCTCAACCCCACTACCCGTATGCGCGTCCACGCCGTACTGGCACCTCTTGCCACCACCGGAACAACTATCTCCCTACGTGCCCTCCGCACATCCACCCACACCCTCCCCAGCCTTGTCACCTCCGGGTTCCTCACCTCACGACAGTGCGCGGAACTTGTACGGGACCTTGAAGCCCGCCACTCCATTCTTATTTCCGGGGCCACCGGAGTAGGAAAAACAACTCTCCTTGGTGCGCTAGCAACATCACTACCCGCGCAAGAGCGGCTTATCTGCATTGAAGACACTGCCGAACTTAACCTGTACCACCCACAACTCGTCCAACTCGTTACCCGCGATAACAATACGGAAGGACGCGGTGGCATTCCCATGTCTGTCCTGGTGTGGCAGGCACTTCGCATGCGACCCGACCGTATTATCGTCGGAGAAGTACGCGGCAATGAAGCCGTTGACCTCCTTACCGCACTCAACACCGGCCACCGGGGAAGCCTTGCCTCCATCCACGCTAATAGTGCCCGTGACGTCCCCCATCGCCTGCTCACTCTGGCCCTTACCGCAGGAATGCCAGAAGCTGCTGCACAGCACACTATTGCCTCCGCACTTGACGTTATCGTCCACCTTGCCCGCGACTCCTACACCGGCCAGCGGCATATTAGCGACATCTGGCACGCACGTAATACCTGGCACACGGTGGGTAGCTGGTGTATGAGCGACAAATACGGTGACGACTACGCCGATAGCTCTGGCAGAAACATCAGCAGGAGCAGCGACGCTAGCGACAACAATAAAGCCTGCGAAAACAGGGAAGCCTGCGAAAACAGTAGGGAAGAGATGGCGTGTGATGAGTAGTATTGTGGTTCTCCTTGCCCTCACTCTCCTCGCTACGGGCTGCTGGTACACCCACCACTGGAGTGGAACACACGAACACGAACGCAACCAGTGGAACAACCAGCTACACACACTGCAAACTGCCCGTATTACCCTCGCCGCCGGTGACTATGCCACCCCCGCACTATCCGCAGCAATACCTGCCGACTGCATTCCACCCGCACTTCTTGACTCCCTTATCCGGCGCGGCAGTCCCCTCGATGGTGTTCTAGCTGCTGCTGAAGACACTCTCCGCACTAAACTACATGCCCATTCGCACCAGCGTTCTGTCCTCGCCGGTGTTCGCGCCACCGCCCTCATTATGGAGGCCCTCCCCGGCGTAGGAATTCTCGTGGGGTATCTCCTTGGTGCACACCCGCTGCACTTCCTCACCCACGGGTGGGGGAGCCTTGCCCTCCTTACCGGCGTGGCACTGCAAACAACCGGATTGTGGTGGATCCACCACATGGTCGGCCACCTTCCCCCACCCAATAACGATGCCGCACTGAAACTCCCCCTCCTGGCGGCACTCCTGCGCGCCGGTATGCACGTAGATGACGCGTGCGCACACCTTTCCCCCATACCCACCTGTTGTGAAACTCTCCTCCGATTATCTTCCCGGCAAGGCGCACCCATAGCCGCACAACTAGATGCCCTCGCCCGCGACCAACAAGCCCAAGCCCTAGCTCACTGTGAAGAAGCAACAGAAGAAATGAGTGTCCTTCTCGCCCGTCCACTGGGACTCTGTTTTCTTCCCGCATTCATGCTGCTAGGGGTCGTCCCCACCGTTCTGGAACTAGGAGGGAGCTACATGCAGCACTTCACCTAACTAGCTCGTCCCTATCTGGTCCATCCCTATGCGGCCCAGTTCAGACCCAACAGAAAAAGAATATGAAGGAGTATTAATGTCCACCCAATGCCAGAGCACCATTGCCCAGCACGGCAGTAATCAGCACGGTAATGAACCGCGCAGTATTGAACAGCACAATACTGACCAGAACAATACTGAACAACACAGTATTGTGCGCCGTAGCATGGCCCAGTGCAGAGGTGCACTGCAGAATATGCTGCACAGAATTATGCAGTGGCTCTACAGGACCTATGAGGCTATCCGTGTGCATACCGTTAGCATGTGGAGTGATGAATCCGGTATGAGCACCGTCGAATACGCAATCGGCACTATTGCTGCGGCAGCATTCGGGGCGGTTCTTATTGCCGTCGTGAAATCGGATAGTGTTCAACAATCATTGCTGAATATCATTCAGCAAGCACTCAACATTCACTAAACGGTATCCGCTAAGCAGTAGTAGCTAAGTAGTGAATGAGAGCGGAAATCCCCTCGGAATGCTGTATTTCTTCTCACGGTAAGCAAAAGTGACGAAAACCTTGTTGTGCGAAAATTCTGCCCCATAGACTTTCCCTATTACCCGTAGCACACGCACAACCAGCAGAAAGAGGGGATCCGTGACTACTCCCCCCACAGAGACACTACCCGGCAGCCAAATATCAGCAGCGCCGGAAATGACCGCAGCCGCCGCCCTCAACGACTACGCAGAACGTATTCCTCGTAGCCGCATCATTCTTTCCTCAATGATCGGCACCACCATCGAGTTCTACGATTTCTACGTCTACGCCACCGCCGCCGTCGCCGTCTTCCCAGCACTCTTCTTCCCCAAAGCTGACGCCACCGCCGCGCTACTATCCTCATTCGCAACATTTGGTTTAGCGTTTATCGCCCGCCCCCTCGGCTCCCTCATCTTCGGACATTTCGGGGACCGTGTTGGCCGCAAAGCAACACTTGTAGCGTCCCTCCTCACCATGGGTATCGCTACTTTCCTCATAGGGCTTCTCCCCACCTATGTACAGGCTGGTGTGTGGGCCCCCGCAATGCTCTCCATCCTGCGGTTCTGCCAAGGCCTAGGTCTGGGAGGGGAATGGTCCGGCGCTGTCCTCCTCGCCACCGAAACAGCCCCCAAAGGCAAACGCGGGTGGGCTGGAATGTGGCCACAATTAGGGGCACCCCTCGGTTTCCTCCTCGCAAACGGCCTTTTCCTTATCCTCGTCCATGCGCTCAATCACACCGAAGGCGCACTCGACGGTGATTTCATGGTGTGGGGATGGCGCATACCCTTCCTCCTCTCCATTGTGATGGTTATCCTCGGCCTTTACGTGCGTATGAAACTGGAAGAAACCCCCGTTTTCCAACATGCCGTCACCCACGGCAAGCGCGTTGCTTCCCCCATCAAGGAAACATTTCGCACTGCCTGGCGGCCCCTCATTCTCTCCACTTTCATCATGGTGGGTACCTACGCCATTTTCTACATCACCACCACGTGGATACTCTCCTACGGGATCGCCAAACCCGACAATGGTGGACTGGGAATACCCTACGGGGAATTCCTCCCACTGCAGCTTATTGGGATTCTCTTTTTCATTGCGGGAGTACCCTTATCCAACTGGCTATCAGACAAATATGGGCGTCGGAAACCATTACTCATTATCACGACGATCATTGTTCTCTACGGCTTTACTTTCGGCGCATGGATTCCCGCCACAGCAACCAAAGGGGACGTTCTGAGCTGGCTGATAGTGGGCATGTTCCTCATGGGGCTCAGCTTCGGCCCCATGTCCGCCCTCCTGCCAGAACTATTCCCCACGAACGTGCGCTATACCGGCTCCGGCATTGCCTACAATGTGGCCTCAATTCTTGGCGCCGCCCTCACCCCATTCGTTGCCACCTGGCTCGTTAGCACCCATGGAGTGTTCTGGGTAGGCATCTACATGGGGTGCCTTGCCGTGCTCACAATTATCGCGTTACTTCTCTCCCAAGAGACCAGCGACGTTGACCTTGCCGCAGTGTAAAACACCAAAATGTAAAACATTAAAACGTAAAACATGACAACTGCAGAACATGGAACACACTGCGGCAAGGCGTAGCACAGCGTTAAAACACAGCAGTGCTATGTCAGCAGGTAGATGATGACGAAGAGGAGTAACGTTCCGGCTACGCACACGTAGGGAATGAGTTTTTTTATTCATTACTTTTTCCTTTTCGGGTGTGAGATAAGTTGTTGTTAAAAGGTGTTGCTGTGAAGGCACCATTAAGAAAACTTGCTATTTTCGTCGTGTTTGATGGCTGCCACTGCCCCGAGGATCGCCACCACAACCCATATACAGAGCGACGCTATCCACCATCCATTGGCTTGAGTACTGTCCAGAATTGAGTGACAGAGTTCAATAGCAGCAGTTGAGGGAAGAATCTTCGCAATGTAGTCCAATACTTGCGGAAGATCGGTAAGTTCCCGTGCCTCGCTAAGAAGTAGGAAGATAAAAGAAACTCCTAGAGAAACAGCCAGAGATGTCCGCGAGGAGAGTGTAAAACCGAAGCACACCCCAATAGCGGTGGTGCACAATCCAAACACGCAGAAAACAAGCAGTAGCAACCCTATTTGGGACCCTGAGAAGTGTGCTGCGCTTGCTGCTGCACCCACACCAATCCCAATGAGTGCACTGAGTATGGCAAGGAGGAAGGGCGCCCCGCTCCATGTCACTAGCCGTGTTCCTACACCCGTTGGCAACGTGCGTAGGTAGTAGTAATAGTCGCTACCTCGTACATGGTTAATTCCGTTAGCCGGTAAGTTAATACCCACCATCAGCACACCTGTTAAAGCCAGGAGGGCGACGGCCGGGGACGAAATATCTGCAGAGTTACGGACGGAAGCCCCACCGATAACAAAAAGAAACACCATCATGAGCAGTGGATATGCCATGTTGAGCAAAACTGCTGCGGGTTCTTTGAGCCAGGCCACTATCTCATTTTTTAACCATAGATTGGTTACTGAAAAAGCTGATGGGAAGTCACGTTTATCCACGGCGAAGAGGTTTTTTTGTTCGCAGCGCTGTTCGCAGTTGGTAGTCATCGCTGTTCCTTCTCACTACTTAGGGTGATGAAAGCTTGCTCCAATGAGGGGTGCGAAATCTCAATCTGTGTGAATGGCCACCCATCTTTCGCAAGAGAGGTAAGTGCAGCTTTTATATCCGTTGTCCGCAAAAGAGTATCAGTACTATTTGCGGAAAGAATATCAAAAGCGCTGCCCTCCCCAGATAGGGCTCCTTCCGGAACATCGC
Organism: Lawsonella sp.; assembly: GCF_011525565.1. NCBI lineage: Bacteria > Bacillati > Actinomycetota > Actinomycetes > Mycobacteriales > Lawsonellaceae > Lawsonella > Lawsonella sp. The sequence goes on from NZ_WVRS01000010.1 coordinate 55,108, forward strand.
TGATCTTTATAATTGAGGCTTGTGCAGAGCCGAGAAGCGCTTTTGTTTCCGAGTCCGCAATGAGATTCCCCTTGTGGAGGACAATCACGCGATCACAAAGTTGTTCAATTTCTTCGATATAGTGACTCGACACTAGTAGGGCACGATTTTCGCCAGTGATCGTTTTGATTGATTCCCAGATAGCTGATCTGGTCATGGTGTCGAGCCCGGTAGTGGGCTCATCCAAAATAGTGAGTGGCGCATCGGCGAGAAAAGCTGATGCTACGGACACTAAACGCTGCTGCCCACCAGAAAGATTGCCGATAGTTTTGGAAGCATGATCCGTCAAGCGGAACTTTTCCATAATCTCGTCTACCAAGGAACGAGTCCCGAAATGGAAGGCGACAAAGTTGAGGAAGTTCCGTACCTTCATACGTGGATCAACACCCGTTCCCTGGGGTGTTACACCGATATAGCGACGTGTCTCGGGTAGACGCGGATTACGGTTGAGAAGTGTGACAGTTCCAGAAGTGGGTTTGTTAAGACCACTGATAAGTGAGAAGAGAGTCGATTTTCCAGCCCCATTTTCACCGAGAACACCAACCAGTTCACCGGGGAAAACATCAAAACTGACATTCTTTAAAGCTTGGACGTCTCCGAAGCTTTTAGACAAAGAACAAGCAGACAGTATTGCCGTTCTGGGGGGGGGGAGCACTTCTTTTGCTATCCACTAATTTGTGCTTTCTATGACCAACATGGAGTTATGTATCCAGATTTCCGAGTTAAGACTACTTCCTCGTTTATCCTCTGCACAAGCATGAATTGAAGCATATATAGTGCTAAAACGCTTCTGTTATGTGTGCATAGATGCCTGGTTATCCACGTTTGTGAGGAATGTGGATAATCGGGGGTTGACGCTGTTCCGACGTCGCTGCGGCTACCACCGTGCAGGACACTAGTGGGTATGGATACGCTGCTGCAACGACTTTCCCCACGCCGCAACCGCCCCGCACAAGCAACTGTGCAATACGACCCACCACACTCGCCCATGCCGCCAACAGTAGATGATGCTGGCATGGTGACGGTGGAAGCAGCACTAGCTTATATCTCCCTCATGGTTGTTCTAGTGGGGTGTTTAGCTGGCTTCGGGGCAGGAATTACCCAACTGCGTCTTACTGACGCTGCACACACCGTGGCACGCAGTGTTTCACGTGGTGAAACACCGCCGGGAGCAGAGGAACTTCATCTCCCCAGCGAAGCCCATATTCACATCACCACAACCACGTCACTAGCGCAGGTACAAATAGAAGCCCCCGCCACCGTTCTCCCCCTCACCTTGCATGCGCAAGCAAGTATGCCACTGGAAAGAATCGCCGAATGACACTCCGTACTAGAAGTTGTACTAGAAGTCGCACCAGGGGAATACCCAGGACAGCGCCGGAGGCAATACCGACATCCCGCATAGTGTCCCTGCAGACGGATGAGCGCGGCGCGGCAACAGTATGGGCAGCATACGCATGCGTTGCCGTCATCACCCTACTAGGGGTTATATTGCTACTCGTTACCGCAGTACAGACCCGCCACCACGTATCTTTCTGGGCAGATGGTGCCGCATTAGCCGGCGCCGCCCACGTCCGCGAAGGAGAAAATACAGCCTGCGCTGCCGCCGCCACCTACCTGGCCCACCACGATGACACATCAACACTGCAAAACTGCACTCTTATTACCCACCCGGACACCCACATGCCGGCTCTAAAAGTAGTGGTCACACGCCCCTTTCACACTTTCCGTCCCCTAGCACATTTCACCGTGGAGGGAAGAGCCTGCGCCGGGCCCATGCCAGGCTAACGCACGCTAGGCGTCGGGTTGAGAGCCTGATCCGGAGCCGCGTCGGGCATATCCCCTAGAACACTCGACAATGCGCCAAGAAGCGCCACAGCACCGGACTTTGATAAAGGACGATTTCCATTACCGCACTTAGGAGACTGAATACAGCTAGGGCAGCCATCCTCGCAAGAGCACGCAACAATAGCGTCCCGGGTAGTCCGCAGCCACGTGGTCATCTCCCTATACCCACGCTGCGCATAGCCCGCCCCGCTCTGGTAGCCGTCATACACAAACACTGTTGCCTCCCCCGTATCCTCATGAAGCGGCGTTGACAGACCCCCAATATCCGCACGATCACACCCCACCAGGAGGGGCAACATTCCAATGGCGGCATGCTCCGCCGCATGCAGTGCACTCGGCACATCCTGCTCCGCAATACCGAAGTGGTGGAAGAATAGTGGATCCACATGGTAGTAGACAGCCTGCGTGTATAGTTCCGTGGGCGGCATGTCCACATCCACCACATCAATAACTTCCCCCGTCTCTGCTTTCCGCTCATACTCTTTCACCTGGCGGACCACTGTAACGTCAGCTAAGCCAATAGTGACAGAGCTTGCTCCCGAACCGAAGTGGCGTTCCTCCCGAATCCGCTCCACATGTATCTGGGTATTCGCGCGGGAATAGGTTGTCCACGGTGGGACATCGCTTGTGACACAGGCAATACCATTCTCTAAATCGAGTTCGGTAACAAGGTAACTATCGCCCTGGTGCAAGTAGATAGCGCCAGGGTGAAGCTGCGCGAATGCACGTGCAGCATCAGCAGTGCCAAGAAGCTGCCCGTCATCTATACAAACAATGGAAAACTCGTCAGCGGACCCACCCCGCAAGGAAACATTCTGCCAGGACGAATCATAGTAGCCCGCCGGATACCACGCACCCGTAGCCGCAGACACTTTGCGGTGACGCACCATGCCATGGTCCTGCATTTCCCCAAGCAGTTCCTCCACATCCACCCCATCACGGGCTGACCACGCTACCACTTCATCATCACGCAACGGCATTTCCGCAGCAGCACACCACAATTGTGGGACGAGAAGATTAGGGTTTGCCGGGTTTGTAACAGTAGCCTCCACGGCTTATCAAGTAGTGTCTCCGGGTGGTGGAGGAGGTAACTATCTAGCGGATCCGACCGACCAATAAGAATAACTAGTGACCCTTGATTGCGGCGTCCCGCCCGGCCGGACTGCTGCCAAAAACTAGCAACCGTGCCGGGGAAACCCGCAATAATCACCGCGTCAACGCCAGCAATATCAACACCTAGCTCAAGAGCATTAGTGGTGGCGGCAGCAAGCAGGGTGCCATCGTTTAAATCCTGCTCCAGTTGGCGGCGGTCCTCCGCTAAGTATCCAGCCCGGTAGGCGCCAATGTGCTGCGCTAGGTCAGTGGCGCGGTCGAGGGGTAGCTCTCCTTGCTCACCGCAGCGTATAAGAGCATGTTGGGCAGCCAATGCGGTATCTTCGGCGCCGCGTCGGCTTCGCACAAACGCTAGCGTGCGGGCACCCTCCGTCACCAAATCTGCCATAAGTGTGGCGGCTTCTTTTGTGGCTGCTCGACGTACCGGCGCCCCGTTTTCTCCCTCCAAGCGGGGAATAATGGGCGGTTCCCATAGAACAATGGTGCGTTCCCCTTGTGGTGACCCATCTTCTGTAACAGCAGTGACGGGCATACCAATGAGAGTGCTGGCGGCCTCCTCCGGGTGGGAGGTGGTGGCGGACGCCAAAATGATGGTGGGTGTGGCCCCGTAGTGTGCGGCAAGCCGCAGCAGCCGACGTACTTCAATAGCAACATTGCTGCCGAAAACACCCCGGTAGGCGTGGCATTCATCAATAACTACATAGGTGAGATTGCGGAGGAGACGCAGCCAACTTTTATGCTTCCCCAAGATGGAGAGGTGCAGCATGTCTGGGTTGGTGAGAATGAAGCGACTGTGGTCGCGGATCCAGGTGCGTGTTTCGGTGGGGGTGTCGCCATCGTATTGGGCGGGGGAGGAGTCGCGAAGCCGCTGGCTGACTGTGGGGTCAGTGGCCATGTGTGCGGCACCGTCCAGGAATTCTGTAAAAGCACGCAGTTGGTCCGCCCCCAGTGCTTTCGTGGGGGAGAGGTAGAGGGCTGTGGCGTTGGGGTCCGCGGCTAGCTGGGTGATGATGGGAAGGTGGTAGCCCAGGGTTTTGCCGGAGGCCGTGCCGGTGGCAACAACAACATGGTTCCCCTCCCAGGCAAGGTTAGCGGTAGCAACCTGGTGTGTATAGAGTTCCGCAATACCCTGCTCGTTAAGCCAGTCTTTCGCCGCGGGCAGTATCCACGTGGGCCAGGGTGCATAGTGAGGGTCGCGGCCGGGAAGATCCCGCACGTGGGTGATAGGACTGTGCTTGTTGAGACTGTGCTTATTGGGATCGTGGGTGGGGTTAGTGTCGCGTAGGAGGTAGGAGAGCAAACTCCGCCCATACGTGTGGGGTGTTTGCTCAAATGTCATAGTGGTTACAACAGTACCGAATGGCTACTTAGGACTTTACATATTAACTGACGGGAATGTTCGCCAGCGCGGCGTTAGTGTAGGGCTCGTTAATCCAATGAATATCGAGGTCACTCCGGTTGTCACGGAGGTAGTCGCAGGCTTTTCCGGCGCGCCCACCCATGCGGCAATGCACCCACACTTCACCGGCCGGAATGTCTTTGGTACGGCTGGGAATGTCCCCGAGGGGAATGTTAGTGGCGGCCAGGAGATGGCTTTCATCCCATTCGTCCGGCTCGCGCACATCAAGGATAAGTGGTGGCGTGGTGCCATTATTGAGACGTTCCTGAAGATCTCGGAAGGTGTTTACCGTCACTGGCATTATTGTCCTCTTTCCGCCATTTCTTGTGTTGTCTTGTGTTGTGTTGTTAGCGCTTGTGTGTCTGTTGACGGCGTCTACTGCGTGGTGTTTTCTTCACGTGGGGTGCGTCGTCGGACACGGATTCTAGGCCAGCGGCATCAATATCGGAGTGGGCGAGGGCGGTGGCGTCGGCGGCAGCTTGTGTATCCGCCATGCTTTCCGCCAGGGATCCTGCACTGTTCCCACTATCCGTGCCGGCTGCGCCGTCTGCACCCGTTGCACTGTT
>NZ_WVRS01000010.1:60081-72270 GCF_011525565.1 Lawsonella sp.
TGCACTGTTCACGCTATTTGTACTCGCTGTGGCTGTGGTGGCTAACTGCTTACGGCTCATGCCCTCCAGGATCGTGGCTAGGGCGCCGTCACCGGTTACGTTCGTAGCAGTGCCGAAGGAGTCTTGGGCAAGGTAGAGGGCAATCATGAGGGCGATCATGGTGGGGTTGAACCCCAACATGGACTGTAACGCGCCCAACGCCGTCATAACAGCACCACCGGGAACGCCAGGGGCAGCCACCATCATGACACCTAGGACCAGGATCAGCGGAAGCATGGAGCTGAAACTGGGAGTGTGGCCATGCGTCATTGTCACGACCGCGGCGGAACAACCGGTAATAGTAATCATGGACCCCGCCAGGTGAATATTGGCATTCAGAGGAATAGCGAAGTCAGCAATGCGGGGGTGCACGCCGGCTTCCTTCGCAGACCGAAGAGTAACAGGAATAGTGGCAGCGGAGGACTGCGTCCCTAGGGCCGTCACATAAGCGGGCATCATGCGCCCAAGCAGGGTGAAGGGGTTTTCTTTACGAACTAGCCCAGCGATGGCATAAACAATTAGCAGGAAGACCCAGTGCAGGATCAGGACCATTACAAACACTTTGCCGAACACGCGGAGAATATGCTGCACCTGGCCGGCGTACGTCATGTTGGCAAAAACAGACAGGATATAGATGGGCAGCAGGGGAATGATGACGTAGCTGAGGAATTTCTCAATAATGGACCGGAAGTCCTCCGCCAGGTCATACATGCGGGTGGAGGAGAGTCCTGCCATTCCCAGCCCCAAAAGGAACGCAAAAATGAGGGCCGTGGTAACAGACATCATCGGCGGCAACGTAAACGGCAACGTTTCCACCCCGTTGGCGTCCACCGTCACCCCATAAGGTTTAACAAGTGAGGCAGAAGGATCCGAGATAGCGGTGGCGGTAGCGCCTTTCAGAATATGCGGGTAGAGGGCAAGTGCCGACAGTAATGCCATAATGCCGGCAAGAACGGTAGAGGTGTAGGCTATAGCAACTGCTTTACCGAGAAGTTTTCCTGCACCACGGCCAATGGACCCAATACCGGGGGCAATAAACCCCAGAATGATCAGTGGGATAGCGAACCCCAGTAGTTCGCTGAACACCATGCCGAAGGTGGCAAAGACACGGACGGGAACATCAGTGCCGCCCTGGCGGCTTGCCCATCCCACTAGGATTCCTAGAAGGATTGCAATGATGATCCATGCCAGTAGTGGGATCTTCCGGATTAGTCGCATGGTAAAACCCTACCCTAGGAGTGGAAGGTATCCTGTAGAACGTGAAACAGCTGACTTTCTTCGATACGGGTCTTGTCCCCGTCACCCCCGCTGACCTGGGAGCGATGCTTGTTGCCCAGGGACAATGCCAGCTGCTTTTTGGAAATTCGGATACGACACGCGGACGGCGTCGGAAACCAGTTCCGCAGTCGGCGCGTCTTTCTGTGCTGCTGCATAGTGAGTGGCGAGCGCGTCAACTCTGCGAACTAGCGAGCATGGTAGACGTCACGGTTTCCCAGGAAACCCCTGATGACAATAGTTGGCTGGTGCGTATGGAGGGGCCAGCACTTCTTCCCGTGGCGCAGGAGTGGACAAAAGGTGCGGTTAAAACTGTTCCCGCACAGTGGAGGCTCTCGGATAGAGCATTGCAAGTGTGGGCACTTGTGGCGGGTGTACTAGATGAATCCGGCATGTGTTTTGGCCTAGATGCGCATATCGCCCAGCATGAAGAACTGCGGAAACGAGCGGCGGAGGCGTTGCAGAAACTGGGTGCGGCATCGAGCTATGTGGGCCCGCGGGCTGGAGGGCCAGCGTTGCGGGTAGTGGGGCAGCGGCGTCTTGCCAACGTTATGACTATTGTGGGGGAGCCCCCAGAAGACGGCTCCTGGGACGCCTAAAGTACATCCAGTGGGGGCCTAGCAAGGCGCATGACAGATGCCTAGAAATATGTTTGTGGGTTTTAGATGCCAAAAGGTTGCACTTTTTTCTGCCCTTATATATAAGGTGTAGTTTCAAAGCCTTTATTTTTGGCCTATGCTAGCGAAGCATAGGGGCGAGTGGACATAACAGCTCACTCCATTTGAGGAAAGGTCGCAGTTTAGTGGCAGCACAGGCAGCAGGTAAGTACCATCTGGTGATTGTCGAATCGGCAACAAAAGCCGACAAGATTCAGAATTATCTAGGTGATGGCTACATTGTGACCGCATCCATTGGCCACATTCGCGATCTCCCCTCCGGCGCCGCCGACGTTCCCGCCAAATACAAGAAAGAAAAATGGGCACACACCGGCGTTAATGTTGACGATGATTTCACCCCCCTCTACGTGGTGAATCCCGACCGCAAAGCTAAAGTGCGCGAGTTGAAAGAACTGCTGAAAGACGCCGACGAACTGATTCTCGCCACAGACCCCGACCGTGAGGGTGAAGCCATCGCCTGGCACCTACTGGAAGTTTTAAAACCTAAGGTGCCCGTTAAACGCATGGTGTTCCATGAGATCACCCCCGAAGCCATTAATGATGCCATCACCAACACCCGCGACCTGGACCTCGATCTGGTGGAGGCACAGGAGGCACGACGCATCGTTGACCGCCTCTACGGCTATGAGGTTTCTCCTGTTCTCTGGCGCAAAGTAATGCCGCGTCTTTCCGCCGGCCGCGTTCAGTCCGTCGCCACCCGCATGATTGTGGAACGCGAACGGGAACGCATGGCTTTCGTCTCCGCCGGCTACTGGGACCTTACCGCCCAACTATCCGCCCCCGACCGGGCAAGCGACACTCATGCGGTAACCACCTTCCCCGCCAAACTGGTGGAAGTGAATGGTCAGCGCATTGCACAAGGCCGCGATTTTGACGATAAAGGCCAGCTGAAATCCGGCAAGGCCACCCAGAATGTCATGGTGCTTGATGAGGCCGGTGCCCACAGTCTGGCAGAAGCCTTGCAGGGCTTGCAGGGTGGTGCAGGCCAGGGCCTAGCCGTCACCAGCGTGGAAGAAAAACCCTACACGCGCCGCCCCTACGCGCCCTTCATGACGTCCACGCTGCAGCAGGACGCTGCTAATAAACTGCACTTCTCGTCTGACCGCACTATGCGTATTGCCCAAAAACTCTACGAAAACGGGTACATCACCTACATGCGTACGGACTCCACCACCCTGTCCACCGCCGGCATTAATGCTGCCCGGCAGCAGGTGCGTGAATTCTTCGGCGAGGAATACCTCTACCCGAGTGTGCGTCAATACAACCGCAAGGTGAAGAATGCGCAGGAGGCACACGAAGCTATCCGCCCCGCCGGCGACCACTTCGCCTCCCCGGACTCGCTGAAAACTGTTCTCGGCCCCGAAGAATTTAAGCTCTACCAGCTTATTTGGCAGCGTACTCTAGCGTCACAGATGGCTGATGTTAAAGGCACCACCATGACAGTGCGGTTGGAAGGCACTGCCCCCACCGCTCCCGCTACTCCTGTTGCCCTTACCGCCTCCGGACGCACCATTACTTTCCCCGGTTTCCTCAAAGTGTATGGTGCCGGGTTTAGTAATGAACGCGGCGACGACCGTGGGAATGATGCAGAGTCCGGGAAGAACGTACACCTGCCGCAGCTGGCGGAAGGGGACACGGCGGCCGTCACCTCCGCCACCCCAGAAGGCCACATCACCAACCCGCCAGCCCGCTACACGGAGGCAAGCCTAGTGAAGGCAATGGAGGAGCTCGGCATCGGCCGCCCCTCCACCTACGCCAGCATTATCCGCACCATCAACGACCGCGGCTACGTGGTAAAACGCGGTTCCGCACTGGTACCCAGCTGGGTCGCTTTCGCCGTTGTCGGCCTGATGGAACGCGGTTTTGAACGCCTTGTGGACTACAACTACACCTCCGATATGGAAGATGAACTGGACGCCATTGCGGAAGGTAAAGAAAACCGTAGTCGCTGGCTAAGCGCCTTCTACTTCGGTGCCGATGATGCCGCCCTGCAAAAATCCGTGCCAGGCAAAGGCGGACTGAAAGGCCTTATTGAGCAGAATCTGGAATCCCTAGACGCCCGCGAAATTAACTCCCTACACCTCTTCGACGACGAGAATGGTGTTCCCGTCTATGTGCGTGTCGGCCGCTACGGCCCCTACCTGGAGCGGACCATAAAATCCGACACAGCCGCCCCAGTTGTGGAACGCGCAAACATTCCCGACGCCGTCACTCCCGACGAGCTAACGCGGGAGAAAGCGGAAGAACTTTTCGCCGTCCCCTCCGAGGGACGAAAACTGGGCCGCCACCCGGAAACCGGCTACGAAATCCTTGTGAAAGATGGTCGCTACGGCCCCTACGTGCAGGAAGTATTGCCGGAGGAGGACCCCGGTAAACCAAAAACTGCTTCGCTTTTTAAATCCATGGATGCGAAAACTGTCACTCTGGATGAAGCAGTGCGCCTACTGAGCCTGCCGCGTCTCCTGGGAACTGATGACGACGGCGAAGAAATTGTTGCCCTCAACGGCCGCTACGGTCCCTACATTAAGAAGGGCAAGGAATCCCGCAGCCTGGAAAAAGAAGAGGATCTTTTCACCGTCACCCTCGACGAGGCGAAGAAGCTACTGGCTGCTCCGAAGACGCGACGCGGCCAGAAAGCAACGGGGCCACTGCGTACCCTCGGTGAGGACCCGGCCACAGGTAAACCCATTGAGGTGAAAACTGGCCGCTTTGGCCCCTACGTAACGGACGGGGAAGTGAATGCGTCCCTGCGGAAGGCCGACAGTGTGGAAACTATGACGGCTGAGCGTGCCAGTGAACTCTTGTCCGATAGGCGGGCGCGTATCGCGGCCGGTGGTGGCAGGAAGAAGACCACCAAGAAGAGCACGGCGAAGAAGACTACAACAAAGAAAGCTGCCAGTACAAAAGCTGCTAGCGCGAAAGCCACCACCGCATAGTGTTCTGCTTCACTTGTGTGACAAGATATATCGCCACAATAGAAGCGTGACGAAAATAACGCATAGCGTGACAAGCATATTGCTTCACGCTATAGGAGAGAATTTTCCCCTCCGCGGTAATGTTTTTCCGTGCGTATAATTCGTAAGATTCCGCTACTGGTATGGATCCTTGTTGCCATTCTGTTAGGCATCCTCGTAGGGTGGGCAAGCCACTGTGGTAACACCGACATACCAGTACGTATTTTCGCCACTTTTGGCATGCTGTTTAACCAGCTCTTAGGCTTCGCCATTCCGCTCATTATCCTGGGATTCATCGCCCCTGGTATTGGCTCCATTGGCCGTGGCGCAGGGAAAATGCTTGGCAAAGCCGTCGCCATCGCCTACGTGTCCACAATTCTGGCCGGCTTTATGGCACTTATTGTGGCGTCCCTCCTGTACCCGCATATCCTCAATGGGTCCACAGCGGCAGCCGTCACCAATCCTTCCGCCTCGCTCGTTAAACCCTATGGCGTTACCGTGGACGCAAACGGAACGGAAAATCTACCGTTTACACTTCCACCCATCATGTCCGTTACCACCGCCCTCATTTTCGCGTTCCTCCTGGGGCTTGGTATGACGGGGCTGTCCTCCACCCGCATGTATGACCTGGCGGAGGACTTCCGGTCCATTGTTGAGAAATTCCTCAGCTACGTCATCATTCCGCTACTCCCTATCTACATTCTCTCCGTGTTCGCCAACATGACGTATGCCGGGGAAGTACAGCACATTCTCCGCGTGTTCGGCAAAGTGTTTGTGATGGTTCTGGTCCTGCACTGGGTTTTCCTCCTCCTGCTCTACGGTGTTGCTGGACTAGTGCGCAAACGGAATCCCTTTACCTTCCTGAAACGCATGATGCCCGCCTATGTAACAGCCCTGGGCACGCAATCTTCCGCCGCCACTATTCCCGTTACCCTCCGGTCGGCTAAAGAAGCCGGCGTGCATTCCCGCATTGCTGACTTCGCTATTCCTCTAAATGCCAATATTCACCTGGCCGGTTCCATGATTACTATTACGAGCTGTTCGGCAGCCGTCTCCACCATGGTGCAAGGCCACGTTCCCCGATTCAGTTCCATGATTCCGCTGATCCTGGTTCTGGGTGTGATGATGGTGGCTGCCCCCGGTGTTCCCGGCGGCGCCGTCATGACCGCGGTAGGTGCACTGCAGTCCATGCTGGGCTTTAGTCCCACTATGATCGCTCTTATTATTGCCCTGCATTTAGCGCAGGACTCCTTCGGTACCGCCACGAACGTGACCGGTGATGGTGCTCTCGCCGCAATTCTGGAAGGTATGAGCAGTAAACAGTTGGACATGCCTACCACGGCGGAAAATATGGCGAATGCGCAAGCCACCGCCGATGCTACCGGGCTTGCACACTCTGACGCCGCCGCTGCAGGTATTGAGACTGCAGAGACTGCGCCACAACCTTGCCGTGTACGACGAAATAAGCAACGGAGAAATAAACAGCAGGAGGATGAAAAGCCGCAGCACTAGCGGATAGTATGGCAAGTACAGCAAGTATGCACTTGCACAAGAAGACGTTGAGGTAGTGTCGCGTGAGTGTTTTTGATCGCCTGGCAGGCCAGGAAGATGTTGTCACGCAACTACGCGCTGCTGCCCGCGCCGCCCGCGCAATGATAGTAGCGGCCGACGGTACCAGCACAACCGGTGGTACTGTCGCACCGGCTCAACAATCTGAGTCCACATCTGTGGGCGCGCCTACGTCCACGCTAACGTCTGCTGGTAAGACGGGTAAAGCCAGTGCGGAGATGACGCACGCGTGGCTTTTTACTGGCCCGCCCGGCTCGGGGCGTTCCGTGGCGGCACGGTGTTTCGCGGCGGCACTCCAATGCGATAACGCAGACGAACCCGGCTGCGGAACATGCGATTCTTGCCGTGCGGTAATGGAGGACCGTCACCCCGATGTCACGGTAGTGCGCCCCGAAGGTCTCACCATTTCGGTAAAAGAAATCCGCGGCATTGTGACGCGTGCCAGTACGTTCCCCGCCACCGGACACTGGCAGATCGTCATTATCGAGGACGCGGATCGGCTCACGGAGCAGGCCGGGAATGCGCTTTTAAAAGCGGTGGAGGAGCCTCCCTCACATACGGTTTTTATTCTCTGTGCCCCCTCCGATGATCCGCAGGACATCATGTTGACACTCCGGTCCCGCACCCGGCACGTCTATATTCGCATGCCCAGTACAGATGCCATAGCAGAGTTACTAGAGCGGGAGGGAGCCAGTCCGGAGCAGGCCCGCTGGGCGGCGGCAGTATCGGGCGCCCATATTGGGCGGGCGCGGGCTCTTCTCAGCTCGGAGGAGGCGCGTAACCGCCGGCACCGTATCCTAGAGTTGGGACAGGCAACAATGCGGCCCGGCCACGGATACGATCTGGCTGTACGCATGGTACAGGACGCGCGGGCCGCTGCCGTGGCCGCTAATAAGGACATATCAGAGCAAGAAACTGAGGAACTACGCACAGCGCTTGGGGCAGGAGGAACCGGAAAGAGTGCGGCTGGTGCTTTACGCGGCTCCGCAGGTGCGCTGAAAGATTTAGCGGATGCGCAGAAACGTCGCGAAACCCGCATGATGCGGGATTCCATAGATTTGTCGCTAACCGATTTGGCAACCTTCTACCGCGATGCATTAATGCAGGCCACAGGTGCATCAGTAGAGGTGGTACACGTGGATGCGCAGCGGGCGACGGCTGCTATGGCTCGTGCGTTTTCGCCAGAGGCGCTACTACGCTGCATTGATGTTGTGATGGCGACACGTGCAGAAATTAGCCAGAATGTGAAGCCAGAAGTGGCCGTGGGTGGTATGGTAGCCCGCATTAGCCTGGCTTTAGTCGCACGGTAAAATTGACGGCATTATTTTTCTTTAACTGCTATCCTCCGCTAAAGTTAACGTGCACTCCTTCGTGAGTGCGTGCCGCTTTAGCTCAGTCGGTAGAGCGATTCACTCGTAATGAATAGGTCAGGAGTTCGATTCTCCTAAGCGGCTCCATTATCTGGCTCACTATTGTCTGGCTTGTGAATAGCCCCCATATACACTGGCACGTCCGTTGTCTCGTCCCGAATAACAAGAAGGAACGGGTGGTCGCACGTCAACGGCGGGTGGGGTGTGCGCGCCCCAATGCGGGCAGACGTGAATGACATCATTTCCACAGCTGCAGCAGCCTGCGTACCGTGCTCGTCAACATCAAGTATTACCTGCTGAACATAATCGTCGATGCCTTTTACCTGCGGCGACATTGCGCTAAAGTCAGCGTTCTCAAAAAGACTCGCCAACCCCATACAACCAAGAGAAGACCGAAGACTATCCGAAGAACTCGTATGAATCCGGGGAAGTTTCACCGTAAGCGGTAAACGTGAGGACTCCTTCACCGCCTGAAGAGCACCAATAATAATTCCCGGGGTTGCCTTCAGTGGACTGGCACCCTCCGGGGGAACAATAATATCGCAGCTCACGCCCCCCACGTAGGGAAGTGTTGTGGCACGCCAGCCCTCATATTCCCCATAGAGAAGATTATGGGTAAGGGACATCATGCGGCAGCGACTACGCTCCCCACTCATCAGGAAGAAATCAGTATCCTCCGTGTTGTTGACGGGGAAGGGCTCCTCCCAGGACGCAGTGAGTGCCATAACACTTTGCAACACAATAACAGTGTCGGCAGTAACCGTTATACCAGACGTGGGAATAAGTCCTTTTGTGTTGCGGTACACCCAATTATCAAGATTATGGCGGGCCTTTTCCGTATCAGCAAAGTTAACATGATGCATCGTGCCACCCAGCGTTGCCATCGTGGCCGCAAAACCTCGCTGAAGAGGAAGCCCCCGCTGGGAAACCGCCCGCGTGGCGGTAGAAACACCATCAGAAATAGCAGCAATAGTGTCAGAAATTTCCCGTAGATTAGCCTTATGGGACACACACAATACATCTAGTATGTCGTCCAGAGTATGCCCGGCGGCACCCGCCGCAGCGGTAACCAACGCCATGTTGAGACACACAGGAGACGTAAGAAAATTACGGCTTTCCGCCACTCGGTCGGCTATAGAGCCAGGCTGCTTCGCCATGGACTGCACGGCGGTAAGGCCTAACTGGTACGCCTTCGGGGCAAGCGCACTACGCAACGGACCATTACACGTGGGAAAAGCGTTTTGATTCACCCTTATACCCTACGTCTTTGCCAGCCTAATACCAGGAATGAGCGTAGTGCGATGGGTAGAATGTAAGCCATGAACGCACAGTCTGGACTATTTGCCTTCGGGGCAACAGAACATCTCTTTCTTACCTTTGACCTTACCGCCGGAGCTAACGTGCAAGAAGCACTACAAACTCTCGCCGTAGCCGGCAACCCCGCCACCACCGATATGGTGAATGTGGTGGTGGGCGTCCGCCCCAGTCTCTGGGCAGAAATAGCAGATGCAGAGGACATCCCAGCAAACGTGCACGACTTTTCTGAGGCAAAAGGCGAAGACGGTTTCACCATGCCCGCCGAGCAACACGATTTCTGGATCTGGATCAGTGCCGCAGGAATGGACGCATGCTGGGACTGGGCCCGGGAAATCATTATCAACTTCGGAAATAATGTTCGCATGACCTCCGAGCATCGCGGCTGGGGCTACCACGGAAACCTGGACCTTACCGGTTTCGTTGACGGCACCGAAAACCCCGGCCGTCTAGAAGCCCCGCAGCATGTGGCTGTACCAGATGGACAGCCAGGCGCCGGATCCTCCATCCTCCTCTTCCAACCCTTCGAGCACACAAAATTCAACTGGTACGAAACCAGCGTGCCGGAACAAGAACAAGCAATCGGCCGCACCAAACTGGACAACATTGAATTCGATGACGACGTAAAACCCGTCTCCGCTCACGTTGCCCGCACCAACATTGACACCGACGAACGCGAAATAAAAGTATGGCGCCGCAACGTCGCCTACGGAGACATGCACCACCACGGCACCCTCTTCGTTGGCTTCACCAACGAGCAGTGGAAACTAGAAGACATGATCGACCGCATGACAGGCTCCGACGGTGTCCACGACACCATCATGAACTTTATGCACGTCACCGGTTCCGCCTGGTTCGTCATCCCCAGCGTGGAAGCCATGCTGAAATTCCTCCCCGAGGATGACGACGAGGACTAAAGAGGATTAAACATCACCGCTCTGGTGTTGACCGTAATAACTGTAGAAACTCACGGAAGGAATAGCTCATGCATCTCGCCTTTGGATTCCTAGGCTGGATTATTTTTGGTGGACTTGCAGGCTGGCTTGCCTCAAAGGTCATGAAGACCGATGAGCAGATGGGCGTATGGGCCAACATTGGCGCCGGCGTAGCAGGCGGTTTAATCGGCGGAGCTATTCTCGGCTTCGCCCTTGGCAAAGACAGCGCCGGATTCTTCTGGAGTTTCGTCACCGCTTTCCTGGGTGCCTGCCTCATCATTTGGATTGTCAAGGCCATCAAGACCCACAAGAATTAGCCATCACCACAAACACACGCCGATACAAACACGTAAATAAGTGCCAATACGGATACATATCGGCACACAAATAAAGTTATGCCCCCGCTCAATTGGTAGCGGGGGCATAACTTTTCTGCAGCTCTTATGCATTATCAGTATGTATACGCATTACAGATGCAATTGTGGGGGATAACTAGGTTTAGCGAGCCCACTGAGTGCCAGCACACGTTATCTGCGCATCCTGCAGAGCACGAAGAATAAGAACCTGCACGGACTTATTCGTGGTGAGCTTATTGTGGCTGAGCGTCTCACCAGGCTTACACACATCCTCAACCGTCACATTATGAACAACCGCACCCGGAAGAGCCTTCAAGAAGGTTGCATCGTAAGGGGTAGACGTCATGTCATGCTTCGTAGCAATTGCCGTGTAGCGCACGCCGGGCATGGAATCCGGAAGCGAATTAATGTAACGCACCATCGGAGAACCCACTAGCTGCTGGATAGCGGCACTTGAAAGAATAGCGGAAAGATCCCTGGCCAAAGTGGGGAACTGCCACACGGGGAAAGCGGAAAGACCCATCATAGTGGTGCCGTGGTTAGTACCGGCAAGGGTGATGGAATGCTTAGTGCGAAGGTTTCCGCGGAAATCATGCATCCACAGGTGGAAGACTAGACCAGCCTGTGAATGGCCAATGAGGTCAACTTTTTTAGCGCCAGTAAGCTTTAGAACCTTATTGACGTAGTTATTCAGCTCAATGGCAGAAGAATAAATATTGTTGGTGGCGAACTTGCCGGCCTTAGCGTTGTGATAGATGGCGGAACGCGCATCAAAACCATAGTTCATGGCGAAGATGCAGTAGCCCTGCTGCTGCAGGAAAGGAGCAAGATCCTCCCACTTCTGCGCATTGGCCCACGTACCATGAACAAGAACAACCGGGTACGGGTGCTGCTTGGTCAGTTTACAACCCGGGGTACGAATTTCCGGGACAGTGCTGTAAACACTGGGATCCGGGATCTCAGTATTTTGCGGATCGGCATAGGGCCAGGGCTGACCTGTGGTAACGCCAGCCGCTTTGCGGGCCTGCGCAAGTGAGGTGTCAGGACCGTAGCTGGCCTTGTGGACAGGAACATTGGGGGCGGTCCGGAGGAAACCTTCACCTGCAGCTGGTAGTTCAGCTGGCAGGTTAGTTGGTAGGTCTGTAAGCGGAGTCGCCTGGGCAACAGTAACAGTGCCAGTAAGAATAGCGCAGCTAGCAAAGAAACCAGCCGCAGTACGAATAATCTTGCTGTGCATGAGGTAATCCTCGGGACGTGACCCCGTCGGGTCTGGACAGATTAATAAACGTATATGAGTAATAGTTGACAAATACTGTGAATCGGTCAAGCGCTATTACCACCAGTGGCAATTATATGGCGCAGAGAACAAACACTATAGGCCTTTTTCAACATGGTCTTTCTAAGAAATACCCTGGTGGCAAGGAACATTCTGCTGGTCGTAAACAGATTCTGACAGCCTTGAGGAAATAGTCTGCAAGTCCCAAAAGGATGGCCTGCCATTACTGAAGAAATAATCGACCATCAGCGAAAGAAAAATTCTGCAGTTCGCACAGAAAAATAGGAACTTTCATAGGCTTCTGTGGTGCGAAGCAAGGAGAAGTAGGACCTCCATGGGAGAAAGGAGTGTGGTTTACTGTGCGCGGTCATTATTTTGGTGACGAAGATCGAGAAGAAGATTAGTGGTGTGATGAAGCCTGTAT
>NZ_WVRS01000008.1:0-49553 GCF_011525565.1 Lawsonella sp.
ATGCCTTGCATGAGATGCTTGCCCCCACGGGAAGTATATGGGTTCATCTAGATGATTCAGAGATGCCGTATGCGCGCTCTCATTCGTAGAAGGTAAACCCTCCCCTGATTATGCAGATGACAGCGTTATGTAGCTATTTATTCAACGACATACGCTGATCTGCAAACATCAATACTGTAGTCACCGCAATTGTCTTCTACAGAAGATATCTTGTTACAAGAACGATTTAGTTATTCCTACAATTTCTTAAGAAAAGAGAACCTTATTGCCACTTCCCCGAAATCATTTCGCTATCTAGGCGAACTACGGGTGTACACAACACCATGCCTTCGAAGAAGTATTCACAATGTCACCAAACTTAGCATTTGTAGATAATAAAAATAGTTTTTGCACAAATGAGCAGGCTTTATTATTTATAACTCAGAAAGGACATTTAAACCTAAGAGACATTGCATCTGTTGCAATCATTAATTTTGTATAACGGCGAGATATTCTATGAACACTTTTGCAACACAGTGATCATTGCAGCTTGTTCAGCCTTGGTAACCCACAAACCGTAAAGCCTCTTTACCTCAACCTGTCTCGCAACATACTCACAGCGATAAATCTTATTGGGTGGTAACCAGGTGGCCGTATCCCCCGATCCCTTTTGTGCATTGACCCATCCTGACACAGCTAAAAGATTACGGGGATCATTAGCGAACGCGCGACGCACATCCGCACTCCACGACTGCGCACCTTTAACCCATGAGTCAGCAAGTGCAACCACATGATCTATCTGCACTAGGGCACTTGTCTTTTGACCATGCTGGAAGTAGACAACATCACCTGTATATGGATCATGCAGTACACCTGTTTCCACCACACAACCGTGCGTACGCGGACGGAATGTCACATTCACTAGATCTCGTTGCAGAATGTCTTCACGAGTTCGACATCCGTTGTGTCCTAACGGAGCGTCGTTATTGTCATCCCAACTTCGCCCATACTGAGCGCGTTTATAACCAGTTTTAGGTGCGCGTCCCTTTACCGTCAGAAAACGAGCGTGCGTAAGCGCATCGTGGTAACTATGCAGCCCAAAATCGCGCAGCACAGTAAACCTAATTCCTGCTGCCTTATTCTTATTCCTCCGTGATACTCGCGGCGAAACAGGCGTACGTGGTTTACCCGAGTGATGCGTTTGTAAGCTACTACTGGGCGAACTACTAGTACTCTCCCCAGAAGAATCCCCTGTTTGCGTACCGTCTACATCTATGGCGCATCCTGCTGTTGCCACCGTAACGACAGCAGCACTTACTAACCCTATGAACCGTAGAGATACAGACCTGCTACAACGGGAATCGCCTCGGGGAATGGCATGCAGAAACGTACTGTGCATGGTTATAGCCTAGACTTAGGCACATGGCATTTCCGCAACCTACCACACAGACTTACTCCGTCGTTACTGGTGCTTCACAAGGCATTGGCCGATCTCTCGCACTACATCTGGCGCAACGTGGCTACAACGTTATTCTTGTAGCACGCCGCGCAGACGTCCTTAAAGAATTAGCCACCGAGATCACTACCACCTACGGGGTGGAGGCACTGTGCCGTCCCTGCGATCTTTCCGATCCCGCGTCTCGTAAAGAACTTACCGATGAGCTCCGCACGCTCGACGTCACTATCCTTTGCAATGATGCAGGAACCGCTACATTCGGCAGTGTCGCTAAACTGCCAGAGGAGAAAGAACACTTGCAGTTCCAGCTCAATGCCAGTACTGTTCATGAACTTGTCCTCGCGGTACTCCCACGCATGATTGAGCGCGGAGAAGGAGCCATTCTGAATGTCGGTTCCGCCGCAGGCAATATGCCTATTGCCTATAACGCTACTTATGCCGGCACTAAGGCATTCGTCAATATCTTCTCTGAGTCACTTCATGATGAGCTCAAAGGCTACGGTATTAATGTCACTTTGTTGGCTCCTGGCCCAGTTCGTCCTTCTGATAAACCGAAGAGTGAAGAAACCTTCCTCGACCGCATGATCCCCGCTTTCATGTGGGCAAACTCCGATCAAGTTGCAGAACAGTCTCTTGCTGCGTTAGCACGTAACAAACGGCGTATTGTTCCTGGTGCTATTGGCAAAATGCTGAATGCCGTGGGATACCTTCCACATATGATTACAAGCCCCATCAATAAACTCAGTTATGGGGCACTAGCAGGTGATAACAAATGACCATGATTTCCCCCACGCACCTTCCCGAAAAACTCGACCGTATTGTCTGGATAGACTGCGAGATGACCGGCCTTGACCGTGCCAAGGACGCACTTGTAGAAATCTCCGTCCTTGTCACCGACAGCAACCTCAACATCCTCGGTGACGAAGACGGCCAGACTCCCGGACTCGATATAGTCATACACACCTCTGACGAACTACTGAATAGCATGGATGATGTTGTTACAGAGATGCATGCACGCTCGGGACTTACCGAGGAGATTCGCCGCAGTACCGTCACAGTTGCGGAAGCAGAAAAACAGGTACTGGACTACATTAAGCGCTTCGTGAAAGAACCGCGTACCGCACCACTAGCTGGCAACAGTATTGCCACGGATCGCGCTTTCATCGCCCGCGATATGCCGGAGCTCGATAACTTCCTGCACTACCGCATGATTGACGTTTCCACCATTAAGGAACTATGCCACCGCTGGTTCCCCTATATCTATGTCAACCAGCCTCCTAAAGGTATGAACCACCGCGCCATGGCAGACATTAAAGAATCTATTCGCGAACTGGCCTATTACCGCGCTGTAGCCTTTGTTCCGGAGCCTGGTCCCAGCGAAGATGATATTAAAGAAAAACTTGCCGATTTTTCCTAAACCACAATCTTCGCTAGTATTAGCTTGCTGCCTGAAGCAGCACTCATAATGAGTTGATGGTGAGTGTAGTTCAGTTGGTAGAGCACCAGGTTGTGATCCTGGCTGTCGCGAGTTCGAGTCTCGTCACTCACCCATAGAAGGATCCCCGTACACGACGTATGGGGATCCTTTTCATTTCTCTCAATCGACGCATCGTTCACACAGCTCATACCCCTGTACTCTTCATCACTAAAAATCATTGACCTTTCCTCTTGTCGTATGAGGAAACTTTGTTAGCGTGAAAATGTAGCCGCTATAGCCACACGAACAGGATCGTATGCATGAATACGTAGCTCTGTTCGCATCGCGAAAGACTGCACACTATTGCGAAAGAATGTGAAAGGGCTTTATATGTCTCTCGATGACAAAATCAAAAACTCCGCTAAAGATATCGCTGGTAAAGCCAAGGGAGGCCTTGGAGACGTCACTGGCGACGAGCAGTTAAAGACAGAAGGAAAGGTTAATCAGGCCGCTGCATCTGCACAGGACGCCCTATCCGACGCAAAAGATGCTGCTGCTGAAAAAGCCGGGAAAGTTGCCGATAAAGCCAAGGGCTTCATTAACGGTCTGAAAAAGTAATAATCCTCACTTATATGAGGACATAATATCCAACGAGGGGAGGCATGCGGGATATCAACCGCCTGCCGCCCCTCTCGTTTACCTGCCCTTACCAGTCAATTTGTTTCTAGGAAAAGAACGTTATAAAGTTTTCTCTGTTGCACACAGCAAGAGTGAAAAGCAACAAGTTATGCACTACTAGCTCAATTGGCAGAGCAACTGACTCTTAATCAGTGGGTTCAGGGTTCGAGTCCCTGGTGGTGCACGAGAAAGAAACTCCCGGCTAAAAAGTATTAGCTGGGAGTTTTTCTGTTGTTACACGGCACAGCTAAACTTGCAAACGATACATCCTTTATCAGGGAATAAATTGATACCGCGATTAATACCGTGATTGCTACCGTACAGGTTGAACGCAGCTTGGACACAGCTTAGGTGCAGATTGGGCGCACGTTAAGTACTACGGATTAGGTGCCGTGTACTCCACACATTCTGTACATTCCGTGTATTTCGCGCACATTATTTTTGCTTTTCGGAGGTTCCTCTATGCGTCGTGCTGTTCGACGTCATCCCGCTCTCGCAGCTATTGCTGCGACTGTTGCTTTAACAGTTGGCTTAACTGGCTGCCACGCAACAGAAGATTCTGGGAAACCACCATCAATACAGGCATCTGTGGGGGAAGCCGCAACTAACGTTAACGTTGTTTCCCCCATCCTGGTCCAAGCCACCAGCGGTACTCTCGGCTCTGTACGGCTTACCAATGATGAAACAGGCAAAGAAGTAAAGGGTACGCAGGAGGGGAATCATTGGTCTAGCACAGAGCCTCTAGGTTATGACCAGAGCTACACCATTAAGTCTTTCGCTACAAAAGGCGATAAGCGTTTTAACTTCCAGCGAAACTTCCACACTGTTAAGCCAGACAATTTCACAATGCCCTGGATCTATCCCCTCGATGGAACAGTTGCCGGTGTAGCACAACCCGTTGCAGTGAAATTTGATGAGCCCATTGGTAACCGCCAGGCTGCACAAGACTGCATCCACATTAAGACCTCTCCGAAAGTAGACGGAGCTTTCTACTGGATGAGCGATACTGAAGTACGCTGGCGCGGCGAACACTTCTGGAAGCCTGGAACCAAGATCAACATTGACGTCAAGTGCTATGGTCATGACCTCGGCGATAGTCTCTACGGGCAGAAAGATCTCCACTCCGCCTACACCATTGGGGATCGAGTTGAAGGCTTTGCCGACGATAACACGCACCAACTCACTATTAAGAAGAACGGCCAAGTCATTAAGACTATCCCCATTTCTATGGGATCGGATGCTCATCCAACCCCTAATGGCATCTACTACATTGGCGACAAGCACGAATCCATGATTATGGACTCCTCCACGTTCGGAGTTCCCACAAACTCGCCAGAAGGCTACAAAACCACTGTTTACTGGGCCACCCGCATGTCATACAGCGGTATCTTCATTCACGCTGCACCATGGTCCCTTTGGGCACAAGGATCCAGTAATACTAGCCACGGGTGCCTTAACGTGTCCCCCGAAAACGGTGAATGGGTCTATCACACGATGAAAGCTGGAGACCCCGTATTCGTAAAGAATACTAAGGGTGGAACTTTGGAAGGTATTGAAGGCCTAGGAGATTGGAACATTCCGTGGTCTCAATGGAAAGCCGGAAATGCTAACCAGAACACCAACTAGCTAGCAGGCAACAGACAGCTAGCAAGCATTAAGGGGTGGGGCTCACATAGGTGTGAGCCCCACCCCTTATTTTTCACGCTAACAAGTAAAACTACCGACAATGCGTAGTTTCACAAGCACTACATGCAATCGCTACTTCTTGTGATGGCGAACAATAGAAATAACGATAGACCCCAAAGCGACAGCAGCAGCGACACCTAATGCGATCTGCACCTCAACCTTCTGCAATGCATCCTTCGCAGCAGCTTTACCCTTCTCCATAACGTTAGAGGGATCTACGCGATCGGCAATCTCATCAAGAGTTGCCGCAAGGTTATCGCGAGCAGCAGCAATGTTCAGCTCAATATCGTCGAAGTCCTGAGCCATAATGTCCTCCAGCTATATTTTCCAGCTATATTTTCACGTACACACTTTAGATAGTGTTCCCCCTTTAGCGTACTGCACTATGGCCTAATAGCCGACGAATCAACGGAAAGTCGCTACGCTGTGACTATGAACACTTCTACAACACCGAATAAGGTAACTCTCTCAGCAGGCGAACAAGCTCCCCGCTTCACGCTTACCGACGACCACAACAACACCGTCAGCCTTGACGATTACGCAGGTAAACGAGTTATCGTCTACTTTTATCCACGCGCCAACACTCCCGGCTGTACAAAAGAAGCCTGCGACTTCCGCGACAATCTTGCCCAACTCAACACTGCCGGAATTGACGTTATTGCCATTTCTCCCGACAAACCAGAAAAACTTGCCGCCTTCCGCGACAAATATGACCTCACTTTTCCCCTCCTCTCAGACCCCGATAAGACTGTCATGCAAGAATGGGGAGCCTTCGGAGAGAAGAAAAACTACGGGAAAGTAGTACAGGGAGTTATTCGCTCCACCTTCCTTGTTGATCCTATCGCTTTGGCGAAGTATAACGTCAAAGCAACCGGCCACGTTGCGCGCATCATTAAAGAACTCAATCTGTAAAACAGCATCTCAAAGCGCGTAAACACACTAAAGCCCTCCGGAAACACCACGTTCCGAAGGGCTTTTCTGTGCGCGAGGCGGGACTTGAACCCGCACGTCCTTAGACACTAGAACCTAAATCTAGCGCGTCTGCCAATTCCGCCACTCGCGCATGTCCTGTACAAGAAATTCTCATAAGGGACTCTCATACTGTACAGGTCACAGTATCCTTAATACCAAATCGTTAAGCTAACCTAGCCGCATATTTATGCTTCCAGCTGTGCTAAAGCCGTAAAAAGAGGAAGCGCAGCACGTAAAGCTTGGCCACGATGCGAACGCTCATCTTTCTCCGCAGGTGCTAATTCTGCCGATGTGCGCCCATCAGCATCACACGGCCGAAAAATGGGATCATACCCAAAACCATTGTCACCACGTGGCTGGCGTGTAATACTGCCACGCCATTCCCGCTCAACAACCATCTCCGGTTGAAGGTCATACTCAGCAAGTTTTGCCGCGCTAGCCACTGACTCCGGTACCACAATAGCTACTGCAGAAACGAAACCTGCCCCCCGACGCTCATCGGGAACATCACGCAATTGACCCAACACCAGGTGCAGATTGTCCTCATCGCGGCCGTGTTCCCCGCACCAGCGAGCTGACAAGACACCCGGCATTCCGTTCAAGGCATCAACTTGTAGACCAGAATCATCAGCAACTGTCACCCAACCGGAATGAGCGGCACCGTCACGGGCTTTAATAAGAGAATTCTCGGCAAACGTAGCACCAGTTTCTGGCGTTTCTGGATATTCTTTCACCTCGTCTAAACCGACGACTTCAATACTGGTGAGATGCGCAGCAGCTAATACCCGTTCCAGTTCAGACAATTTCTTCTTATTGCGGGAAGCAACAAGTAATTTCACGGTTTCTCCTTATAACGCTAGGGAGCAGTGATTAAACGCAGTTGCCAGTACCGAGCTTAGCGGGGAAGGGATACGGGGCAGCGAGAACATCATTTTGTGTCTTACTTAACGCGGCACACCCCATTTGCCCCATATCGAGCAGACTATTCATAACAGCCCGGTCAAAAGGCTCACCCTCCGCAGTACCCTGTACTTCCACCAGACGACCATCACCAGTGCAGATGATGTTCATATCAACTTCCGCACGACAGTCCTCCTCATAGGGAAGATCAAGACGTACTTCGCCGTCAATAACGCCCACAGAGATTGCCGCAATACTGTTTTTCAGCGGATTACCACCGGTAATAAGCCCCTGCGACAGTAGATAGGTAACAGCATCAGC
The DNA here is from genome assembly GCF_011525565.1 of Lawsonella sp. NCBI lineage: Bacteria > Bacillati > Actinomycetota > Actinomycetes > Mycobacteriales > Lawsonellaceae > Lawsonella > Lawsonella sp. Next base: position 7,410 of record NZ_WVRS01000008.1, read on the forward strand.
AAGTGCAACATAGGCGCCGGTGATGGATGCAGTCCGCGTACCACCATCTGCCTGCAGTACATCACAGTCAAGGGCAATAGTGTTTTCTCCCAGTGCCGATAGATCAATAGCTGCCCGCAGAGAACGGCCAATAAGGCGAGAAATCTCGTGCGTACGACCCCCCACCTTGCCGCGTGTGGATTCACGCTGAGAGCGTTCATTCGTGGCAGCCGGAAGCATAGAGTATTCAGCTGTTAGCCACCCTAGACCGGATCCTTTACGCCAACGGGGTACTCCCTGCGTCACAGACGCAGTGCACATAACGCGGGTATTCCCCATAGAAATCAGCACAGAGCCTGCCGGATTCTCGGTAAAACCACGAGTGATAGTAACGGGACGAAGTTCATCAACAGCACGCCCATCGGCGCGAGAATTTACAGTAGTAGACACACCTAGAGCCTACTACCACTCATAAACCGCCCGGGGACTTACCAGTTCAGTAGGCACAGTTGACGTCTCCCTAGCTTCCGCCAAAACAGCTTCACTATCGGTCCAGGGAGAAATATGCGTGAGCAACAAGCGGCCAACATGATTCTCTGACGCCAGCGCGCCCGCCAACGCTCCCGTAAGATGCATGTGCTCAGGCAGATTAGGATTACTTGTCCACGTTGCCTCACACAAGAAGACATCAACATCTTTACTAGCCTTGTAAACACCTTCGCAAGGCCCAGTATCCCCAGAGAAACAGAATGTTGCCCCAGTGGTATCCTCCGTTACCCGCATACAGTAGGCCTCCCCGGGATGATCGGCAGGAAAAGCCTGAAAAGTACAGCCGTTGAGATGCTGGGGCGCAGCTACATCCCACGGGTGAAAATCAAAAGTATCAGTAAGGTCGTGGCAGGAACCGTAATCATCAGCAAACCACTCCCCCACTTTTTTAAGGAATGTGGACGGCCCGAAGACAGTAGCTGGCCGTGTTGTTGACCGGTGCGAATACCGTCTCCACACAATAAGGCTGGGAATATCAGCTGTGTGGTCGGGGTGAAGATGCGAATTAACAAGATCGCAGCCGCTGGGATCAACAAGTTCTTGCAGAGTTCCCATTGATCCATTACCAATATCCATGATGATGGGGCGCTGGCCGGCGGACTGGAGAAGGTAGCAGGATGCGGGTGAATGGGGACTCACGACACTTCCTGAACAACCAATCACAGTCAAACGCATGTCTCCATGGTTCCAGTTTTCCAGCTCAAGTGTGAGGCCAATATCGAGGCAAAATAGCACAACAGGAAGAAGGTGTGAGGAAAGCGACAAGGATCAATCACTAAATGAAAATAGGGTTCCACAATACGAAATAGAGAACGCTAAAACGACAAAACCGCTTACCATCCGGCTAGTAATTTAGTAATCCAATAACCGCGTCGCTTCTACAAACCCCACTACCGGCCCCAAAAATCGGTGCGCCAAGTGCTCAAACAATACTGGATCGCCAGTTGTTTCAAAACGGTGCAGCGGACCTCCCACAACACCCACTTCATCAACACCCGTTTCGTCATCCGGGATAGTTGGCGCCAGAAGATCCTGCTCCGTTAAAAACCGCACAAGATCCTTCGTCGTTTCCTCCGCAGAGTTAATCAGTGCAACATCCATCCCGACAGCCATCTGAATAATGCCGGAAAGCAGCGGATAATGCGTACACCCCAAAACAAGCGTATCCACCCCCGCCTCCTGCAACGGCGACAGATACCCCTCCGCCAAACCTAAAACCTGCCGTCCCGTCGTGACACCACGCTCAATAAAATCCACAAACCGCGGACAAGCCACGCTCAACACTGTGACGTCCCCGCACTCTGGCTGGCGTTGACACAAGCGCTCGAATTCGCGCGCATAGGCACCTGAATCAACCGTCGCCTGTGTGGCAATTACCCCCACTTTGCCCGATCGTGTGGTCGCCACAGCACGCCTCACTGCCGGAGTTATCACCTGCACAATGGGGATGCTGTAACGCTTTTGAAACGTCTCGTAAGCCGCTGCCGTAGCGGTATTACATGCCATAACAATGGCTTTACAGCCCTGGTCTACCAGATAATCACCGATAGCAACGGCATACCCCTGTACTGCCTCCATCGACTGATTACCGTAGGGACCATGCGCCCCATCACCCACGAAAAGAAGAGCCTCGTGCGGCAGTTGGTCAATAATGGCGCGTGCAACCGTCAACCCCCCTACCCCGGAGTCGAAAACCCCAATGGGTGCGGTTTTCTCTCCTGCCACACTGCCCCCTGCCACACTGCCGTCTTTCGCACTGCCCCCTGCCGCACTGCTTACCATGCGCGAAATCCTTATCCTTTCCCGCCACACATCATGCACTGATCAATCACTTATCCGTGAACGCCCTCATACTGTTGACTGCTAGAACAATCCACTTCAGTAATCGACCTCAGTGTAATTCACTCTGCTATTCACTATAGACAGTTCGCTCGATACCCCCTGGAGGTGAGTAAACTTAGAGACATAACCCGCGTAAAAACCTCTGAGAAGAGTATTTATGGACACTTACCGTGGCGCCCCTGCGCTGCTAACGGATATGTACGAACTCACCATGGTGGATGCGGCTCTCGCCGCCGAAAAAGCCAATGGCACACCCATGGCAAGCCGACAAACCACCTTTGAGATCTTTGGCCGCCGTCTGCCCCACGACCGCCGCTATGGGGTTGTTGTTGGCACCGGACGACTGCTAGAACAACTGCAAAACTTCCAGTTCACTGACGAGCAAATTGACTACTGCAGTGACTTCCTCTCCGACGACACCCTCGAATGGATGCGGAACTTCCGCTTCTCCGGAAGCATCAGCGGCTACCGCGAAGGCGACCTCTACTTCCCCGGCTCCCCCATCCTCACCGTGCAAGGCACTTTTGCTGAATGTCAGATCCTAGAGACACTCGCGCTCTCCATTCTGAACCATGACTGCGCTGTCGCCACCGCCGCCGCACGCATGGCAGCCGCCGCAGATGGCCGCGTCATCATTGAAATGGGCGCCCGGCGCACCCATGAAGAAAGTGCTGTGGCTGGTGCCCGCGCCGCCTACATTGCGGGCTTCACCAGCACGTCGGATCTTGCCGCCGGCTACCGCTGGAATATCCCCGTGGGCGGAACGTCTGCACACTCCTTCACACTGCTGCACACCACCGATAACCAGGCCGATGAAAAGGCTGCTTTCCGCCACCAGATCAAGGCGATGGGGACGGATACCACGCTCCTTGTGGATACATACGACATCACTCAGGGTGTTGCCAACGCTATTGAGGTAGCCGGCCCGCAACTGGGCGGGGTGCGTATCGACTCCGGTGATCTGGGTGTACTGGCGCGGCAGGTGCGTCAGCAGCTTGATTCTTTGGGCGCCCACAATACGCACATTGTTGTCTCTGGTGACCTGGATGAATACTCCATTGCGGCGCTTCGTGCTGAACCTGTTGACGCCTACGGGGTGGGGACGTCCCTGGTGACTGGCTCTGGTGCTCCCACTGCCGAGCTTGTTTTCAAGCTTGTTGAGGTGGATGGTCAGCGCGTTGCGAAACGCTCCAGCCATAAGGAAACCCGTGGCGGTAGTAAGCAGGGCTTCCGTACGTCTCGCGCCACTGGCACGATGGTGTCCGAAATTGTTACCCCGTTGGGTGCTGACACACCTGACACTGGCACACTGAACTGTGAAAAGCTCACCATTGACTACATGGTGAACGGTGAAGTTCAGGACGGTCTCCCCACCCTCGATGATGCCCGTAGCCTACTGTATGACAATCTCAAACAGTTGCCGTGGGAGGGGCTCTCTCTATCACGTGGTGAGCCAGCTATCCCCACCCAGTTTGTTGGTTTCTAACGGAGACTATGGGACTCGTGGAGGATCTCTCTGACGTGGCTTCCTCACCGGCATCAGACTCCCCTTCACCGTCTAGCTCGCCATCTGACTCACTTCCCGATTCACTGTCTAGTTCACTTCACAGTTCGCTTCCCAGTGTGGAAGAGCTGTTAGAAAAAGCGGTGACGGCTATAGGGGGTCAGGAACGTACCGGCCAGCAGCAGATGGCAACCGCGGTAGACCGCGCTATGGCTACCGGCAAGCATTTGGCGGTGCAGGCGGGCACGGGTACCGGTAAGTCGTTGGCGTACCTGGTTCCGGCACTGCGCCACGCGGTGGAAACTGGACACACTGTAGTGGTGTCCACCGCCACCATTGCGTTGCAACACCAGCTATGTCGGCGTGATCTTCCGCTTCTTGTGGATGCGCTTGCGGAAGACCTTGGGCGGCGACCCACTTTTGCGCTCTTAAAGGGACGCAATAATTATCTGTGCCTAAACGCGTTGGACGCCGGTAACGATCCTGACACAGACGATGAGGGGACTACTGCACTTATTCCCTCTGAAAAGGGTTTGCAGGCGCAGCGTATCCACGAGTGGGCGTTAAACACGGACACTGGCGACCGCGACGACCTCAAACCAGGTGTTTCCGATGTTGTGTGGAAAACCTTTTCAGTAGATACACAATCCTGTATTGGCTCTTCCCTCTGTACTTTCAGCGCCGAATGTTTTGCGGAGCAGGCCCGTCAACAGGCCTATCAAGCAGATATCGTTGTGACTAACCACGCCATGTTGGCTATCGACGCAGCGTCACCCATCAATCTTCTTCCCGACCATGATGTTGTCATTATTGATGAGGCGCACGAGTTAGAGAGTCGCGTCACCAACGTTATTGCCGGAACACTCTCCGCTACCGGGTTAGAAATGCTGGGGAAGCGCCTTATTCACTATGCCGGCGAAGAAGACGTCGACAATTTCCAGGACACTATTGAACACACTATTACTGCCATGGAGAATAGTCCCATTGGACGCTGGGACAGCCTTACCGACCAACAGACAGCTGCACTTACTGTGCTCCGCTCCTCCGCCAGTGCGCTTCTAACATCTATTGGTCCCGTCCAAGAAGCCGATATTCTCTCCAACCCGAAAAAAGCCACTGCGAAGAAACAAACTATTGGCAATTTGAACCAGATTGTTGACGTGTGTGATGTGGTGATGGCTAGCTCCCCCACCCATGTTGTGTGGATGAGCCACGATGAGCGCCGCGGCTACGAAATTCATGTGGCGCCACTATCTGTTTCGGCGGTACTACGCGACCATCTTTTCGCGGATTCCACCGTCATTCTTACCTCTGCCACACTGCAGGCAGGCGGCTCATTCCAAACAATGGCACGTCAATGGGGGCTGCCGAGCCAAAGCCAAGACTCTGACACGTCCGCGACGGCATCTTCACCCGCGTCGGCGTCCCCAACCGCGCCTGCGCCCGCTTCTACAACCTCTACGTGGGAAAGCCTGGATGTGGGGTCTCCTTTTGACCACCGATCATCCGGCATTCTTTACGTTGCCGCAGATCTGCCCCGCCCTGCGCAGGGCACCACCTCCCCTGCCACACTGCAGCGGATGGAGGATCTTATTAACGCAGCCGGTGGCCGCACACTGGTGTTGTGTAGTTCCCGGCGCGCAGCAGACGAGGTAGCCAGCTATCTAGACGACCACGTATCCTACCCAGTGCTCTGCCAGGGGCAAGCCACTATGAGCTCGCTTATCACGGACTTCGCCGAGCAGGAAGAAAGTTGCCTGGTAGGAACGCTGGGGCTCTGGCAGGGTGTGGATGTTCCCGGGCCGTCCTGTTCCCTCGTTATTATTGACCGCATCCCTTTTCCCCGCCCCGATGATCCACTTATGTCGGCGCGGCTTGACTTTATTAATGAGCACGGCGGAAACGGCTTCATGTCCGTCTCCGCATCTCATGCAGCACTTCTTCTGGCCCAGGGAACAGGCCGCCTGCTGCGCTCCAGCACGGACCGGGGCGTTATTGCAGTTATGGATTCCCGCCTGGTGACGGCACGCTACGGTAGCTACCTGCGGAAGAGCCTTCCACCCTATTGGGAGACAACAAACACTGAGGTAGTGCTCAATTCTCTGCGGAGAATTACTGGCTCACTGCACTAATCCTGCACTAATCGTGGCGTATGTCCCCATTAACCGCCACTATTTGGGAGCGGGTAACACCCAGCATGAACAGTACTTCATCAAGATAGGGGAAGTTAACAGAGTTATCGGCCACGGTGCGTAATGCCGGTTTCGCGTTGAAGGCGATCCCCATACCTGCAGCTTTTAACATGTCTATGTCGTTGGCACCGTCACCCACTGCCACTGTTTGCGACAGTGATACGCGTTCCCGTTCGGCGAATTCTTTGAGTGCTGCGGCTTTGCCGGCGCGGTCAACAATGGCGCCGTTAACTTTGCCGGTAAGGACACCGTCTTTGATATCGAGTTCGTTTGCCCGCATAAAGTCGAGTTCCAGATCCTCCGCCAGGGGGGCGATAACCTGGTTAAAGCCGCCAGAGACAACACCGCATTTGAAGCCCAAATGTTTAAGGGTGCGGATGGTGGTGCGGGCCCCCGGGGTGAGCACAATTGAGTCGGATACTTCTTTAATGATGCTGGCAGGCAGGCCTTGGAGTGTTGCGACACGTTCCCGCAGGGATTCCGCAAAGTCGATTTCGCCGCGCATAGCACGGTCTGTAATCTCCTTCACTTCTGCTTCTTTACCTGCGTGTGCTGCCAGCATTTCAATGACTTCACCTTGGATGAGGGTGGAATCAACATCAAAGACAATAAGGCGTTGCGCACGGCGAGCGTACTCGTCTGGCTCGAAGGAAATATCGACCCCAAGTTCGGTAGCAAGTGAGGCGAGGGCGGTACGGATACCGGAAATACGTTCACCGGAAGCATTGCGGGCCACAATTTGCAGAGCGATACCTGTTACCGGATAGTCGGCGACGCCTTTAATGGAGGCAATGTTAGCCCCTAGGTCGGCGAGGGTTCCGGCGATACGGGAGAAGGCTTCCGCAGTGATAGGTCGGCCCAGGATGAGAACTGTGTGGGTTGCGGTATAGCCGGAGCCTACGGGGTCGGAGCCGATTTCAATATCGGCGTCCATGCCGAGTGCGGCCATCCCATTTTCAATGTCGGTAACAAGTTCCCCGCACTGTGGGAGGCGCTCAATGAGAGCAGTCAGGATAAGCCGGCCACGAATGACAACCTGCTGTACATCAAGGAGGACAGCATCATGCTGGCTGAGAATACTCATGAGGGCAAAAGTGACACCCGGCTTATCTCGTCCTGTGACGGTGACGAGAACAGTGTCCGCTTTTTTCATGCTGTGTCCTTTTATCGCTGGCTATGGTGCTAGCTTTATCGCTGGCCGCTCGGTATATCCTATTGTTCCGGGTGAGGTGGACAAGGTCAAAAGATGACCAAAAGATAGTTAAAAGATGGACGTCCTGCTTCTCCGGCAGGGCGTCCATCTTCCCTATATCTTCTCTATAGCCATTTTAGAGCATGCAGGAAACGCAGCCCTCAACTTCAGTCCCTTCAAGTGCCATTTGGCGGAGGCGAATGTAGTAGAGGGATTTAATGCCTTTGGAGTAGGCGTAAATCTGGGCTTTGTTAATATCGCGTGTCGTGGCTGTATCCGGGAAGAACAGTGTGAGAGAAAGCCCCTGGTCTACATGCTGAGTGGCAACAGCATACGTGTCCACGATGGGTTTGTAGCCTAGCTCGTAGGCGTCGGTGTAGTACTCCAGGTTGTCGTTCGCCATGAAGGGTGCCGGGTAGTAGACGCGACCGATCTTCCCCTCTTTACGAATCTCAATTTTGGACACGATGGGGTGGATCGACGAGGTGGAGTTATTGATGTATGAGATGGATCCCGTGGGCGGGATAGCCTGCAGGTTCTGGTTGTAGATGCCGTCACGCATGATGTCGTCGCGCAGCGTCTTCCAGTCCTCCTGGGTGGGAATCTGGACGCTGGATTTGGCGAAGAGTTCCTTGGCTTTATCGGTAACCGGTACCCATTCTTTTTCTATGTACTTCTCGAAGAACTCGCCGGTGGCGTACTTAGATTTCTCGAAGTTAATGAAGCGGGTGTTGCGTTCCACCGCCAGCTTGTGCGATGCCTTCAGAGCGTAGAAGAGCACACTGTAGAAGTAGATGTTGGTGAAGTCGAGGGCCTCGGGTGAACCATAGTGGACGTGTTCACGAGCAAGGTAGCCATGCAGGTTCATCTGTCCCAGGCCAATTGCGTGGCCTTCTGAATTAGCGCGCGCAACAGACGGCACCGACTGGATGTTGGTCTGGTCAGATACTGCGGTAAGGCCACGAATGGCGGTTTCCACAGTTCTTTCAAAGTTGGGGGAATCCATTGCCATGGCAATGTTCATGGAGCCCAGGTTGCAGCTAATGTCGCGGCCAATATGGGAGTAGCTGAGGTCATCGTTATAGGTGGAAGGGGTGGACACTTGCAGAATCTCTGAGCAGAGATTCGACATGGTGATTTTTCCTTCAATGGGGTTAGCCCGGTTAGCGGTGTCCTCAAAAACGATGTAGGGGTAGCCCGACTCGAACTGAATAGTGGCTAGTGTTTGGAAGAACTTGCGGGCATTAATCTTGTACTTCTTAATGCGGTGGTCGTCGACCATTTCGCGGTATTTCTCGGTGACGTTAATGTCGGAGAATGCCTTACCGTAGACGCGCTCCACATCGTAGGGGCTGAAGAGGTACATGTCCTCATTATTGCGGGCGAGTTCAAAAGTGATATCCGGGATGACAACGCCTAGTGAGAGGGACTTAATGCGGATTTTCTCGTCAGCATTTTCACGCTTCGTGTCGAGGAAACGCATGATATCCGGGTGGTGAGCGTGCAGGTAGACAGCGCCGGCACCCTGCCGGGCACCCAGCTGGTTAGCGTAGGAGAAGGAGTCCTCTAGCAGTTTCATGACGGGGACAACGCCGGACGACTGATTCTCTATGCGTTTAATGGGGGCGCCTTGCTCACGCAGGTTAGTGAGGAGGAGAGCAACGCCGCCGCCACGCTTAGATAGCTGCAGGGAGGAGTTGATGGCGCGGCCGATAGATTCCATATTGTCCTCGATACGCAGGAGGAAGCAGGAAACGGGCTCGCCGCGCTGTTTTTTGCCTTCGTTGAGGAAGGTGGGGGTGGCGGGTTGGAAACGGCCGGTAATAATTTCGTCAACAAGGTAGCGGGCCATTTGCTCGTCACCTTCTGCAAGGGCTAGTGCCACCATGCAGACGCGGTCTTCATAGCGTTCTAAGTAGCGACTACCGTCAAAAGTTTTCAGTGTGTAGCTGGTGTAGTACTTGTAGGCGCCGAGGAACGTTTTAAAGCGGAAACGATGCGCGTAGGCCTGCTGGAAGAGGCTCTTAATGAAGGCGAAGGAGTACTGGTTAATGACCTTTTCGTCGTAGTAACCGTTCTCCAAAAGGAATTCTAGTTTTTCTTGAAGAGTGTGGAAGAAAACAGTGTTCTGATTAACATGCTGGAGGAAAAACTGGCGAACAGCTTCGCGGTCGGACTCAAAACGGATTTGTCCGTTTTCGTCGTAAATGTTCAACATCGCATTCAGTGAATGGTAGTCAAGCGGTTGGCCGTTCTCGTCAGTCAGAATCTTCTTTTCGCCCATAATTCCTATTTTCTCCTCTGCCTCACGCAGTCTTCACAACACAATAAATATTTACAATGCAGTATTCACACAGTGTACAGTCTTCGTACAGCATGCAGTCTTCACACAGAACGTTCATGCAGTTCAATATGATCCAGCACGGTACAACGCGATTCAGTGCAACACCTCAATAAGGTGCTTTAGCCATTCTTTAGTATTAGCAGAAGGGTGTAACACACACATCAACGTCGCCAACGACATACTGAATACGCGATGACGACGTTGTGTAGCGGTGCTGTAGTGATGATATTCGGGACTGTTAGTGGCTGTTCACTCTGTGCGTACTTTTCCTAACCTTAGGCGGCTTGCACAGCGTACTTGTTGATGAGATCAGGGCGGAAACCGCTCCAGTGGGTTTCTTCGGTGACGACAACGGGAGCTTGGAGGTAGCCCAGGGCGAGGACATACTCGCGGGCTTCATCGTCGATGGAAATGTCTACGATCTCAAACTCAACACCAGCATTGTTGAGAGCCTTCTGAGTGGCCTTGCACTGCATACATGCGGGTTTGGTGTAGACGACGACGCTCATTGTTATCCTTCGCTAGCGACAACTGATTCACATCACTGTGACTGACACAAAAGACACTATAACTTGTGCAAAATTTCCGCTAGTACCACTAGATATAGGAATTACAAAAGTGAAATTCCCATGTCGATATCTCATTTTTTGGGATTTAACGGGAAATGCGTGGAGCCTGTCACCCACATCTTGCGTTCGTTCAACTCACAAAGATGTGATTCTGACGCAAGAAACTTTCACTTTAGTATGTGATATATATCACATACTGTAATGGGTAAAAAGTAAGGACATGAGAAACACCCATGCCCTTTACTTTTCGTCTTTCACAAATTAACCCTGACGACCTTTGAAGCGAGGGTCTTTCTTGTTAATGACATAAAGTTTGCCATGACGGCGCACAATCTGAGCGCCCGGCTTGTTCTTCAGCGACCGGAGGGAATTACGGACCTTCATGCGGACGCTCCTTTCTTAAGCCAACACAATAAAGTTAAGTCTATTGCCAACCGATTTGCACGCGAGAAAACCACAATGCTGGCTGACACTCTCGAAAGAGTTTACCGGATTTCCCCCACTACACCAAAGTAAGCAGCAGATACACCCTACTTCTCCGCATAACGCAGACGGAACTCCTCCTCAATATCCGGAAGCGACCGATTCTTCGTCTCTGGAATTACCTTGTCCACAAAAACAAACGACAGCACACACAGCACCGCAAACACAAAGAACGTCCACGCGCCGCCAATACTTTCCAAAAGCGGCGGGAAGCACATAGCCACCACAAAATTCATAAGCCACAATGCCAAACCAGCAATGCCCATGCCAATACCACGCACCGCGGACGGAATAAGCTCAGATACCAGCAGCCACGTCGCTACCGACACCGCAGACTGCTGGAACACCATAAAGACACCCATTAACGCAAGCATGAGGCTAGACGCCCACAACTCATCTGTGGGAGCAAGCCAATACACCAAGGTAAGCGCCACTAGAGAAACGGCCGTGCCCGCTAAACCACCCAGTAGCAAGGGGCGCCGCCCCACCTTATCTACAATGGACAGGCCAACCCAGCAGGATATGACCGACACAACACCAATAAGAATAGAGCCAAAGACCGCATTTTGGCTGGTCCACCCAACATTCTTCAACATGGTGGGGGCATAGTACACAATGGCGTTAACACCCGTCACTTGCTGGATCATCGCTACGACAATAGCGATACCCATAACAGTTTTAATCCACGGAGTACCTAACGCAGACCACTCAGACTTCTTGTTTTTCTTCTCAGCAACAGCAGCAGCCAACGAGGCAAGCTCCTCATCAATATGGGCTGCGTCATCACCCCGCCGCAAATGGCGCAACACTGCCGCAGCATCATCAGGCCTATCCTGCAGCAGATAATACACAGGAGAATCAGGCAAAAAGTACGTACCAATAGCAAGCACAACTGCCGGTACTACCCCCAGCCCCAACATAAGACGCCAATTCTCAGATGGTGCAAAAGCCGAGTTCACCCCGTAGGCAATAAGCTGGCCCACCACAATCATGAGCGAATTCAACGTAGCTAACCGGCCACGCACACCCTGCGGAGCAATCTCAGAAATATACATGGGGACAATAATGGATGCCCCACCAACCGCCACACCAAGGAAGAAACGAGAAATGGAGAGGCACACTGTGGCAGCTGCCGCCGAAGTACCCCCCGAAAAAGCACACGCCAAAGACGCCACAATAAAAAGAATGCCCGCCCAAAATACAGCCCACCGACGGCCAATGGCATCCGCCAGGCGACCACCCGAAAGCGCGCCGAGAGCAGCGCCTATCATCAAGATGGAGGTGATGACGCCCTCCTGTGTGGCAGACATGTCAAAATCAGGCTTAATGAAAAGCAATGCCCCAGACATGACACCGGTGTCATAGCCAAAAAGAATGCCGCCTAAAGCAGCAATAGCAGATACCAAGCCAATACTGGACGTTCTATGCTGGACGCTCGCCGGTACTGCAGCATCCTTCGTGGGAGTTGTAGTCATGATGGCATTGTAGTGCACAGACCCACTCCCACCACACAACCCCGTACAGTGTTACAGCACAGCGCCCCCAGTACAGTGTCACAGCACAGCACCCTAGTACAGTGCCGTACGGGGAAAAGGATAAGCTAGCTTCATGAGCACTCTTCGGGACCGCATTATCGCAGAACTCCACGTACAACCCACTATTGACCCGGCGAAAGAAATTCGCACACGCATCGACTTCCTCAAAAACTATGCCCGCACAACCGGCTCACACGGCTACGTGCTAGGCATTAGCGGAGGCCAAGACTCCACCCTGGCAGGGCGCCTTACCCAACTCGCCGCGGAAGAACTCCGCCAAGAAAACTATCATGCTGAATTCATCGCCATGCGTCTCCCCTACGGCATACAAGCAGACGAAGACGACGCCCAACTAGCCCTCCGATTCATCCAGCCCGACGTGTCCCTCACCGTGAATATTAAAGACGCTACCGATGCTGCAGTCGCCGCCGCGGCCACAGCTCTGGGCGGCGAGGACATTAGCGATTTTGTGCGCGGCAACGTGAAAGCCCGCCAACGCATGGTGGCGCAATACACCGTAGCTGGGCAACGCCACTACCTCGTTGTGGGCACTGACCATGCGGCAGAAGCCGTCACTGGTTTCTACACAAAATTCGGTGACGGGGGCGCAGATCTCACCCCTCTTAGCGGGCTCACAAAACGACAAGGCGCCGCACTGTTACAAGAACTAGGTGCCCCCGCTGCAACGTGGGAAAAAGTCCCCACCGCCGACCTTGAAGACGATCGCCCCGCATTACCTGACGAAACCGCGCTGGGAGTAACCTACCGGGACATTGACGACTACCTTGAAGGAGTAGCCGGAAAACCCTCCCCGCAGGCGTGCGGCACAATTGAAGCACACTTCCTCCGGTCCCGGCACAAGCGAACCTCCCCTGTTGCCCCCTACGATACGTGGTGGAATTCATAGTCTTTTACTGGGTACTAACCGATTAGACTGAGACTACAGTAATTTTCTCGCCCGCTGATATCCCAACACAATACGGTCAACACAATGCGACCAACAGTTACGGTCAATAGGATAGAGGAAAAGTAGAAAGGCCTTAACGTGGCTTCGCGTAAACACCATGCGGCTGCCCTCGCTCTTGCCGCCGCAGTGCTTCTTCCCCTCAGCTCACAAGCCTCACCATTCGCGCTGGCGCATGCGGCAGAAATAGAATCTAGTAAACCAAGTGCTGCACCGACACTAGGACGGCAGTACTCGCATCTTCCCGCTGCTAACTCTTTGCATTCGAGCTTCAACCCCTATGCAATGGACGCTCCTATCTATCACGATAGTGAGCGCTGGGACTGGCTGAGCTATCCAGAAAAAGTGGTCCCAGGTGGACAGATTATTAACATAGACACTGGTGGACAGTGTTCAACGGGATGGATTGTCTCCCAAAAACAACGCTATTTTATTCTCACTGCCGGCCACTGTGGCCGCGTGTATGACCGCTTCGCCATCCGAGACCGCAATGGGAACAGTGCAGTTATCGGACAAATGGTGGAAAGGAAAAACCTCTCCAACAACAGCAGTGGCGACTACGCCCTCATCGAGCTTTCTACTCTCCAATACGTCGATCCACGACTTCCTGGCCACAACCAAGTACCTGGCTGGTATGGGGTTCAATGGCTTAAACAAAACCATCCCCGCACCGTTTGCCATTTGGGCTACCGTACCGGGGAATCATGCGGACAGTATCTAGGTGTTGACGACCTAGGATACATTCATTTCCGCGGAATCGTCGACCATGGCGACTCTGGCGATCCCGTCTATGTAATGATCAAGGGCACCCCCTATGCGGTAGGTATTATCTCCTGGGGACAGCCGACAAACGCCACGGATGTTGCTGCACAACCCATCCAGACCGTCATGCAACGCTGGGGTCTTACCCTCCACGCCTAGCCGCAACAGTAGCTGCAATGCTCAAAATTGCAGCCTGCAGAATTATGGCGCTCGCACCTACCAAAGCACATCAGCACAAATAAAGAAAACCCCTGGTCAGTTACGACCAGGGGATTTCTGCTCTGTGGAGCTAACGGGATTCGAACCCGTGACCCCCACACTGCCAGTGTGGTGCGCTACCAGCTGCGCCATAGCCCCAGTGCCTTTCGGCCGCTTTAGTTAAAGTACACCACTTTTTACAGCGGTACCAAATCGCCTGGTCATAGCTGCAGTGTGAGTTCTGGGAAAATATGAAAAGGCTACTGTGTAACGTCCTCATGAACGATAAGTGCCCCGAGATTACTCTCTCGGGGCACTTATCAAAGGGTCCTTATGGGGAACGTTTTATGCTTTACTTCTTCTCTTCACTGTAGAGGGAAGTGACCCAGTCCGATTTCTGCGTATCGATTCGCTTACCATCAGTGAAGACTGCGGGGGTACCGGAGTCCTTACCAAGGCGCTTACCGAGGTCCTTCATATTATCGTTGCCCATCTTTGATGCGCGCATTGTGTCATACTGGCCAGACTTGATCTTGTCGAGGGCGTCGCCCTTAATGCCGGCCCGCTTTGCTTTGTCTGCGAGATCCTCATCGGAGGGCTCTACGGTGTCCTGGCCTTCTGCGGGGGCAGTGTGCCACAGGATGGAGTGGAAGCGGAAGGCGGATTCAGCGTCGCCGGTTAGTGCTGCGGTTACCAGGGCAGCATTGGCGCGGGTAGAGTACTGGGTTTTACCGCTCTGGTTGAGGAAGTCCATCAGATGCACGTGCAGGATAACCTGATTGGATTCAATGGCGTCGGCCATTTGCTTACCGTATGTTTTCTCTAGCTCCGAGCAGAGTGGGCAGCGTGGGTCCTCGAATAGTTCGACAACTTTAGCATCCTTTTTTGCGTCCTTGGAGCGGAATTCGATGTAGTCGTCGGAAACGTTCACTACTGAATTTTTGAGGGTGATATCGGCACCATCGGCGGAATCGTCCTTACTTTTGACACCCATGTGGATGCCTACTCCAATGATGACGGCAACGACCACAATAACGAGGAGGCCCCATAGCCACCCGTAGTTTTTCTTGGTCGAGGGCACGTACTTGGATGGAGCAGAGGCGCGACGCTTATTTTTCTTCTTTTCCACGGAGGAACCTTTCATAGTGCAGCTGCGGACTCACACAGCTATGTTAGGGGTGACGGCGGAGCGGGGCACGGCTTCCAGGTTCCACCGCAAGTGGTGTGTGAGGAAAGCATGCCAACCATACGGCGAACACCATAAAGGCGAGATCGCGGGCGATCTCTGAGAGATACGTGAGATGGTCTGCTTGGGGGTCGTATCCGCCGCCTCCAAAGCATCCACAATCAATCTGTAGTCCACGTATCCATGCTTGCGCAATCATGACAATAAAAACAGTAAAAACGACTGCTGACGCAATTGCCATCCACTTATTCTTAATGCCTAGGAGAAGGAGCACACCGAGCAGTATCTCTAATGCCGGAAGCATGAATGCGACACTGGCGACTGCTGCCTCCGGTAGAACCCGGTAGGCGCGAACAGCTACCCGTGTCTCCATCATGTTACTGGCTTTGAGGACACCAGATACTATCCAAATCCCAGCGAGCACAAGACGGGCGAGGAAAGATACCCACGTAACCCAAGGGCGGACGTCAGAATCCTGCCCCTCTGTTCCCTCTGCGGAGCAGCATTGGGTATCGCTCACGACGTTTTCTACAGTGGTCACGGGTTCTATCCTAGCGAGGAACAGCCAATTAGTCGCTTTTAGCTTCGGTAATCACAAGCAGACTAACGATCCTGTACACACCATTTATCGTCTTGTTTCTCAGCATGGTAGGTGATGGTGTGCCTATCTGCTGTCATCTCTTCAATGGCGTGGTTTCCTTCTTCACGGCTCATGTGAATTCCAGAAAGGGACTTATCGCTAATTTTGTCCTTAATATCGTCGGCATGGAAGTTGTAGACAATAATAGCTTTAGAGTCTTCCTTCTTCGCGACTTTTACCTCGGCATTAGGGTTATCCGACAATGCTTTTAGCATGTCATCTATAAAGGGCTGCAAATCTGCTGATTCCTGCGACTGTTCGGTCTCATCTGCCATAACCCCTTCCAGATGGGGGGTTAAAGCACCATACTTCAGAGGCTGGGCAGGCGCTTCGCACAGGTACTCACTAATGCCTGTACCATCGCGCAGATTTGCTTGTAGTCCCTCCGCAAGACCATCCGCAGTTTTTGCAGACGTTGTTCCCTTTCCAAACACCAGAGCGCACACCACAATAATGACAACCAGGATGACCGCGCCCACGGAGTATCCCACAACACGCTTCTTCTTCGACCCTTGCTTCTCCTGCTGCGCTTCAGCCGGATTCACGTCCTGCTGGGGATAGCTTGGATAATTCGGATAGCTCTGCTCAGTAGCGTTGTGCTCGGTAGCGTTGTGGTCAGTGCTGTGCGGGTCGGAAGGTGTCGTCATCAAAAATCTCCATACGTTGCGTGGTAGTTATTCACATAATGCCATGATCTGCAGGAACGATACTTCCCTGATATAGGGCACTTTCTACTAAACGTACACCGCTACTGCCTCCTATGAAACAGCTTTTACTGCAATGTTGTAGAGCAGGTGGGGGCTTTTGCAATGTCGCGTAGGACCAGACATTTCTCCATTATTTAGTTAGGCTATCCTAAATAAAGAAGTACTCTACCTACGCCGGAGGAAGCCCATGCTCATCGTTTATTTCTCCAGCACCACCGAAAACACTCATCATTTCGTTCACAAACTAGGCTTACCATCTGCGCGTATTCCCATTAAAAAACTGACGGACCCCTCACCGTCACCAAACCATACGTCCTCATCTGCCCCACATACGGTGGTGGCGTAAGTATCCACGGGGGACAACCTCGCCCTGTCCCCATCCAGGTCATTCGCTTCCTTAATGACCCCGCCAACCGGGCACTTATTCGCGGAGTTATCTCCGGCGGCAACACCAACTTCGGCGCCGACTACGGCACCGCCGGGGACCTCATCTCCCATAAATGCCACGTCCCCCACCTCTACCGTTTTGAACTCATGGGCAACGACGAAGATGTCACCACCGTCCGCAACGGGCTCATAGAATTTTTTGATTCCCTCCCCAACATCTAACTCCCTAGTTTTGTCTGCCCCCAGCCACACCACCAACAACACCCCGAAAGGACACTTATGAACACCCAGCACACAACAACCCCCGCCCACAGACACGACTGCCCCAGCGACTCTGCTTGCCCCATCGCTGCCATCAACTGGGACCACCTCATCGACGACAAAGACCAAGAAGTGTGGGATCGCCTCACCGGAAACTTCTGGCTCCCCGAAAAAGTCCCGCTCTCGAACGATATCCCCAGCTGGCAAACCCTCAACGACATGGAAAAACGCACCACCATGCGGGTTTTCACCGGGCTCACCATGCTCGACACCATTCAAGGCACAGTAGGCGCAGTATCCCTCATCCCCGACGCCCTCACCCCACACGAAGAAGCCGTGTACACCAACATTGCTTTCATGGAATCCGTACATGCTAAAAGCTACAGTTCCATCTTCATGACACTCACCTCCACCAGCCAGATCAACGAGGCATTCCAATGGTCAGAAAACAACACTCACCTACAGAAAAAAGCCACCATCATTCTCGACTTCTATGAAGGAAAAGACCCCTTCCGAAAAAAGATCGCCTCAACGCTCCTAGAATCATTCCTCTTCTACTCCGGCTTCTACCTACCCATGCGCTGGTCCGCCCACTCCAAACTCACCAACACCGCCGACGTCATTCGGCTGATTATCCGCGACGAAGCAGTCCACGGATACTACATCGGCTACAAATACCAGCGCAGCCAAGACCAACTGTCACAAGCCGAAAAGAAGGAGCTCGAGGAACACACCTACGACCTCCTCAACGACCTCTACCACAACGAAATCGAGTACACCGAAGCCCTCTACGATGACATCGGCTGGACCGACGACGTGAAAAAATTCCTCCGCTACAACGCCAACAAAGCCCTCAACAACCTTGGCTACGACGGAATATTCCCCGCCACCGACACAAAAGTAGACCCCATCATTCTGGCGTCACTCAGCCCCAACGCAGACGAAAACCACGACTTCTTCTCCGGCTCCGGCTCCTCCTACGTTATGGGAACCACCGAAGAAACCGAAGACGATGACTGGGACTTCTGACCGTATCCCCACCACTCTACACAGTGCCATACTCGTGCCAAGATTTTGCCAAGATTTTTCAAAAGGCCCCACAAAGCAGCTACGGTTAATAAGAAAGAAATATGATAAATTAAGTTTTCGCTATGCAAAAAACTCCCATCCCACCATGGCACAGATGCGCACTAATAATGTTCGCAATTATCGCTGTTCTCCTCCCCCCTCAGCGGCTGCGGACTTTACAGTGCTTACAGTGCTCTATCCCCATACACATCCAGCTCCGACGATGATGAAGAGCAGGAAGATATTCACCATTCCCACTCCACACCCTTCACGGACGACGATACTGACGACGACCAAACATTTTCACCAGATGGGAGTTCAGATTCCCCTATCTATCACAGTAGTGAGGAATGGGCCTGGCTTAATTACCCAGGCAAAGTCATTCCCGGTGGACAAATAATAAACATTGATCAAAGCACAGCATGCTCCACTGGCTGGATTGTAGGGCGCGAACAGCGACGCTTTATTCTCACCGCCGGACACTGCGGTCACGTCGGAAACCGCTTCGCAGTCAGCGACTCTCAAGGAAACCAGACAACCATCGGCGAGATGGTAGAGTCCACATACATCCAAACAGGCGGAGCCGATTATGGTCTCATCGAGCTCTACAATACAAACTACGTCACTGCGGCAATGCCATTCACGCAAAAGCTACACGGCTGGTTATCCCTTGATGAACTTAACGATCAACGCCCACGCGTGTGCCATCTAGGATTCCGCACAGGCCAATCCTGCGGCGCATACCTGAACTACACGCAAAGTGGAATTATCCAATTCCGCGGCTATGTTGACCATGGAGACTCCGGCGGCCCCGTCTACGGCCTGGTCGACGATAATATTTATGCCACAGGCATTATTTCTTATCTGCAACCGGACGACTCTACACGTGTAAGTGCGCAGTCTATTGAGCCAGCCATACAACGCTGGGGCTTAACGATTTACGCCTCCTAGCCGCCACACCTATTAGAGCTACTACCAGCACAAATAAAGACGACATAAAGAAATCCCCTGGTCGTTGCTGACTAGGGGATTTGCAAATTGTGGAGCTGCCGGGAATTGAACCCGGGTCCTCCGCAGCTTTGCCAGGACTTCTCCGTGCGCAGTGAACTACGCCCTTACTTGGTTCTCCGGAGCACGCTCACAAGCCCGGAAGGCGAACCCAGCTACTGTGTGATGTCCTGCCACCTGCCGTAGCCGCAGTTAGCAGTAAGCCCCCTTGATGATGTGGGAAAACACCGGATCGGAGACACTTCCGGGCCCACAGACTAGCTGTCGCTATTAAGCAGCGAGAGCGTAGTCGCGCTGAGTATTTTCGGCGCTTAATAAGGTGCTACGACGCTTACGGTGGTCTCTAGCCTGCACCGGCACGCTTCTCCTGACGCAACATACGTAGTCGAAACCGTTCAGCCCCTCAGAAAACCAAAAGGCTTATCACCTGAAAATCAGGCGATATTTCAGGATATCCAATAGTGAAGGTATGGTCAATAGGCTGCAGAATATTTTTATCCGGGCATGCCTTTCACACGCCGGCCAAGTTCCCGGATAACATCGCGCTCAGCCTGGCGGCGTGCCAGATCCTGCCGCTTATCGTGCGCTTTCTTACCTTCTGCAAGGCCTAATTCCACTTTGCATAGACCATCTTTAAAGTACAGTTTTAGCGGCACTAAAGTAAGGTGGCCATCGCGGATCTTACCTTGTAGGTAGTCAATTTCGCGGCGGTGGGCAAGCAGTTTGCGGGTGCGGCGCGGGGAATGGTTCGTCCAGGTTCCGTACGAGTATTCGGGAATATGGAGGCCGCGGAGCCACAGTTCCCCGTCATCAATGGATGCCCAGGCGTCCACCAGGGAGGCTTTGCCTTCCCGTAGACTTTTGACCTCGGTGCCCACCAACATAATGCCAACTTCATAGGTGTCCAGAATGTTGTAGTTATGGCGGGCAGAGCGGTTAGTGGCAACAGTAAAATTGCCACCATTTTTCGCCAATTCAGCAGCTTTTTTCTGCTGGGCCTTTTTCGACTTTTTACCCATCTAATACCACTACTTCACTACCCTATTACCGCACTTATCGCCGCACGTAAATAGGTAGTACCACTACTGATGTCAGTGCGGCACCAATAACTGCAACAAGGATAAGGATGGGGGACACAAGCCCCACATCTGCGGCAGTTATCTGCGCTATCGCCCTGCCTTCCCACACGTTCTTTAAAAGTGGTGTCAGTATCCAGGCATGCACGGCGAATAAGCCAGCGATAGCTACCAGGGAGCCAATGAAGGAGCTCATGACAACTTCTAGTGTGAAGGGAGCTGTAACAGTAGTT
Organism: Lawsonella sp.; assembly: GCF_011525565.1. Taxonomy (NCBI): domain Bacteria; kingdom Bacillati; phylum Actinomycetota; class Actinomycetes; order Mycobacteriales; family Lawsonellaceae; genus Lawsonella; species Lawsonella sp. The sequence goes on from NZ_WVRS01000008.1 coordinate 28,089, forward strand.
CTACTGGCACCGACAAGGCGCATAATTTGTGTAGTTTTACGGCGGGTGAAGGCGGCCATCTGCACCATATTGGCAATAAGGGCAATAGCGCCTAGACCAAGGAAGCCGGCAAGTGCGTATGCACCATTCCGGGTGAGATCGAGGAAACTGAAAAGACGATTAATGAGCTCTCGGGAATCTGAAATATAGATTGCCGGCTGTCCACTATGCGCCTGCACTGCAGGTTGAGCCACATCTGGGAAACGAGCCACAGTTGTCTCTACCGGAGTAGTATCCGTGTTTTCGCCGTCTAGCTTCACTAATAGTGTACCGGGCATAGCGTCAACCTGCGCCCGATCGAATAGTTCAGCAGTGTCGGCGCGGGCGGTTTTTTTACCAACATCAAGTGATTGTTGCTGGTTACGGTAGCGGACTGACTTCACTCCCTTTGTGTCAAGAAGGGCGCTGCGGAGGTCACCACACCCACTCTTGGAGCAGTCAGCGTCTTTCACAGCAACTGTTGGCTCAACAAAAATGGAGATTTCAGTACGATCAACCCATTCTTGTTTAGAATTATCGGCCATTCCCGCAATCAGAATGCCCACACCCAGCATTACGAGGGAGATGGAGGCTGTGACGATCATGGCGAATGTAATGGTGAGATTACGTCGTAGCCCTCGGAAAGCCTCACCGAAAAGAAACTTTGCATTCATTGGTAGGCTCCTTACACGCGCCCATAGACGCCGGACATTTCATCACGAACAACTTTGCCGTGACGCATCTCAATAACGTGTTGACGCAGTTCGTCAACAATACGATCGTCGTGCGTGGCCATGAGAATAGTTGTCCCAGTGCGGTTAATCTTCTGCAGCAAAGAGACAATCTCGTCACTAGTTGCACGGTCTAGATTACCTGTGGGCTCATCGGCCAGCAGAACGAGTGGATGGTTAACGAATGCGCGCGCAATAGCAACCCGCTGTTGTTCACCACCGGAAAGTTCGTTGGGGAATCGACGTCCTTTACCTGCTAGACCCACCATATCGAGGGCCTCGGGCACGGCATCCTTAATAAAGCGATCCCGTTTACCAATAACACGTAGTGCGAAAGCAACATTCTCTTCCACTGTCATGCGTTCCAGCAGGCGATAATCCTGGAATACGCACCCAATGTTTCGACGGTAACGCGAGATTGCCCCGCCGCGGAGTTTATCTACTCGCTGGCCGGCAACCGTGATGGTGCCTGAACGGATCTTCTGGTCTGCGAGGAGTGCAGATAGCACAGTAGATTTACCTGAACCAGATGGCCCGATAATAAAAGCGAATTCGCCTTTATCTACTTGAAAACTGACACTGTCGAGCGCGGGGCGGGTGGCGCCTCGGTATTCAACTGATACATTCTGAACGTCGATCATCACGGTTATCACTCTAAAAGGTTTGTAGGGGTTAGTGCCACCAAACTCATAAGATAAGGGAAAACTGACACTATGGCCGTGTGGCAGAGCCTATGGCCGTGCAGCAGAGTCTGGGGATGACGGCGGCGCCGATGGCTCGTTATTATCCGGTGCGTGTACCGGCGGGAACAGCTGCCGAGTCTCTGCCCCATTCTCACCCGTACTCTCCCCTGGTGAAGGCTCAGCGGGTGTCTTTGATGGTGTGGAACTATCACTCGGTTGCGGCGATGTGACCGATGGCTGCGGCGTTGACGATTGCTGCGGATGCTGCTTCTTGTAATCTTCCCAGGGAATGATGGGAACGGGCTGTACGGTACTGCTTGTTGGTTTTGGCTGAAAAACGTCGAAACGGTCTGATCCGTGGAGATAAATATATGTTGCTAGTAGCGCAATAAAAACAACTGTGAGGATGATAGTTGACGTGGTTTTTCCGCGATGCTCACGGCTATGTTCTTCTTTAAGATGTGTACCGAACGCGTGCTCATCTTTTGTCGGCAGGTGTTTTACTGTTTCCGTTGCTGTTGTTTCTGCAGTTCCTTCCTCCTCCATTAGTCATCCTCCTCTCCAACACCCGCAGAAGCAGTAGCGTCCTCACTGTTTTCGGAAACACTAGTGCCGGTATCTCCTATGGAGTCCACTGCGTGAACTTTGGTGGAGTCCACTCCCAGATCAGCGAGTCTACGGGCTACTCGTGCCCGCAATTCGCGGGATACTTCAAACTGTTTACCGGGAAGAGAACGGGCCACAATACGCAATACCGTTTCTTCCGAACCAATTTCTTCCACCCCAATAACAGTGGGTTTATCAAGTAGAAGATCCCGGAAATGCTGCTCTTTAATAATGTCGTCGCAGAGGTCATGCAATTGTTGCGTAGCCTCAGAAATAAACTGATTCCGCACTGGTACGTCAACAACTGCACGCGCCCAGTCTTTAGAACGGTTAATTGTTTTAATGATCTGCCCATTGGGGACGGTGACAACTTCACCATCTGCGGTGCGCACTCGGGTAATGCGTAAGGTGACGTCTTCTACTGTGCCTTCTGCCGGTTCAATACACCCGGAAATCCAAATGGTCACTACGTCGCCGTACCCATAATGGCGTTCCGTCACCACAAAAAATCCGGCAAGAAAATCTTGGACAACACGCTGCGCACCGAAACCGAGGGCAGCACCAAGCACGGTAGCGGGTGCCACAAGGGAGGTCAGCGACACCCCTAGACGGTCAACAACCCCTACTGCCGCAACGACGACAATAAGAGCCACCACCACATAGGTAATAACTTGTGCCACCGCATAACGGTGCTTCGCGGTTTCTGACTGGACGAGACTGTCGCGGTCTTTTTCTCCCCGCGCAATACTGCGTGTTACACGGTGACTAACGAACCCGGCCAGACGAGCCAGCAGAATGGACCCAATAATGATGAGGAGGATTTGCAGCCCCTGGGTACCAAGCCAGGTGACAACAGAAACCCACCAAGACTTAGACATAATAATCTCTCTTCCCACACGATATATTCGGGGCAGCTAACAGCTTAACGAGTTATTCTCTCAGTTTTGTGCATCTGCTTCGCCAGTTGCGCGCCAGCGAATACCGGACTCCAAAAAACCATCAATATCGCCATCGAGGACCGCCTGCGGATTATTCACCTCGTAGCCGGTTCGCAGATCCTTCACCATCTGGTAGGGGTGCAATACGTAGGAGCGCATTTGGTTACCCCAGCTGGCATTACCGCCGGTACCAAGTTCCCGCAGCGCCTCCTTCTCCTCCTGGCGCTTCTTTTCTAGAAGGCGAGATTGCAGCACTGCCATAGCAGCCGCCTTATTTTGTAGCTGGGATTTCTCATTCTGGCAGGTAACAACAATGCCAGTGGGAAAGTGCGTTATGCGTACTGCAGAATCCGTGGTGTTCACCGACTGCCCGCCAGGACCGGACGAATGGTACACGTCTACGCGGATATCCGAGTCGGGAATATCGATATGATCAGTCTGTTCCACGACCGGCAGTACTTCTACCTCTGCAAAGGATGTTTGCCGGCGGTGTGCATTGTCGAAGGGGCTGAGACGAACAAGGCGATGCGTACCCTGTTCTACGGAGAGGGTTCCATACGCATACGGCTCATGCACGACGAACGTGGCCGATTTAATGCCGGCTTCTTCCGCATAGGAAGTGTCATATAAATCGACTTTTGCCCCCCGTTTTTCCGCCCAGCGAATATACATACGCAGCAACATTTCTGCGAAGTCTGCAGCGTCAACACCGCCCGCCCCGGAACGAATGTTAACGACGGCATCACGTTCATCTAACTCACCGGATAGCAGTGTGGTTATTTCTGCAGATTCAATATCCGTCCGCAGTGCGCTTCGCTCCGCATCGGCAAGATCATTGGCGTCCTGCTGTGCAGCCGCGTCGTCCTCTTCTTCTGCTAACTCGTACATGACGGGGAGATCATTGAGCCGGTCGCGTAGAGACGTCATTTTTCTCAGCTGCGCCTGTGTCTGAGAAAGTTGGCTGGTGACGTGCTGGGCGTAATCCTGGTCATTCCACAAGTCTGGATCGGCGGCCTTTTGCTCTAATTCCTCCACCCGGCGGCGTAATTCTTCCGGGTTAAGAACTTTTTCAATGGAAACAAGCCGGCTTTTAAGATCCTCAATATCAGCGGAAATTTCAGGGGTCATAGAGCCAGGATACCGGCTGCACACTACCAGGTGGTAGCAGAGACAAAGGAAGTCCCCCACAGTAGGCTGCGGGGGACTTCCTCAATAATTGGTACAGGTGAATGACTGGGTGCGTGAATTACTTGACGCCAGTGAGACGACGACTGGATTTCTCTCCACCGGTTTGGTCGAGAATGTCCTCTCCGCGGTAGCCGGAGCGGAGGGTTCCATCACTTGTCATGGCGCCAACAGCGAGTGCGTCACCGCGACGAATGAGGTAGTCGCGGAGTAGGTTGGCACGCTCACGTCCGGTGATGCCTTGCTCGGAGGGTTCATCAACACCCCACCGCAAAATGACGCCCTTCATGTCAGGGACAGGATCAACAGTCATCTTGCAGGAAACGACGATAACGAAATCCGCCTTTTTGAAAAGGTCTTCGTCAACAGGGGTGGAGACACCATCAAGGGTGATACCAATCTCGGCGCAGGCAGCTACACAATCCGCGTCTCGGGAAAGACCCTTTTCGCAGTCGGTGCCTGCAGAGTATGCCTTAAAAAGATGGCCGTGGCGAGCATTGGTAATCGCTTCCGCCATAGCGCTCTTTTCAACATTATTAGCGCCTAGGAAGTAGACGATAGGGAGATTTTCAGTAGTGCTCATGCCGCCCATACTAAAACCACACCTACCTAATTCCCAAGACAAATGTGGCATTTTAGACAACATATCAACTGTTAATAGTTACATAAGTACTAGCGCAATTTAGCACTATCTACTAATTCAACTGGTCTAATACATTTTTTACGGTACTGATAGCCCGTTGTGCCTGTGATGGAAATAAACCGGCGCAGCCACCAATACGCAACCCACTTCGCTGCCATGGCACACTGGGCGGACGGAAACAACCAACCTCTACCCCCATCGCACTAAGACACCGTTGCGCCTCCAATGCAGACACCGGATCGCCTAACGGAATAGCCATTACCCCTGTGCGTGTAGCAGGTAGATCCAGGACATGCGCAAACATGTTCATCTGCTGATGTAATGCCTGTACACGATCTGGCTCTGCGGACAGAATACGGAGTGCTTCTGTGGCCGCAGCAGCACACGCGGGGGCTAATGCCGTATCAAAGATGAAGGAACGAGCAGTGGTGACCATATGGTCCCGTAACTGCTGAGAACACAGTACTGCACCGCCCTGGCTTCCCAATGCTTTCGAAAGAGTACACGTTATGACACAATCATCTGGCGCGATGTCCCTAGCCCATAGTGTGTGTAGGTTCCCACGTCCATCGTCTCCTAAAGTGCCCAATCCGTGGGCGAAATCTGCGATAAGGAGGGGGCCTGCTGCATGCGTGGCCTGGTAAATAGTTGCGATATCGAGGACACTGCCGTCTGTTGAATCGACAACATCGCATACCACTACCGCCGACGCAGCAGACTGGAGTGCATTGGTAAGAGCACGAGGGTCTGTACAGTCACACACTATTCGTGGTGCTTTAGTAAGCCGACATGCATCGATAAGACTGGCATGGTTTCGCACATCACAGATAAGAGTGTCGTCAGGCTGCACACATGATGTAACAGCTGCCAGATTAGCCGTATACCCGGAGGAGAAAAGCAGTGCAGCGGGGAAACCTAGAAAGTCTGCTAATGCTTCCTCGCATTCATGGTGAGGCGGAACAGTGCCGCACACAACGCGCGATCCGGTAGCGCCTACTCCCCACTGTTCTATTGCCTGCTGTGCGGCGGCACAAACGCGTGGGTCTTTCGCTAGACCGAGATAGTTATTACTCGCTAAGTCAATGAAATGTCTCTCTGTTGGACGGGCTTCATCATGGCGAATAATATGCGGGGAATCATAAAACATTTGGCTAAGCGGTGGGGGAACATCATTGTGCATAGTGTGCATGGTGTAAGCATATTGCATTCACCTATACAGTGTTCAATAATTGCTCTGTGCAGCACTTTATCGAACCACTCTATCTACCCTCATACTCTCGCATGGACTCCATCTACCCACTTCTACGAGAGTGTTTACGAGGCACCACACCCCCACTTGTCGTACTCCCCGCCAACCCCGTCGAAGCACAACGACTACACCACCACTTCGTTGGCAAACCCGCGCCGGGTAGCGCACTCATTATGACAACCTCCGGTACCACCGGAACACCCAAAGGCGCCCGCCTCTCCGCCGCCACACTACGCGCCTCCATCGACAGCACCCACACCGCACTCGGCGGACCAGGACGCTGGCTACTCGCCGTCCCCGCCCACCACATTATCGGCATGCAAGTACTTCTCCGCAGCCTTCACACCGGCTACCCACCCGTCACCATGCCCATCGATGACGGGTTCCAACTAGCTGCCCTCCCCGACGCCATCACCGAACTATTAGAAGGTCACCACACCCAGCCTCAACCTCAGTCTCAACCCCAGACACAGTCACAGTCACAGCCACAGCGGCGACACTATGCGTCACTGGTTCCCAACCAACTAGACACCCTCTACCAGGATCTTCACTCATCACGTCCAGACACTCGCCGCACTGCCGAAAAAGCCCTCCACGCATGCGCTCAATTAGATGCCATTCTGTCCGGAGGGGCACCACTACCCCAACACATAGACGACTACCTCACCGCTGCCGGACTCACCATTGTGCGCGGCTACGGCAGTTCAGAAGTAGCCGGCGGAGTCCTTTTCGACGGCCGCCCCGGCCCCGCCACACAAATCCGTGTTGACCCCACCACCCACCGTATAAGCATTAGCGGAGATACCCTCGCAGACGGCTACGTCGGTATGGACACCCACCCCGACTGGACTGTAGAGAGCAGCGGGGACAACTGCGAAAGCGACGACCAAAGTAACAGCCGACGCTGGTATCACACGCACGACCTGGGACACTGGACAGCCGACGGACGCCTCATTATTGACGGACGCCTCGACGAAGCCATCAACAGCGGCGGAATTATGGTTATCCCACAACCCCTCGAAAAACTCCTCCTCACCCACCCACAGGTGAAAGACTGCGCCATCATAGGCCTTCCCCACCCACATTTCGGGCACCGCGTTACCGCCGTCATCGTGCCGGAAGACGGTGCCACACCACCAACACTGGACGAAATATGCGGTGTACTCGAATCCACATTTGACTACTATTCCCTCCCGAAAGACCTCATTATCCTGCCCCACCTGCCACACCGCAGTAACGGCAAACTCAACCGCCAACTACTGGTAAGCCTTGCCCAACAGAAACACTCTTCCCACCCTCGATAATCACCCCAAAAGACACTACCGTGGACAGTGTGAATACGACGATCGACAACATACACCTCGCTACTCACCTTGTTTACACTGCTGGGAACCTCGCCTACAGAATGCGAGGACAAGGCCTTACCATCGACACCAAAACATCCATCTCCGACGTCGTGACACAAGCCGACCGGGCCGCGGAAGAATACGTCACCTCCACACTCATCCAACAACGCCCAGACGACTCCGTCCTGGGCGAGGAAGGCACCCTCCGGCTAGGGGAAAGCGGCACCCGCTGGACCATTGATCCCGTAGATGGCACCTACAACTTCGCCAACAATTTTGAATACTGGTGCTCCGCCATCGCCTTCACCGAAAACGACCCCACTGATCCGGTACGACTCCGCAGCCGCGAACGCTACCTCTCCCCCTCCAACACCGTCACCGCAGGAGCCGTCTACCAGCCCTGCACCCATAACCTCTGGGTAGGCGGAAAGAACATTCCCACCACCCGCAACGGGCAACCCATCCCCCACTTCGGCGACCCCGCACGAGAAACCCCTAGTAGTCTCGCCTCTGCCTGCATCAACACCTACCTACACCCCACTTTCTACCACAACCCCGAGGTTTATGCGGCTTTCCTCCGCGTTATTGAACGCTGCGCCACCTACCGCATGATGGGCTCCGCATCAGTCGATCTAGCCTCCACTGCAGAAGGAGACACCGACCTTTGGATACAGCACCGCCTACCCGACTGGGACCGCCTGCCCGGCGCAGCACTAGTACTAGGTGTGGGTGGAGCCGTGCAGGATGTTGAGGTTGCGGGGGAAGTGTGGACTATTGCGGGCGCGCCGCATCTTGTGAAGGAAGCGACTGCTGCGCTACAAGGTGCCGCATTACAAAGGGACTAACCTGTGTACACTCTGAGCCTAGTAGTAGGCTAGCCTTAAGAAATCTGTGCAGGTTGTAGCGCAGGTTACAGCGAGTGGAATTGATGTAACCACCCGGTCCACAACATAAGGAGAATCTGGCAGTGAATGCCTACCCGCCCGCCTTCAACACTCTTCCCGGTACGGAAGGTACCTACCATGATGACCTCCGTATTGCGTGGGAACTCGCGGACATTGCAGATAGCATCACCATGGATCGCTTCGAGGCAGAGAACCTCCGTGTGGATGCTAAACCCGATCTCACCCCTGTTTCTGACGCGGATTTAGCTGTTGAACGCGCTATCCGCACACACCTCCAGGAGCACCGCCCCGACGATGACATTGTGGGGGAGGAATTCGGCGGCACTGCGGAATATGTAGGACGACAGTGGGTTATTGACCCCATTGATGGCACCAAGAATTTTGTGCGCAACGTCCCCACGTGGGCCACTCTTATCGCGCTGATGGTAGATGGGGTTCCCCGCATGAGTGTTGTGTCCGCACCAGCCCTGCACCGTCGCTGGTGGGCGGCTGAAGGTGCGGGGGCTTACCGCTGCTGCGCTAGCTCACCCGCGAAACGCATTCACGTTTCCGAAGTGAGCAACCTCTGCCATGCCTCCATTTCTTTTTCCAGCTTGGTTGGCTGGAAGCGGAAGAACCTTATGGAGAATTTCATCAATATGATGAACTACTCCTGGCGAATGCGCGGCTACGGGGACTTCTTCTCCTACTGTCTCCTGGCCGAGGGTGCTGTAGATGTGGCGGCCGAGCCGGAAGTATGCCTCTGGGATTTAGCAGCCCTAGATGTTTTAGTGCGTGAAGCCGGTGGACGTTTCAGCTCACTGGATGGCCGCCCCGGCCCCCACAATGGTGAGGCTGTCGCTACTAACGGACTGCTCCACGACCAGGTTTTGCGCGCCATTAATCTGGGTGAACTCCCTCCGCGCAAGTAACGGCGGCGATACTATCCAGAGATGCCGCTAGCCCAGAGACACACCCAGCCCGTTATAGCCAGCCCGCTATATCCAGCTGGTGATCTCCCGTATCCCGTGCAGAGCATTCACCGACCACACTCGATAGTTCTGTAACTCGTCCGCCGGCAGCCACCGCTCCTCCACGCGGAACCCCTGCCGATGCGCCGCCTCCTCCACTACAGTGCGCATAGTGGAGGGCATGACGGCATCCTGCAGAGGTGCACACAGCACGTCACCATCCCACCAGAGAATAGCGGAGTGACTTCCCTCCCGAACCATCCCCCACCGGTCAACAAGGACCACTTCATGAGCTCCCCCTTCCATAGCCAACGAGCGGAGTTTCCCATAGGCGGGCATGTCGGGGCCTTTGATCCGCGGCGTGACGAGTTTCGCATAGGTTTCTTTGAAAACGGGATCTGTTCCCACAATGCCTACAATCTCGGTAAGCCGGGGCGGGCACGGACGAAAAAGATCCGCGCTGCCAGCTTGGGTGGCAGTAACTTGGGCAGTGCTAGTGTGAGTCGCTTGGATAGCATCGGCTTGAGCGGCGGCAGCTTGGATAGTGTCAGCGCTTGTTCCGCCCCACCGGATTTGCGGGAAGAACTCTCCCTCTGTAGGTAAGTGGGCGAGACAGTCCTGGTAAAAATCTGCAGCTTGCGTGGCCGCCTCCACCCCGTACATAGCCTCGACGGAGGACACAAACCGTTGCTGATGAAGCTCCCGCAGACGCTTGTCCCATCGCGCAGCATCACTGCTGTTTTGGCCAGCATCACTACCGCGCCGTTCATCACCGTTGGCGTATGGAAATACAGTGCCAGCGTTCCCCCACATTTGCCCGATCCGTGCCGTAAGGTTTTCCGCCTGCGCGAACATGCCGTCAACAAGGTAGAACGAGTCCACTACAGGCATTGTCCACTGCGCGGGGTCCACTACCGTACCAACCACATAGTTGGCTTTGTGCAGCATCTCCTCATATTCGGCGTGGCAGGAGGAATCTGCGGTAATCGCGCCACCGGCACCAATCAGCACATCCCCACTGCGCATATAGGAGGCCGTGCGGATAATAACGGAGAATGACGCGGATCCGTCATCTCCTAAAAACCCGAGAATCCCAGAGTAGACTCCGCGTGGCTGCGCCTCAATATCTTTAAGCAATTCCACTGTTCGTTCTTTGGGAGCACCCGTCATACTTGCCGGCGGAAAACAGGCGCGCAGTGCGTCGCAGACGGTGAAACCGGGCAGGAGTGTACCCGTTATTTCTGTAACAAGCTGGTGCACTGTGCGGTATGTTTCCACAACCCGATCTTTGGGGACGGTGACGCTCCCCGGCCGGCAGACGCGCGCCACATCGCTTCGTGCCATGTCGATAACCATGAGATTTTCGGCTCGCGTTTTAGGGTCAGTCTGTAAGGCGAACGCCCGGCGCTTATCCTCAGCAGGATCATCCAAGCAACGCGGCGCAGTCCCCTTCATCGGTCTGGTGGTGACACGCCCATCTTTGCTGACATGGAGGAAAAGTTCGAGGGAGGCAGACGCTATGGCCTCCACCGGGCCAGTTGGAAACTCTAGATATGCACCAAAGTTTGTGGGGCAAATATGTCGTAGCTGCTGGTAGGCCTCCCACGGGTGGCGGGTGAGCCGGCGTGGTAGGCGAATAGTATCCGTTAGACAGATTTCGTAGCTTTCACCACGGCGAAGAAGATTCTGGCACGTGGTGAAGGACTTTTTATAGCGGGCCGGGCTGACCGCTACCGCGGCGACTCTTTCTGTTCCAAGTATTGTCGGCGTCTCTGTAGACGGTACTGCTGTAGCTGCTTCTGCCATATCGTCTACCTGCGAGGATCCGACACAATCATGCAAGCGCTCACACAGTACAGTAACCCGGGCAGGATCCGCGCCAGCAAGCTGCCAACAGTTCCTCCTCCCCCACGCCACTACCTCCGTGTGAGCAAAATTCGTGTAATCGTCCTCATAGTCCACAACCCCTATCCAGCCCGCATAAGGATAGGCCGGGGAGCTCTGCTGCATAGGTTGGATAGGCCGCATGGGCTGAATAGGCTGAATGTCTGGCAAGCCTAGCTTTTGCCCCGACTTTTGCGGCTCCCCACATATAGCGATAAGACTTGCCGTCTCCCCTAGACTGTCGTCCAACCAACGCAGACTCTCCCCCGCCTGTACTTCCTCCCGGAACACCGCAGCAATCTGCTCCGCAGTCACGCCCCCAACAGTCTCCACACCCTTAGCCCTTGCTATACTCTCAGCAGGCGCCACACCCTCAACGCTGACGCTTTCACGAATGCTGCATCCACCATCGTTATAACCACTAGCGTTATCGCTACCGTTACCGTTACCGCTACCATTCCGATCCCACCACTCTTGGGTTAGCCGCAGCACATTCATCACTATCTGCACACCGCAAGGGGAATCAATGGACTCCGGGTGAAACTGCACACCCCACCGCGGCGCCCCCGCACACTGGCACCGCTGCGCCTGGTACTGCAGCGACATGACGGTACCGTCCTCCGCCCAGGAAGTTGCTTCTATTCCTGTAGGAAGAGGCTCCGCGATCGCCAACGAGTGGTACCGCACCACCTGCGCATTCTGCTCAATACTGTGCCATATACCGTCACCGTTATGCCGTACATGCGATACCACCCCATGATGCGGACCATGCCCCTCCTGCAGCTGCGCGCCCTCCACAACCGCCATAAGCTGATGCCCCAAGCACACGCCAAACACCGGCACCTGCGAGTGCAGCAGACAGCGGGATACTCCCACATCTTCCGGCACAAGCGGACTGCCCGGGCCAGGTGAGAGCACAATGAGCTGGTACTGTGCTAGCTGATACTGCGCCGGCTGGTACTGCGCCAGTTCCTCTATGCGCGCAGCCTGCCATGAGGGACAATCATGCGGAACGATATCCACATCAATCGCATACCCCAACTGCTGACCAGCGCTATAGAAAAGATGGCTCAAAATATGGGTGTAGGAATCATGATGGTCAACGAGCAGGATACGCATGCTTTGACATTATCCCGATACCACCAAAACACCCCATTGAAACACTCTGCTAAAAGCCCCTGCTACAACACCCCGTTAAAGAGCACTCTGTTAAAGCGCTCTATTAAAGCACAGTGTTCAGGCACCCGTATACTAAAACCACATGTTGCTGTTGCTGGAGAGTAGTACCCGCTACTGCCCCTCTTGTAACGCTACGAGAGGAAAAGGAAGCACGAATGACCGCTTTTGTTCTTGATATCGCCGGTTCTGAATCCACTGGTGGTGCCGGCTGCCAGGCTGACCTACGCACATTCCACCAGCTAGGTGTTTATGGCGCTTGCGCACTTACCTGCATTGTTGCCTTCAACCCCCAGAATGGGTGGGACCACCGTTTCGTCCCCATCGACCCGGCCGTCATCAAGAATCAAACGGAAGCCACTCTGGCCTGCTGGGATATTAACGCCGTCAAAATCGGCATGCTCGGCACTGTCCCCGCAATTGAGGCCACCGCCGACATTCTCTCCACAAACGCATTCCCCCACGTTGTTGTGGATCCCGTCCTCATCTGTAAGGGGCAAGAGCCCGGCGCCGCACTGGATATTGATAATGCTTTGCGGGAGAAGATTCTTCCCCTCGCCACTGTCCTTACTCCCAATCTTGTTGAGGCAGAAATTCTTTCTGGAATGGATACCATCAGCACTGTGGAGGAGCTGACGGAAGCCGCTAAACGCATTGCTGATACTGGTGCCAAGGCTGTTCTGGCTAAAGGCGGCGCGAACCTTCCCGGGGATAAGGCTGTGGACGTGCTGTGGGACGGTAGCGAGGCCACTATCTTCTCCGCCCCTAAGGTGGGTGAACTGCGTGTTTCGGGTGCGGGCGATAGCCTGGCCGCCGCCATTACGGCAGAACTAGCCAAGGGAAATGACCTGCACACGGCTGTTACTACTGCAAAAGAGTTCGTCACCCACGGTATTGAGCAGTCCTTCAGTGCCGGTACACCCTTCGGAGTTGTCTGGCAGGGATAGCTGGCAGGGATAGTGTGTGACGGGCGCCCCGGCTGCCGAACTATCAAACCGCTACATTAGTGGCGGGGCGGGCACCCCGGTGTATGTGCGAGAGCATCGTTATACTGTGCCCGCACACCACCCACATACTTCGGGCGAGTCCGAGCCGCAGTAACATACGCCTCCCCAACCCGGTTGTGTTCCAAGCGAACGGGGACAGCGACAGCATGTAAATGCATACCGATTAGCGTTGAACCAATATCGAGGCCAGCGTCCGCCCGCATGGACTCCACCAACATGGGGTGTGTAAAAGTCTCATAGGCGGCAGTGGCGAAAGACCCGCCGGCGGTGGGGATGGGCCGGGCGTTAACTTCCTCCGCCCACCAGCGGCCCACCATCACTTCACGCTCCACGACAAGAGCACGATTCAAATGCTCACAGCACTGTGCCACCAGGTGAATACCACGCGGCTGCAACACTTCCAGCAGTGCGTCCACTACCGTTTTCCCCACTATGGGGGCAGGCTGGGCACCAATAGCGTGGCCGCTAATTTCCGAGGAGGAACACCCCACAACGAAGAGAGTGCCGGCTGGTATCTCGCTTTTCTCACATAATTCGCTAGCGGCGTCACACACCTGCTGGTGAATCTCTTTAAGTGAGCCTGACATATCCGTCATCCTCCTATACGGTTAGTGAGAATTAAAGCTAGAAGCTGAAAACTGGAGCCTAAAGCTCAGCGGTAAGACCGTTCTGACGCCCCTGCTCAGCGAGTGCATGCACTGGTTCTCCGATCATTCGATAGTCGTACCATCCCTCTATTTCTTCCCCGCCCATATGCTGATACACGTCAATAGCGGGCTGGTTCCAGTCGATAACAGTCCACTCCATACGTGCCCAGCCTTTCTCCTCCATAATCAACGCTAACCGTTGAAAGAGAAGTGACGCATAGCCTTTCCCACGTGCTTCCGGACGGACAAAAAGATCCTCCATGTGGATTCCATAGGAACCCTCCCAGGTGGAATAGGTGACGAACCAGAGAGCCATACCCTGCACACCGTCTTCGTCCTCCACCAGTTCAGCCCACACTTGCGGATTGTCCCCAAACATTGTCTCCACAATCTGTTCAAGAGACGTCCTTACCCTGTCAGAGGCTTTTTGAAACTCGGCAAGGTTGCACACAAGATCGTAGATAACGGGGGCGTCAGCAATAGTGGCGCGCCTGATAATAGGGAACGTCATAAGTATTAATGCTTTCGGTAGAGGGTTTTACGCTGGTACACCGGCTCGGAGGTCACAAGAACACCCAAGTTACGGAAAATACCAGTATCCACTGATCCCAGGATAGTAGTGGTATGAACATCGCACCCACGTAATGCGCGCAGTTGTTCCAATGCCCGGCGCGCATAATCATCGGTATTCGCAGACACTGACAATGCGATCAGTACTTCATCTGTATGCAGCCGCGGATTACGGGATCCCAAATGCTGAGTTTTAAGAGTTTGAATAGGCTCAATAGATTCACGCGCAAGCAATTCCACCTCATGCGGTATCCCCGCCAAATACTTCAACGCATTCAGCAACATAGCCGAGGAACACCCCAGTAGCGGGCTCGTCTTACCCGTGATAATAGTGCCGTCCGCTAGCTGGATAGCGGCTGCTGGCGCGTCTGTTTCGGCGGCAACCTGCAAGGCAGGTGTCACTACGGCACGATCCTCCGTACTGAGATGCATCTTGCTCATCAGAAGGGCGATGCGATCAGACTGGGTGGATTCCAGAGCCTGCTGCTTCTCATACACTTGCGCATGATAGAAGCGACGAATGATCTCCTGCTTCGCAGCCTCCCGGCACGCCTCATCATCACTGATGCAATACCCCGCCATATTGACACCCATATCCGTAGGCGACTGGTAAGGGGACTCCCCCATCACGCCTTCCAGAAGCTGTTTCAGAACAGGGAAAACATCCGCGTCACGGTTATAGGACACCACCTGCTTACCGTAGGCAGCCAGGTGGAAGGGGTCGATAATGTTAGCGTCTTCCAGATCAGCAGTAGCCGCCTCGTACGCAACATTGACGGGGTGGTCCAGGGGAAGATTCCATATGGGGAACGTCTCAAACTTGGCGTAACCAGACTTCATACCGCGCTGATTCTCCGCATAAATCTGGGAAAGACACACCGCCATCTTCCCGGACCCGGGGCCCGGCGCCGTCACCACAACAAGGTCACGGGTAGTGTCCACGTACTCGTTTTTACCGTAGCCTTCATCGGAGAGAATACGGCTGATCTTATTGGGGTAGCCGGCAATAGGATAGTGGCGCCGCACCGTCACCCCCATACGGTCCAGTTTGCGACGGAAATCCTGGGCCTGCGCATTGTCATCACTCCACCGAGTAATAACAACATTATTAACAAGAAAACCGCGCGAGCGGAAAACATCCACCAGGCGAAGAACATCCTCCTCATAGGAGATTCCCAAGTCCGCACGAACCTTATTACGAGTGAGATCCTCCGCGTTAAGAACGACGAGGATTTCCATCTCATCCTTCATCGACTCCAACATGAGGATTTTATTGTCCGGGGTGAAACCGGGAAGAACACGCGATGCGTGCATATCGTCGAAGAGTTTTCCCCCCATTTCCAGGTAAAGACGTCCACCGAACTGGGCGCGACGCTCCTTAATATGCTGCGACTGCAGAGCAATGTATTTCTGACGGTCAAAGCCAATAGTATTCACTCCGACGTCTCCTCTTCGATTATGAATTCACCTATGAAATTTGGACAGAATTGTCCCTATTATTCTTTCACACAGCTGCTCTCCCACTATGCGGAACAACAGCCAGCTAGCTTTTTAAGACACTACTTAATCTTCCGAGGGCACTTCATCACTGTAGAAATCATCACAAAATTCGCCAGGTTCCGAACCGGTAGGAACTTCCCCCATAGAACCGCCACCATCGGGAATATTCCCAACAGTTACCGCCGGATCCTCATCACTACTTTTGCTATACAGCATGCCCAACTGGTGTTCTTCTGCCACCGGGCCAATATCGCCGTCTTTCACACGCCCTACAAAACCAAAAATTTCCTGCTTCACTACCGGTGCCAGGAAGTAAAGTCCCACCAAATTAGGGATTGACATGAGGAAAAGCATGGCGTCGGAGAAATCCACAATAGGCGCCAGTGACGTTGTAGCACCCACCACAATAAGAAGAATAAAAATAATGTTGTAGATCTTTTCGGCCTTACGAGATCCCCCACAGAGAAAACCTACCGCCTTGCAGCCATAAAAGGAGTAGGACAACATTGTTGAAAAAGCAAAAAGTGCAACCGCCACAGCCAGCACATACGACAACCATGGTGCAGCAGTTGACCACGCTTTAGACGTTAAAGAGACCCCCTCTGCCCCCGGCCCCACATTCTGCCACACTCCAGTAATAACCACGGTGAGGGACGTAATAGAGCAGACCACCACAGAATCCACAAAAGGCTCCCACATAGCTACAAAACCCTGCGATGCCGGACGGCGAGTTTTCACAGCCGAATGGGCAATACCTGCCGTCCCCACCCCTGCAGCATTAGAAAATGCGGCACGACGGAATCCAATAATCATGGCCCCAACAATTCCCCCTGCGGCGCCCCTACCAGTAAAAGCCCCCTCGAAAATAGCACGGAATGCGGCAGGTAATTGGTGAATATTACACCCGATAACCACTAAACACGTCACCACATAGATACCCGCCATAATCGGCACAATGCGGGACGTATAACTACCGATTTTGGTAATACCACCCAAAATAACTAGGGCCACCAAAACTGCGATAGCCACCCCAATAGCCCACCGGTAAGACTCTAACGCTCCCCCGGAAACAGCCACAATCTGTGACGTGGCCTGATTCGCCTGAAACATATTACCGGCGCCAGTCATACCGAAAACAGTTGTGACAGCAAATATAGTGGAAAGGACCTTACCTAATTTTTCGTGCCCCTGCTGCTTCAAACCATCCCGCAGATAGTACATGGGGCCACCATCAGTAGTACCGTCCTCACGAACAATACGGAACTTCGACCCCAAGGTTGCTTCCGCCATCTTGACGGACATTCCCAACACGCCCGCTACCGCAATCCACAAGGCAGCACCCGGCCCCCCAGCCGTAATAGCAATAGCCACACCCGCAATATTGCCCAACCCGACAGTACCCGAAAGCTCCGTCGCTAACGCCTGAAAAGACGTTACCTCACCAGGATCCGTCTCCCGCGCAAAACGACCACGGATAAGATTGTAGGAAAGCTTTTGCGAATGAGGGCGAAGCTGCTGAACTCCAAGATAAACAGTAAAAAAGACGGAGCCGGCAAGAAGCCACACAAGAATAAGAGGGAGCCTATTGCTCCCTATGGGAATATCACAGAAAACAACAGATGACACCGCATGGGAAATAGGCACCATCACTGTTTCTATAGCGTTATTAATAGGACTAGCTGCAAGAATCATAAAATTAAAGTCGTCCTTCACAACAGGAGATTTTCCCAGCCTAACGTGATCACTTTTTTCCACGCAAGATAACAAAACGATAAAAAGCCCGTGTTCGCACACTGAGAACAAACCCACGAATAAGAAGAACTCGGTTCCTTCTAGGAACCGAGTTCTTCTTAACGACACCCAGAGCAGCATCACCGAATGGGATAAAACCATTTACGGAGACAGACTGTCCTAGACCGACCTCTAGAGGTTATCGATCCTCCAACTGACGATCGTCACTGCTCTGGTCCTCTTTCATCCTCTTAAAAACCTGAAAAGTCACTACATCGGCAGACGAAACCATGCACATACAGAAAACAAAATTCAAGGGAGACCAAGCACCAGGCACAGTGAGTACAATAATGAGTGCCGCTAAAACAAGTACATCTGATCCTATCGATAGCGCGAAAATTACAGCAGATCTCTTCAACTAAACTCTCCAGATCCAATCCCTACTGATTTTCCAATTGAGATTTTTTACTGGTCTGATGTTCTTTTTGAAGTCCTCCGACTACACGGAAAATTGCTGAAGCTCCAATAATCACAGAACCTACGGCACCAATGAAAGTAGGAACAGACCAAACACCGGGTACAGTAAGTTCAACAGCTATCACCGAAAAGCCACACGAAACTGCTATTACTGCCATCGTGAGAGCTATGGATGGTTTCAACTGAACTCCTCGAATCTAATTTCTTTGCGCTACGACAACATCTCAGTGGTTGCCAGTATCTACTGCTTTACTGGAAATTATCTTGAAAAGACTGCAATACAAGTAATTTCGTGCCGACTCAGTATTTATAGTAACAAGAATATTTTTTGAAAAATATAAATTCTATTGAATTGATTATGAAAAGTATTGTTCGAGTACTAAAAACAACTCTAGTAAATAGGAAGAACTCGGTTCCTTCTAGGAACCGAGTTCTTCCTTCTTAGTAGCGGGGGCTGGATTCGAACCAACGACCTCTGGGTTATGAGCCCAGCGAGCTACCGAGCTGCTCCACCCCGCGATGTTGTATGGATAACGTTAGTTCACCGTGGGGTTAATAAGCAAATTAATCATGAACTATTGAGTTATTTTCCTGCGTTTTGGTAGTCCTGTACCGCCTTATCAAGATTCTCCAAAGCCCTGCCAAACTCACTCATGTCGCCTGATGCTTGCGCCTGTTTCAGATTGGCCAGTGCCTCATCTAGTTTCGCAGCGGCAGCATCACGCGTCATACGATCTGGCGTGGATTTCTTAGCGACGGGGGGAACACTACTGTCGTTTTCGGCACCTTCTGGCTGCTCAACTAGCGACCCGTCCAGCCCCACTTGCTCCAACGCATCGGCAAGGGACCTGCCATACCCCATACGGTTGTTATACATCACCATGACACGAATGAGCTTCGGGTAAGCGGAATCTTGTCCCTTCCGCTGTGCATAAAGTGGCTCTACGTAAAGCACACCGCCATCCCCAATAGGGAGGGTAAGCAGGTTACCGTAGATGATAGTGTTAGCGCCCTCCAGCTGCAGTTTCTCGGTTTGGTAACCGCCGGCTGAGGTCATCCGGTCAAGCGCGTTCTTAGGTCCCTGCGTTGTGGTGTTAGTAGGCCACTGCCTAATAGTAATGTGCCCATAATTATCTGGATCTGACGAAACAGAAATCTGTGAAGATAAGAACTCACGCTGATTCCACAACATAGGGGTTGTCAGCTGGAAGCTGGGCCGGCCCGTACGAGGATCCGCAGAAACCACGTAGTACGGTGGTTGGTCGAAAATACCGTGCGAGTCTGCACCCACAGCGGCCTCATTGTCACTCATCGTCGGTTCATTAGGAACCTGCCAGTAAGAGCCCCCCGTGTAGAAGCCCATAGGGTTCGTCACATGGTAACGGGAGAGGATTTCACGCTGCACTTTAAACATATCCTCCGGGTAGCGGATATGTTGACGAAGCTGCTCAGACATCTCCGACTTTTCTTTTACCAAACCCGGGAAAACACCTTTCCACGCACGCAACACTGGGTCCTTCTCATCGAAAGAATACAGTTGCACAGTACCGTCATAGGCATCAACAACCGCTTTCACAGAATTGCGCAGATAGGATACTTGCTTCATAGTGGGGGACCATTCCCGCCGCGCAGTTTGTGAGTCCGTATCAACCTCACCAAGATTAATTTTCTGCGCATACGGTAGTGAATCCAAAGTGGTGTAAGCATCAACAATCCACTTAATATGCCCATCAATAACAGTTGGATATGCGGACGTATCGGCCGTAAGCCATGGGGCAACTGCCTCCACACGTGCACGCGGATCCCGGTTGAGAAGAATCTTCGTATTTCCGTTAATGAGGTTGGAAAGAATGAAATTCAACTCATGGTATTCAATGGCGTAGGCAAGACGGTTCGCGAAACCACCCGCATGAACGCCACCTTTACCCTGATACGTGTAGTTTTCCCCCTCAACGTCATACTCTTGCGAATCGCCAGCGGTTTTAACGAGGGCGTAATCAGGATCCTGCTTAGCGATAAGCGGCCCATAGTACACACGCGGTTCACGTAGATCGAGGTGCGCCGTTCCATTATTGGCAGTAGTATGCTGCTGCCCCTGCTTCGCAGCGAGAGACTGCAAGTCATACACTTCATATTTCGGATTACCGCCACGGTCACCCGCATCCGTAACAATGGCGTCCACAGTATTCGCAGGAGCCATCACAATACCATTGCCGTGGGTATACACCGTATGGCGGTTAATCCAGTCCGTCTGGTTACCCGACAATGCACTTGGATTAATCTCGCGTACCGCTACCACATAGTCCTGCAACTCATTACCCACATGATAACGATCAATAGTAAGCGTATCGGGGAAGCCATAAAAAGACCGCAACTGCTTCGACTGCGTAAACGCAGGCGACAAAACATTAGGATCCAAAAGACGAATATTAGAAAGAGTAGACGCTACACCCTTTCCCCCCGGTTGCGGCGCCGGAGCATTCTCCTTGCCGAAACTAGGCATTACCGTGAGATTGTCATCACGCAAGTTATAGGCGAACCGAGTGGCCTTAATATTACGTGCAATAAACTCCGCTTCCTTATTAGCCTTATTAGGTTTAACCGACAGCTGCTCCACCGCCCACGGCAGAACACCACCCACGGCCACTTCACCAATCAGCATGATGGCGGTTGCTAATGCGGGTACACGCAAATCTTTAACCACAAAGCTGACAAAAAACGCTATCGCACACAACACCGCGATAACAGTGAGCAGCAGTTTCGCCGGAATAAGAACATTCGCGGAGGTATAGCCGGCACCAGTGGTCGTCTGCCCCTTGAATTTAATATCCCCCGATAGTAGTTCGTAGCGGTCCAGCCAATACCTAACACCCACCAGAACAAGCAGCACGCCGCCCAGAATAGATATCTGCTTACGCGCTTTATCCGCCAAAATAACACCGCCACGCTGTTTACCCTGACGCACACGGAACTCCAGAGAGCCCTGGAAATAGTGAAGCAGAATATTAAGGACAATACCTATGCTGGCCACACCAATAAGCCACCCAAAAAGGATAGTGAGGAACGGTAGCTGGAAAGCATAGAAACTAAGGTCATGGTTGAATTGTGGATCTTTCACCCCAAAAGATGTGGAGTGGAAAAAGATACTAATCTGCTGCCACTTAAGCTGCAGCGAAAAACCAAAGACAATACCCACAATGACGGCGACAGTAATGAATA
>NZ_WVRS01000012.1:0-40009 GCF_011525565.1 Lawsonella sp.
ACGGGGGTCAGGTGCAGAAAAAATTGGCATTCAATAAAATCAATACACTGTTGAGTTCTCAAACAACATGCCCACTCTCCACCAAAAGCATGTGCTTCCTGCGGAAAGCGCTTCTCTAAGTTACCCCTCAGCAGAATCAGTGTCAAATCCTGAACCGCAATTTTCGCATTTCACCGTGGAGGTGATTCGTACGAGACGGAAAGGTATCCGCAAGAATCAGCCCGCGTCCAACCTCGTTCACCATTCCGATTACCTCGGTGGGTCGATGTCCGCGTCTCGCTGACCTGTTAAAGATTACGCATCCCCGTAAGCTTTAGCAAATCGCCTGTTAAAACGGTATTTTCACGTGTTTTACAGAGTAAGAAATAACAAACTATATAAATACTAAGTATTAAAACTGTATACATAGTATCCGTATACTATATTCATTAGATATGTAATATATTCGATTTTGTACCACTTTTAACGATAAATATAGAGATTATCTCTAATATATAAAGAATATATTTGTATAGATAAATAATTCTCTTCTTTTCTCAATTGAGACCTTCCATCAAATACAAAGAAACCCACCCAGGCAATGCTGGATGGGTTTCCTAATACAGCTCATGAACTTAGTTAATATGCACTCCGCGCATATTCTTCTTACCTCGACGTACTAGCAACCAATTCCCCGGTAGCAAATCGGCACCTGCAGGAATCCATGCCTCATCAGTAATACGCTCATTGTTAACGGAACAACCGCCCTCTTTCAGAGTTCGGCGCGCTTCACCCTTAGATTTACACAAGCCTGTCTCGACCATGAGATCAATAATTGTCGGATTCATATCTTTATTAATCTCAATAGAACCGGCTTCTTGCAGTGCCGCCCCCAACGTATTGGCATCTAACGCCCGCAGATCTCCTTTACCAAAGAGTGCAGCACTTGCCGCTTTCACTGCCGCAGTAACATCTTCGCCATGCACAAGCGTTGTCATCTCATCAGCAAGACGACGCTGCGCCTGCCGTGCACCAGGGTTCGACTCCACTTCCGCAGCAAGTTCGTCTAATTCCTCCTTCGTAAGGAACGTGAACCAACGCAGATACTTAATAACATCCGCATCATTGGTATTGAGGAAGTACTGATACCACTTATACGGGCTCGTCATCTCTGGATCTAGCCAGAGTGAACCGCCACCAGTAGACTTACCGAACTTTTTACCGTCAGAGCTCGTAACCAACGGAACCGTAATACCGTGCACTTTGGAATTATTAACGCGACGGTTGAGATCAATCCCAGCCACGATATTGCCCCACTGGTCGGAGCCACCTACCTGCAGTGTACACCCATAACGACGATTCAACTCAGCAAAATCATTTGCCTGCAGAATCATGTAAGAAAACTCAGTGTACGAAATACCATCAGTTTCCAGACGCCGCTTTACCGTCTCTCTAGACAACATGGTGTTAAGCGAGAAATTCTTACCAAGTCCCCGAAGAAAGTCGATAGCAGACATCTCCCCTACCCAATGCATATTGTTTTCTACAATTGCACCAGTTGCGGAGTCATCAAACGTGACAAACCGCTCCAGTTGCCCCTTGATACGCTCAGCCCAATCGGCAACAGTATCTTCCGAGTTCATAACTCGCTCGCCTACTTCGCGAGGATCTCCGATAAGGCCAGTAGCCCCACCAGCCAACACAATTGGACGATGACCGGCCTTCTGGAAACGACGAAGGAGCAACAAAGGAATGAGATGGCCAGCATGCAAGCTAGGCCCCGTCGGATCAAAACCACAATAAAGAGTAATAGGCCCATCGTTGATAGCGGCACGCATCTCGTCGATGTCGGTGGACTGTTGAATCAGTCCGCGCCACATTAGTTCATCAATGATGTTCTCCATTACTGGCTTCTCCTTATAGTGATGGGCAGGATACGACACTCGTGTATTCTCTAGGCACGAGGATCGATAGCGATTCCCATAATACGTTCGTGTTCAGAATCTGAAACTTCGGTCGCTTCACTCATCAACATGACAGGTATACCCTTCCGAATGGGATACGCCTTATGCAAACGCGGATTATAGATGCACTCTCCGGGCACATAGAGCACACTCCCCTTATCCTCTGGGCAGGCGAGAATACGGAGCAAATCCGGATCAATTTCAGTAGCCATAGTATTTCTTTCAGTCTGCAAACACTTTATAGATCAGTTACTCAGCGGGAATAGTGCTCGACTGAACAAACTCGATATCACTAGCGATGATGTTCTTCACGCGCTCAAGCTGCTCCCGTACCCGAGGTTCTGCAGTACCACCACGAGTCTTCCGTGATGCCACCGATCCTTCGATAGTGAGAACAGACCGCACTTCTGGAGTTAATGCAGGATCAACAGAAGCAAACTCCGCATCAGTAAGATCAGCTAACTCTACCCCACGTTGCTCTGCAATCTGGACGCAGCCACCGGCAGCTTCATGCGCCTGACGGAACGGTACGCCTTGTTTTACCATCCACTCCGCAATATCGGTAGCAAGTGTAAAGCCACGTGGGGCAAGCTCACGCATGCGATCTTCGTGGAAGACAAGAGTCCGCACCAAACCTGCCATAGCAGGTAGCGTCATCTCCAACTGTGCGACGGAATCAAAAACAGGCTCTTTATCTTCCTGCAGATCACGATCATAGGCGAGCGGAAGAGCTTTGAATGTGGCCATCAAACCAGACAAATTGCCGATGAGACGCCCGGCTTTACCACGTGCTAGCTCTGCCACATCAGGATTCTTCTTCTGCGGCATAATCGAGCTACCGGTAGACCATGCATCTGCTAACGTGACATACTCAAACTCGGGGGTTGACCAGGCAATGATTTCCTCAGCCAAACGAGAAACATCAACGGCAATCTGCGCCAATACGTAGGCAAACTCCGATACGAAATCACGAGCGGCAGTACCGTCTAGAGAATTATCCGCGGCATCGGCAAAACCCAGCTCAGCCGCAATTGCTTCAGGATCAAGATCCAGGGTGGAACCAGCTAAAGCACCACCACCGTAAGGGGAAATAGCGGTACGCCGATCTAAGTCTTTAAGACGGTCAATATCCCGCAAAAGCGGATGCACATGAGCCAGCAACTGATGGGAAAGAAGCACTGGCTGTGCAGCCTGGAAATGAGTCTTACCCGGCATAATGACGCCCATGTGGGCATCCGCCTGCGCCACAAGAGCATCAGCCAGGCCTAAAACTTCTACCCCCACACGACGAAGTGCATCACGCACCCACATGCGGAAGAGGGTGGCAACCTGGTCATTTCGAGAACGGCCAGCGCGTAGCCGTCCCCCCACCTGGGGTCCTACTCTCTCGATAAGACCTCGCTCGAGTGCTCCATGAACATCCTCATCATCTTCCGCAGGTTGAAAAACCCCAGAGGACACATCCGCAGCGAGCTGATCAAGCCCCGCCAGCATAGTGGCCAGATCTTCATCAGACAGAAGATTCGCCCGATTGAGTACTCGCGCATGTGCTTTCGACGCACGAATATCATAGGGGGCCAATACCCAGTCGAATTGAGTGGATTTAGAGAGAAGAGCCATCGCTTGTGCAGGTTCATCAGCGAAACGCCCTCCCCACAAAGATCCCTTATTAGTCTCGTGGCGGGGGGAAGAACTCATGGAGATCCTTATCAAGAAAGTAGAGACAGATTTTTAGTTGGACAGACGCTGATCACGCTTGGAGTTGATCTTGCTGGAAAGACCATGCAATTGCACGAAGCCTTTAGCAAGAGACTGATCAAACGAGTCACCCTCGTCATACGTTGCCAGGTTAAAGTCGTAGAGGGATTCATCAGAACGACGACCGTTCACGTTGATATTGCCGCCATGCATGACAAGACGAATATCACCGGTTACGTGCTTCTGAGATTCCGCAATGAAGGCGTCTAGGGAATCCTTCAGCGGACTGTACCAGAGACCGTCATATACCAGCTCAGTCCAGCGATCTTCAATACGGTTCTTGAAGCGAGTGAGTTCACGCTCCATGCAGATGTTTTCCATTTCGCGGTGGGCACGAATCAGGGTTACTGCGCCAGGAGCTTCATAAATCTCACGGGATTTAATACCGACAAGGCGATCTTCCACCATGTCAATCCGGCCAATGCCCTGGGCGCCTGCACGACGATTGAGTTCCTCAATAATCTCCAGCAAAGACATCTGGCGACCATCAAGAGCGACCGGCTTGCCTTCCTTGAAGGAAATAATGACCTCATCCGGAGCAGCCCAGTTCACGCTAGGATCCTCGGTGTAGCAATAAACATCCTTCGTGGGGGCATTCCACAGGTCTTCCAAATAACCAGTTTCGACTGCACGGCCAAAAACATTCTGGTCGATGGAGAAAGGAGACTTCTTCGTAACGTTAATCGGGAGTCCGTGTTCCTCCGCAAAGGAAATAGCTTTTTCACGAGTCCAGGCATAGTCACGGACAGGAGCGATAACCTCTGCATCTGGGACAAGTGCGTTGAAGCCTACCTCAAAACGAACCTGATCGTTGCCTTTGCCCGTGCAGCCGTGCGCAATAGCGTCAGCACCAAATTCTTTCGCAGCAGCAGCAAGATGCTTCACAATGAGGGGACGAGAAAGCGCGGAAACCAAGGGGTACTGGTTCTGATACAAAGCGTTAGCTTTAATAGCCGGCAGACAAAAATCATCGGCAAATTCGTCACGGGCATCCACCACGACAGCTTCTACGGCACCACAGCCGAGAGCGCGCTGGCGGACAGTATCCATATCCTCTCCACCCTGGCCTAGGTCAATAGAAACGGCGACAACGTCAGCACCCGTCTCATGACCAATCCAACTAATAGCAACAGAGGTGTCCAAACCACCGGAATACGCCAGTACAACACGCTTTGGCATGAATATTTCCTTTCCTTGGTGAACGCCGAAACGTCCACTTCCCATTATCGACTAAAAAGTCATTGATCTGTAGTTATAAAAGAGTGCAGAAACTTTAGTGTAGAAACTAACTACTGCGCGGATTCTCCAATAAGCTGGGCGAAATTCGCAGCAACCTGCACCCCATCAAAAGGAGCTCGCGTCTGCACAAAAATTGTGTCATCACCGGCAATACACCCGGCAACAGCAGGAAGATTCGCTCTATCTAACGCAGAGGCAAGGTAATGAGCAGCGCCGGGAGGTGTTCGCAAAACAACCATTGTTTGACATGCCTCAGCTGAAACAAGTAACTCACTGAGAAGCTTCGACAAACGGGCAGTACCGCCCTCTACACCTTTAACGGGGCTTCCATCTTCGGGAACAACATAGATCCCCTGCCCTCCGTCTGCCGCACGCAATTTCACTGCCCCGAGTTCATCAAGATCCCTTGACAATGTTGCCTGTGTGACGACAATACCTTCCGCCGCCAGCAGCTCAAGCAGTTGTGGTTGACTATGTACTTGGTGTTCCACCAGCAGACTGACAATGCGAGACTGCCGACCTGCTCGAGTACCTGCCAAAGTATTTTTAGTAGAGACAACAGATGCGTCAGTCATTAAGCTTCTCCAATAACCACACCATAATGGCCTTCTGTGCATGAAGCCGGTTTTCAGCTTCATCAAAGACTCGCGACTGCGGACCCTCAATAACAGAATTGGTCACTTCTTTACCACGGTAAGCCGGCAGACAATGCAAGAAAATTGCGTCCTTATCAGCGTGCGCCATGAGCTCATCGTTAACTTGGAATGGACGGAACGGCCCTTCCCTATCGAGCCCATCATTTTCCTGCCCCATGGACACCCACGTATCGGTGTAAACCACGTTAGTTCCAGCAACAGCTTCCACAGGATCATTCGTAATAAGGAATTCTGTACCAGTAAGCTCCGCTCTCTGACGGGCAGCAGCAAGAATATCCTCCCCAGGAGTGAATCCCTCCGGAGCACCAATACGAACATTCATTCCCGCTGTAAGACCACCGACAAGAAGAGAATTCGCCATATTATTAGCACCATCACCAACATAGGTGAGAGTGAGCCCCTCCGTTTTACCGAAGTTTTCACGGATTGTCTGCAGATCAGCAAGTATCTGGCAAGGATGCCAATCGTCAGTAAGAGCGTTAATGACTGGCACACTAGCAGACGCAGCCATATCCTCTACCCGATCCTGCCCATAAGTTCGCCACACAATAAGCGACACAAAGCGAGAAAACACGCGGGCGGTATCGGCGATAGTTTCGCCTTTACCTATTTGTGTAACGCCAGCTTCTACCACAATGGGATTGCCGCCCAACTGGGCCACCCCAGTATCAAAAGAAAAACGGGTACGTGTAGAAGTTTTGTCGAAGAGAATAGCAGCAGACTGTGGCCCTGCAAGCATATGGCTTGAATAGGGATCTTTTTTTAATGCGTCAGCAAGTTCGAGGACTTCGAGCTGCTCCGCGGGAGTGAGATCATCATCGCGAAGAAAATGGCGCAACATGCAGTAGTTCTCCTTGATTAGCAGATAAAAACGGTCAGTAACGAGGAATAGGTTATTTACAAGCCTGGCAACGGGCTGTGTAGAGGGTTTGCGCTGATTCTAAAATTCCAGGCAATGCCGCAACTGCAGCATCAATCTGCTCTGCGCTGATAACCAGCGGTGGAGCGATACGAAGTACCTGCGGACGGGCAGCATTGATAATAAAACCAGCTTCGCGGGCAGTTTGTTCTACGTAGGGTCCAACAGCCTCAGTAAGCTCAATGCCGATCAGAAGGCCACGTCCACGGATCTCTCTGATAAGCGAATGGTGAATGTCAGCGAGGCCACCCCGGAAACGCTCTCCCATAGCACGCACATGTTCATAGAGATGCGCAGACTCAATAGTGTCAAGAACAGCATTCGCAGCAGCACAGGAGTAGGGATTACCACCAAAAGTAGTACCGTGTGATCCCGGCTGGAAGAAATCTGCAGCACGACCAGTAGCTAAAACTGCGCCAATAGGGAAACCACCTGCTAACCCTTTAGCAAGAGTGACAACGTCTGGAATAACTCCCTGTGCACGGGAACAGAACATATCACCAGTCCGCCCAACGCCTGTCTGTACTTCATCACAGATCATGAGGATCCCATAACGCTGCGTTAACTCGCGGATCTTCGCAAGATAATCTGCATCTGGAACCATGACTCCAGCTTCGCCCATGATCGGCTCGATCATCACGGCAGCAGTATTATGTGGGTCCTTCTCCACTAGCTGTTGTAAAGCATCAAAATCGTTGAAAGGGAAATACTCCACTCCCGGTGGCATGGGTTCAAACGGGGCACGTTTCTTCTCCTGCCCAGTAAGCGCAAGGGACCCCATAGTACGGCCATGAAAGCCATCTAAATGAGTAAGAATGCGCCGACGTCCAGTAAGCCTCGATAGTTTAAACGCTATTTCGTTTGCCTCTGCACCTGAGTTACAGAAGAAAACACGAGTAGGCTGATCACTCTTAAACGCCTCCACGAGACGTTCCGCAAGCTGTACTTCCGGCTGATGAACGAAAAAATTCGAGGTATGACCAAGCGTATGAAGCTGCTGCGTCACAGCCTCAATAATGGCTGGATGCTGGTGCCCCAAACTATTCACCGCAATGCCAGATAAGAGATCGAGATACTCTTTCCCATTCTCATCTTCGACAACGCAGCCTTCACCACGCACCAAGCCCAACGCCGGTGTTCCATACGCATTCATCATGGTGTTTTTCCACCCCTGCTGGAGAGGTGAAAGCTGAGAAACAGTAGACATAAGTTCTTCCTAATACAGCTAGTAAATATTGCTCAATGATTACTCAAGGAGATGGATTACACGTCAGACGCAGGAGGAGTGACCATAGTTCCAATGCCACCTTCGGTAAAAAGCTCCAACAGAACAGAGTGTCCGATGCGGCCATCAATAACATGCGCAGCGGGAACTCCTCCCTCCACTGCACGTAAGCAGGCCTCCATTTTAGGAACCATGCCAGATTCCAGAGATGGAAGAAGACTACGCAGCGTCTTTGTATCAATGCGCGTTACTAAACTGTCCTTATTCGGCCAATCCGTGTAAAAACCATCAACATCTGTCAGCATGACGAGCTTTTCAGCACCTAACGACACTGCCAATGCAGCAGAAGCTGTGTCAGCATTGACGTTAAATACTTGCCCATCAGGATCAGGCGCAATGGTAGTGACAACGGGAATACGACCAGCGTTAATAAGGTCATAGATAGCGTTGGGATTCACCTCAGTGATATCACCAACTAGACCGATGTCTGTGGGAACTCCCTCGACCATGACAGTACGTTTACGAGCCGTCAATAACTGTGCGTCCTCCCCGGAAATACCCACCGCGTAAGCTCCAAAATTATTGATGAGCCCCACAAGTTCACGGCCAACTTTGCCAAACAACACCATTCGTACGACGTCGAGAACTTCCTCAGTGGTCACACGGAAGCCACCGCGAAATTCCCCTTCTATCCCTAGTCGAGAAAGCATGGAGTTAATCTGTGGCCCGCCTCCGTGTACGACAACCGGATAGGCGCCACAGGCCCGTAGCATAACCATATCCTTGGCGAATGCCGCTTTAAGACGATCATCCACCATAGCGTTACCACCATATTTAATGACGATGATCTTGCCAGCAAACTGCTGAATCCACGGCAATGCCTCCGTATAGACAGCGGCACGTTGTTGCGGTGTCAACGTAGGGATATGCAGCGATTGTTCAATCGCGTCCTGATCGGCCTCAGTATCCATAATACCTTCGGAACCTCTTACTGTACTGTTTACTGTGCTGTGTGGTAGAAACGATAAATTCTGATTATTCATTACGTGGTATAGGCAGAATTGATCTCTACATAAGCGTGTGAAAGATCTGTTGTCCGTATGCTGGCCGTCTCTCGCCCCACACCGAGATCAATATCAACATTGATACGGTCACCAGACATGTCAATATCTCGTGCATCCGGCAAACCCCCACCACGTGCAAAAACCTTTTTGCCGTTGAACGCAACGGTTACTTTGAGAATATCCATGGGGACAGGTGCAACACCCAATGTAGCTACCACACGACCCCAGTTCGGGTCTTCCCCGAACAGTGCTGTTTTTACTAGATTGTCGCGGGCTACAACGCGTGCCGCAGTAAGAGCATCATCCTCAGTTTTCGCACCAGAGACGGTAACAATGCAGCGTTTAGTAACACCTTCTGCATCACTCATCATTTGATCTGCAAGATCATCACAAACAGCAAAAATTGCTTTTGTTAGTTCCGTCTGATCCGCAACGACTCCACTAGCCCCATTTGCCATAACGATGACAGTGTCATTAGTTGATGTAGACCCGTCAACATCAAGACGATCAAAAGTACGAGAGGTAGAAAAACGTAAAGCAGACTCCAGATCCATCTGATTAACAATGGCATCCGTAGTGATAACGCACAGCATAGTAGCCAAACTGGGGGCAATCATGCCAGCACCCTTGACCATTCCACCGACTTTCCAACCTTTGGCAGAAGCATATTCACTGCGTTTAGCAACTGTATCGGTGGTCATAATGGCTGTTGCGGCTTCCAGCCCTTTTTCTGCCGAATCTCCCAGAAGTTCCGGTAGCGCCTCAATACCACTACGAATAGCTTTCATGGGCAGCCGGTCGCCAATGACACCCGTTGAACAAATAGCTATTTGCCCGGCATTAATAGAAACACCCGCGGCAGCAAGCTGGCGAGCTAGATGAATAGCCTCTTCTTTAGCATCTTCTACACCAGCTGTACCAGTACAAGCATTCGCTCCCCCAGAGTTAAGAATGACAGCACGTAATTCCCCACTTTTCAAAACTTCCTGCGACCACAGCACAGGTGCTGCCTTAAAACGGTTGGATGTAAAAACACCCGCCGCTGTAGGATGCGGTCCATCGTTAACAATGAGGGCCATATCAAGACCGCCATGCTTTTTAACACCTGCAGCAACACCAGCCGCTCGAAAACCTTGCGCCGCTGTTACTCCAGCTGTGCGAGTGATGGTCATAATTACTTGTCCTTCTCTAAAAAACAAAAGTGTTAGGGTGCAAGGCCAACAGTGTAAAGGCCACTAGTTTCTGGCCAACCTAACATAAGGTTCATGCATTGAACTGCGGCCCCGGCGGTACCCTTCACCAGATTATCAATCACTGCGGTAATGACGAGGCGTTTAGCTGCAGTATCTACATCTACAGCAATTTGCACATTATTGGATCCTATGACCGATTTCGACTGCGGCTGCTGTCCATATGGCAGTACCTGTACAAAAGGCTCATTACGGTATGCCTCTTCATAAAGCTGCTGCACTGCTTCGGGGCTACTAGTAGTGGTAGCAAAAGCAGTCGTGAGAATACCGCGTGTCATGGGTGCGAGAACTGGAGTAAAACTGACTGTTATGTCCTGCTCAGTAAGTTCCTGCATATTTTGCAAAATTTCGGGTGTGTGCCGATGCCGACCAGCAACGTTATAAGCCTTGACAGAACCACACACTTCAGCATGCAGATTAGCGACCTTGGCACCTTTACCAGCACCAGAAGTACCCGAGAATGACACGACGGAAAGATCTCCAGCGGTAATCCCAGCTTGTACCGCTGGATAAAGGGCTAGAGTGGCGCCAGTGGGAAAACAACCCGGCACCGCAACAGTACGAGCATGAGAAATAGCGTCCCTATGCCCAGGAAGTTCTGGTAGGCCATACGTCCATGCCCCCTGATAGGCACACTGATACCACTTTTCCCACGCCTTATCATCGCGGAGTCGAAAATCTGCAGCACAATCGATAACAATGGGAGCTTGTTCCCCGCGAGATTTTGCCGCCTCGGCAAGATCTTTAGCAAGCGGTCCGGAATGACCATGCGGCAAAGCCATAAAGACAACGTCATGACCACTTAACGTATCTATCGACGTTTCTGCAAAAATGCGGTCGGCTAACGGAGCAAGATGGGGATGGAACTCTCCTACTTTCTGACCAGCATTGCTATTAGCACACAGTGCTCCAATAACAAGCTCGCCATTCTGGTAAGCAGGATGGGTAAGAAGAAGACGGAGAATCTCAGAGCCTGCGTATCCCGTAGCTCCAGCAATTGCAACTGTTATGCTCATTCTTTGATTATTCATCATCGTGCAAGATTATGCAAGAAATAATGCATATTTATCGTTCTGCCAAAGCACGCATACAACGCACCTAATACTCAAAAATAGGCATAAACAGCGACCACAGAGTGACTACAGACAGCTAGGGCTCGTTTCCCAACCATGAAAAACAGGACCATGTCCCTTACCGACCTCTAATAAATCTGAATGAAGTATGGCACCATACAACCAGTCTGTCGTTAACTGCGCAGCACGCACCACATCCCCTGACTGGGCAATACGCACCGCTAAACCAGACGAAAGAGAACACCCCGTGCCATGCGTATTCTTCGTATCGATATGCGGATGCGTAAAAACAGCAGCCTCTGTATCACGCTGGAGAAGAGTATCCGTCATCGTTTCGCTTTTAAGATGACCGCCTTTTACCAGCACCGCAGCCCGTGTCATAGCCACAACACGTTCACCCTGGTGCACTGCCGCTGACAGAGAAGAGGCCTGTTCCTCCCCTACTAATACAGCCAACTCTGGCACATTGGGAGTAATAACAGATAGCTCAGCTATCTCCCCAACAGCAGTGACAAGCTCCCGCATAGCAACCTCTGCATCAGTTGTGAGAAGCCTATCTCCACTGGTAGCCACCATCACGGGATCCAACACAATAACAGGAGGTTTTACCTGCTGAAGCCACTCACTAACAGCATGAGTAATAGCTGTATCCCCCAACATGCCAATCTTGACAGCATCGATAACAACATCATCTGCTACAGCATCAAGCTGTTCCTGCAAAAAGCTCAGCGGAGGAGTGTGAACAGAACGAACACCACACGTATTCTGAGCCACTAATGCTGTCACTACACCCATACCATAGCCACCAGCTGCCGCAATAGATTTAAGATCGGCCTGCAGACCAGCGCCACCAGTGGGGTCAGTACCAGCAATAGAAAGAACACGAGGAATTTCTCGGGGAATAAAGGTCATGCACACATCATTCCATTAAATTCCACTGTCGGCCCTCTCTACCGCAATAAAAATATCTCAAGAGAAAACACAGAGAAAGCACTGAGGGAAAACTCTTAGAGAGAACGCAGTTCAGCACCAAAACGCTCAGCAGCAACTGCAACAGCAGCATCGCGAGCGGCAGAAGCTTCTTCTTCAGTAAGAGTCCGCTCCGTCGACCGGAAACTCAATGCAAAAGCAAGCGAGCGTTTATCGTCACCAAGTTGTTCAGACTCGTATATGTCAAACAACTTAACGCTCTCTAACAAATCTCCGCCACCTTCATAAAGAGCTGCAACAATATCAGCCTGCGGCACATCTTTAGCCACAACAAGCGCCACATCTTGATAGACCGGCGGATAAGGCGACACAACTGGAGACTGTCCCTTATATTCGGTAGGCAAGGCGGAAACATTCACTTCCATTGCGCACATACGTGCAGGTAAACCACACTTATCCAGTATTTGCGGATGAATCTCACCAGCATAGCCAACACACTCGTCACCCAGGTAAACAGCAGCACAACGACCCGGATGCCATGGCAATAGCTCCGCCTTCTCAAAACGGAATTCTGCACCTACTGCACGGCCCACCTGACGAACTGCTTCAATAATGTCCCAGACATCTGCCGGACGCCCTTTACCCCACGGACCAGTTTGATCCCGTAAACCAGTAAGAACAGCTGCCACATGCATAGGCTGCTTCGGCAAAGCCGACTGAAGGGCTACAATTTCCGCATCGGAAGGACGTTTATCCGTTGACAGCATAGCCATGGGTTTAGTGGTCTCATCGGGAAGGCACACTTCTTCCACTCCATAAAGACCAAGATCATGTTGCCCACGCGCAACATTACGCTTCACCACATCGAACATTTCTGGCAGCAGTGTTGTTGCTAAACATCCGTAGTCAGAATCTAGCGGATTAAGTACTTTTGTGACACGACGACGCGGATCATCATTCGGCAAACCCCACTCGTCAAACACTGTGTTGGACATGAACGGGGTAGGCAGAATTTCTACGTAGCCAGCGTAAGCCATAGCTTTATTAACCATTCGGCGACGACGCTGCTCCGGTGTAAGACCATGACCTGACGGTGCCTGCGGTAGACGCACTGGGATCTGCTCTAAGCCCTCTAAACGAAGAACTTCTTCGACAAGATCAGCCCGCATCTGCAGATCAGGACGCCAGGTTGGAGGAGTAACAGTAAGCACACCTTCCTCACCGGGAGCGTTGTCCACTTGACATCCTATCTGTTCCAGACGCCGTCGGGCAGTACCCTCCGGATAATCCACACCAGCAACGTCACTAGGCCGATGAGCGGGGAAGAGAATAGGAGCCACTGACGGCACTTCACCCGCATCAGTGAGCAAAGGCTCTACTGTGCCACCCGCAATTTCTACTAGCAAGGTGGCTACACGATCAGCTGCTGCACGGCACACTGCTGGATCAACTTTACGTTCAAAACGGCGAGATGCTTCAGAACTCAGTTTGTGGCGGCGCCCAGTACGGAATATGTGCAGTGAGTCGAAATTCGCTGCTTCAAAGAGAACATCCGTTGTGGTGTTACCTACTTCTGTGGCGGCTCCTCCCATGACGCCCGCCAATCCGACAGGGCCGGATCCATCGGCAATAACGACATCTTCTGACGAAAGTTCGCGCTCCACACCATCTAGTGTGGTGAGCTTCTCCCCCTCATGAGCACACCGTACAGTAATATCGCCCTGCAGCTTAGCAATGTCATAGGCATGCAGCGGTTGTCCGAGCTCCAACATGACGTAATTAGTGACATCGACTGCCGGACTGATGGGCCGTACTCCCGCAAGAAGAAGACGACGCTGCATCCACCACGGGGTCACTGCCTGCGGATCAATGCCCGTTACCCGCCGAGCCACGAAACGCTGCGTTCCTGTCTCTGGTTCAATAGTGACAGGCCAGGCCTCACCCTTGTTCCCCAGATCTTTTTCGACTGCGATTTCTTGGTACTGAAGCCCGAAAGAAATAGCAATCTCACGAGAGAGCCCTCGTAAAGACAGAGCGTAACCACGGTCTGGAGTGATGTTGACTTCAAAAACCGCATCATCCAAATTAAGCAGTGGATAAGCACTACTCCCCGGTTCAGCAGTTCCAGGACGCAATGTGATGATGCCGGAATGGTCCTGCTCAATACCTAACTCAGTTGCGGAACACATCATGCCGCAAGACATGTGACTGTAGGTTTTGCGTGCGCTGATTTCGAATCCACCTGGTAGGACAGCGCCGGGAAGCGCCACAATAACAAGATCATGGAGTTTGAAATTACGTGCGCCACAAATAATTTCCTGTAGCTCACCGTTCTCGTTACCCACGTCAACGTGGCAGAAACGAATGGGTTTCTTGAAACCTTCCAGCTCCTCAATCTCCATAACCTGGCCTACTACCAGCGGTCCTGTAATAGTAGGAAGGGGATGCGGGACGCCTTCAATTTCAAAACCGACTTTGACGAATCCAGCATCGAGGTCTGCGGTGCTAACAGACCATCCCGGGTTGCACTTGTCGAGAGTATCAGTGAGCCAACTTTGTGGAACGAACACGGCACATCCTTGCGATCGAAAAGCGAGTGAAGTGAAGTCTTATAAGGAAACTAAGTAATTTTACGAGCGAATACCGAAAGGAAGGGTAAAGCGAATATCGCCTTCCACCATGTCCCGCATATCGGAAATACCATTGCGGAATTGCAAGGTACGCTCTAAGCCCATCCCGAATGCGAAACCAGAATATTCTTCTGGATCAATACCGGCAGCTAAGAGAATATTCGGGTTCACCATGCCGCAGCCGCCCCATTCAACCCATCCGGCTCCACCCTTCTTATCGGGGAACCATACATCCACCTCAGCGCTGGGTTCAGTAAAGGGGAAATAGTTAGCACGCATGCGAGTTCTTGTGTCTGGTCCAAAGAGTGCTTTTGCGAGATGGTCAAGGACACCCCGTAAATCGGCCATTGTGAGGCCTTTATCGACTGCTAGTCCTTCAATTTGGTGGAAGACGGGAGTATGAGTGGCGTCTAGTTCATCAGTGCGGAATGTACGTCCCGGGCAACCGATGTATATAGGCAATTCACGAGACAATAAAGTACGAACCTGCACCGGAGAAGTATGCGTCCGCAACACCATCCGTGAGTCTTCCGGAGCGATATGGAAAGTATCCTGCATAGTGCGGGCAGGGTGATCTGGAAGGAAATTCAACATATCAAAGTTGAATTGTTCACTCTCCACCTCAGGACCATCCGCAATTTCCCATCCCATAGCAATGAGAATGTCAGAGATCTGCTCTGCAATCATCGTAATGGGATGTTGTGCCCCAAGTGGTTGCCGCGTAGAAGGCTGCGAAACATCAATAGTTTCAGCAACGAGAAGCTGCGCAGCATGTTCCTCTTCCAGCCTAGCTTTACGCACCCCATAGCACTTCTCTGCTTTACCACGCGCTATGTTAACGGCACGACCAGCTTCTTTACGCTTTTCTTTGGCGATGGTACCAAGTGCGCGGCGAGCTAAAGCGAGCGGAGATTTTTCACCCAAATATGTAGATCTAGCGGCAGCAAGTTCTTCCAAGTTAGTCGCGGCGGCAAACACAGCCACAGCGGCTTCAGCATAACTGTTGAGTGTTTCTTCACTCAGATCTGCGGACTGGTTTTCCTGCGTCATAATTCTCCTTGGAATAAATATCTTTCAAGCCTCTAGCGTAATGCATGACTGGCTAGATTCACTCTTGCTGCATTCACTCTTGTTGTGCAACTGCCGATGAATAAAGGCAGATGGAAGTAGCTGATGCCAGATTAAGACTCTCCGCATGGCCCCAAATAGGGATAGAAACAGTGTGATCTGCCTGCGCGGCAGCAGCTGGATCAAGACCATGTGCTTCACTTCCCATTAGCCACGCAGTGGGGAGAGACAACAAATCAGCAGCATGATTAAGATTCACTTCCCCATCCATAGCAGTAGCGAGAAGTTGCACGCCGCAACCTTGTAAAGCGGTTAAGGCAATTTCTGTATCGCTTTCGCGACACACTGGCAGGTGATAAATACTGCCAGCGGAAGAACGCACACATTTGGTATTTTCCGGGTCCACTGAATGCCCGGCAAAAACAACAAGATCTGCACCGAATGCATCGGCAATACGGATCATCGTTCCCGCATTACCTGGATCATTAGTGTCAATACCGACGAGGACAAGCTGCGGATGAGGATTGCTGTCTAGTTCATCTGCAAGACGTGTAACAGCAGAAGAGCAAACAGCATAAATACCCGGAGGCGTTACCGTATCCGTCAGCAATTTATCTGCTTTCGGACTGATGTAGTGCACATGTAGTTGTCGATCGAGTGCGCTCGTTATTGTGCTGGAATAGCGTTCTGCTGCTTCCTCAGTAACATATATGTCCACCACTTCGCCGTAGCGGATTGCTTCAGAGACCGCATTCCAACCTTCTGCAAGGAATTGTCCTGTTTTTCGACGTTGTGCGGGACGATGAAGTTTAGCTGCAGAAACGACCCGTGGAGTTCGTTCAGTGAAGATCTCCACGGGTCGTTCAGAAGTGTGATGTGCCACAGTTAGCCTAACTGCTACTGGGCTGCGGGGGCGTTGACGTCCTCCGGCAGTG
Source organism: Lawsonella sp. (assembly GCF_011525565.1). NCBI lineage: Bacteria > Bacillati > Actinomycetota > Actinomycetes > Mycobacteriales > Lawsonellaceae > Lawsonella > Lawsonella sp. The sequence continues at coordinate 16,691 of NZ_WVRS01000012.1, forward strand.
CCTTACGAGCGGCATCCACAAGAGCGGTGAAGGCAGCAGGATCGGAAACTGCAATTTCTGCGAGGACCTTACGATCCAGATCGATACCAGCAAGACGAAGACCCTGCATGAAGCGGTTATAGGTCATGTCATTCTGGCGAGCAGCAGCATTAATACGTGCAATCCACAGCTTGCGGAAGTCTCCCTTACGGGCACGACGGTCCCGGTAGGAGTATGTCATTGAATGGAGGGTCTGCTCCTTGGCCTTACGGTAGAGGCGAGAGCGCTGACCGCGGTAGCCAGAGGCACCTTCTAGTACAGTGCGACGCTTCTTTTGGGCGTTTACTGCCCGCTTTACTCGTGCCACGATGTCATCCTGTCGATTGTTAGGGGGTAAAAGTCTTAAAAGTTGTCGGCTAGTTTTATTGATCTAGCCGAGGAGACGCTTCACGCGCTTTACGTCTGCAGTGGCGACGTCAGTCGTGCCGGAAAGACGACGAGTACGGCGGGAAGACTTGTGCTCTAGGAGGTGGCGCTTGTTGGCCATTTCCCGGGTGAGCTTACCGCTACCAGTCTTCTTGAAGCGCTTAGCGGTTCCCTTATGGGTCTTCTGCTTAGGCATTATTCCTCAGTTCTTTTCGTGATCAGGGCTGATCGGGGGATCCTTGGGCGGGAGACTAACGGACGAGTTAGTGTTCTCCAGCCGACTGACGAGTCTTTTTCCCGCGGTGGGGAGCAATAACCATTGTCATATTGCGGCCATCTTGTTTAGGACGAGACTCAACAAAACCGTACTCTTCAACGTCATTAGCGAGACGTTCAAGCAGACGGTAGCCGAGCTCCGGACGTGACTGCTCACGTCCACGGAACATAATGGTCACTTTGACTTTGGACCCTTTGTTAAGGAAACGAATAACGTTTCCTTTCTTGGTCTCATAGTCGTGGTCGTCAATTTTGGGACGAAGCTTCTGCTCTTTAACCACAGTCTGCTGCTGGTTCTTACGAGCCTCACGTGCTTTTTGCGCAGCCTCGTATTTGAACTTGCCGTAGTCCATGATCTTGCACACCGGCGGGCGAGCATTGGGAGCAACCTCAACTAGGTCAAGGTCAGCTTCGTACGCCAGCTTGAGAGCCTGTTCCACACGAACAATGCCCACCTGCTCCCCATTGGGGCCTACGAGACGGACTTCGGGAACACGGATTCGCTCATTGATGCGGGCGTCTTGATTGCTGATGGGGACTCCTCAATAGTGTCGGATTCTGCTGACCGAAGTGATCGCCCCATAAGCCCACGAAAAAACCCTGCGGTTTCTTTACCCGCAGGGTCCATCGAACGTCATTATTCCGCTACGCACCAAACAGTACGCCTAGGAAACCTAACGAACCAGGAAACAATTAGGATTAAACCTAACGTCGACTGGTGGGATGGAACTCCACTTACTTCTGGAATAGTCTTCTGAAGTACTATTTCAGACGGTCTTGCTAGTAATCCTACTGGAAAGACCGAAGATTACCAAGTCACCCCAGAGGAACACCTCTACAGTTACTTCGCGAATATCTCCGCAAGAAACTGCCCTGTAAAGGATTCCGGAACACGAGCAACATCTTCTGGAGTGCCAGCCGCAACCACACGACCGCCTCCAGAGCCACCCTCCGGACCAAGATCAATAACCCAATCTGCCGACTTAATGACATCGAGATTGTGTTCAATAACGATAACGGTATTCCCTTTGTCTACCAGTCCATTAAGAACCTCAAGAAGCTTGCGGACATCTTCAAAATGTAGACCAGTAGTTGGCTCATCCAAGATGTACACCGTTCTACCCGTGGAACGTTTCTGCAGTTCAGTAGCTAATTTGACGCGTTGTGCCTCACCACCAGAAAGAGTGGTTGCAGGTTGTCCTAGGCGAACATAGCCAAGTCCCACATCAACTAGTGTCTGTAAATAACGATGAATACTAGTGATGGGTTTAAAAAACTCTGCCGCCTCCACAATAGGCATATCGAGTACTTCGGCAATGTTCTTACCCTTGTACCGCACTTCTAGAGTTTCTCGGTTGTAGCGCTGCCCATGGCACACTTCGCAGGGAACATAGACGTCCGGAAGGAAGTTCATCTCAATCTTGATTGTTCCGTCACCATGACAAGCCTCGCACCGGCCTCCCTTCACATTGAAGGAGAAGCGACCAGCCTTGTATCCACGCATCTTTGCATCAGGAGTAGCCGCAAAAAGATTCCGGATCTTATCGAAAACACCAGTGTATGTAGCGGGATTCGAACGCGGCGTCCGTCCAATAGGAGACTGATCTACCTGCACGAGTTTATCGAGATACTCCAGCCCTTCAATTCGCTTGTGAGAACCTGGAACCTGCCGTGCACGGTTGAGGTCATTTGCCAATGAAGTCGCCAAAATATCATTGACTAATGTAGATTTACCAGACCCAGAAACACCTGTGACACAAGTAAATACACCTAATGGAAACTCCACATCAATATGCTGAAGATTATTCTCCCGCGCATCCACAACTTTCAAAACACGCTCTGAATCTACCGGACGACGTACTGCCGGAACGGCTATTGAACGACGACCGGAAAGATACGCGCCAGTAAGGGAATTCTCTACCTTCAAAAGGCCATCATAAGAACCTGAATAGATAACTTCCCCACCGAATTCACCAGCTCCTGGACCTATATCAACAATCCAGTCCGACTCCTGCATAGTCTCTTCATCGTGCTCCACCACAATGAGAGTATTTCCGAGGTCCCGCAAGCGTTTTAGAGTAGCGATTAGTTTACGATTATCACGCTGATGCAAACCAATAGAGGGCTCATCAAGCACATACAGCACACCAGCTAAACCCGAACCAATTTGTGTTGCTAACCGGATACGTTGTGCCTCACCGCCGGACAAACTAGCCGCTGGACGAGAAAGCGTTAAATAATTCAATCCGACATCAAGAAGGAATTGCAGACGTGCACGTACTTCCTTAAGAATACTTTTGGCAATAGCAGCTTCCCGAGTGCCAAGACGAAGATGGTTCACTACTTCCAAACAGTCAGAGATAGAAAGATCCGTTATCTCTGAAATGTTGAATTCGCGGCCATCCTCCGTTGCCAAAGTAACAGCAAGAATTTCTGGACGCAGTCGACGACCATGGCACGTCTCACAAGGAACAGGTCTCATGAATGACTGATAGCGCTCTTTGAGACTCTCCGACTCTGTGTATTCCACCTTACGATTAATGTACGGAATAACACCTTCAAAAGGCGCTGTGTAACTACGGCGGCGTCCAAAACGATTCTTGTAGCTCACATGTACTTCATGAGATGACCCATAAAGCACGGCTTTACGTTGCGCAGCCGTGAGCTTATCCCACGGAGTATCCATGGAAAACCCCATGGCATCCGCCAAACCACTCAATAACTTTTGGAAATAACTTTGGTTAGAGCCATACGCCCATGGAAGAACTGCCCCCTCAGCCAGGCTCTTATCCCCATCCTGGACGATAAGCTCCGGATCGAGTTTCATGTGCGACCCTAACCCATCACAATCTGGGCACGCACCATAGGGAGAGTTAAAAGAAAAAGAACGCGGCTCTAATTCATCAATTTCCAAACGATGACCATTCGGGCACGCCATCTTTTCCGAAAAGCGCATCACCCGATCCGGATCATCCTCCGACCTATCAACACATTCGATAACGACAATGCCATCAGCAAGCTGCAGAGCTGTTTCTACAGAATCTGTAAGACGCTGCTTCGCCGACGCCTTCACCATAAGACGATCGACAACAACGTCAATATCATGCTTCTCTTGTTTCTTTAAAGTAGGAGGATCACTCAATGGATAGACTGAACCATCCACCCGGACACGAGCAAAACCCTCCCCCTGTAGTCGGCTGAAAAGATCCTGAAACTCGCCTTTTCGAGTTCGTACAACCGGAGCAAGAACTTGAAACTTCTCTCGCTCCGGTAACGCAAGAATCTGATCCACGATCTGCTGCGGTGTTTGTCGAGAAATCGCTGCCCCGCATACTGGACAATGCGCAGTACCGGCACGCGCATAAAGTAAGCGGGAATAGTCATAGATTTCGGTAATGGTTCCAACTGTGGATCGCGGATTACGGTTAGTTGATTTTTGATCGATGGAAACAGCCGGCGACAAGCCCTCAATAATTTCTACATCTGGCTTATCCATTTGCCCAAGGAACTGCCGTGCATAGGCAGAAAGCGATTCCACATAGCGACGTTGTCCCTCCGCGAAAATAGTGTCGAAAGCAAGCGATGACTTCCCGGATCCAGAAAGCCCCGTGAAACAGATAAAAGCATCACGAGGTAAATCGAGGTCAACACCCTTGAGATTATGCTCCCGTGCACCACGCACGACCAGGCGCTCCGCCATCTATGCTCCTTCTTCACGTTTCTCTATTTATGGTAATGACATCGTCAACCGCAGCCCTGGTGTATTCGCTTACAGCCCACACACAGCCCCTATTACACAGCCTGACATGATTGTTCTGTAGAGGGAAAATCATTCTATTTCTGGAATAATGGTGTACCCCATTACTTAATTTTTCTGTTAGGAGTGTTTACGTGCCGGTTCCTCTCCCCCTGCCCGATTCGTGGGAAGCCGAAGAACAGCACTTAGCCGCAGTCTATCAACTAGCTGAGGCAGAACGTGCCGCAGCGGTGGCGAAATTACAGTCTGTTATGGCGCAGTCGGGTGGCACTCCACAAGCGAGGAGTGAACGGGAATCATATAACGCTCTCTATACGTCACAGATTCGTGCCATTGATGAATCGCAGGCTGGACTGTGTTTTGGGCGTATTGATATCGTGCCTGCCGCTATTGATAATTCTCAAGGGGAAGCGGAAGCTACTCGTTACATCGGCCGGATGGGTTTACTAGATACTCACCACGACTGCACACCAGTATTAGTAGATTGGCGAGCTCCCCTAGCCCGCCCATATTATTTAGCGACAACGGCGCGCCCTGAAGGAGTATGGCGGCGGCGCACTATCCATTCACTTGGACAGAATCTGACTTCCCTGTCGGATGAATTTCTCACCCATGGAGAAACCCCCGCTGGCTATCCTGATCCGCACAACACTACTGAAGGAGTGGCCTCTGAATCCGCTCTTCTGCAAGCCCTCAACGCCCCTCGTAGCGACTACATGACAGATATCGTTGCTACTATCCAACGCGAACAAGACGAAATCATCCGGTGTGAGCATCGTGGCGTTGTTGTCGTAGAAGGTGGACCTGGTACTGGCAAAACAGCAGTTGCGCTGCATCGGGCAGCTTATCTTCTCTACACATTCCGCACGGTACTGGAACACTCTGGTGTCCTCATTATTGGGCCGAATGATACTTTCCTCCGCTACATTAACCATGTTCTTCCTTCTCTGGGAGAAACTGGCGTTGTTTTAATGACATTGGGCGATATGTTTCCGGGAATAACTGCGCGTGCTGACGATAGCCTGCCAGCCCAGGAAATAAAGGGATCACTGCTGATGGTGGATATTATTAAGCAGGCTATCCGCGCCTGGCAGACAGTTTTAGCAGAGCCCGTTACCATTCGCGTTGATGGCACCCCATTCGCAGTTACTCCACAAATGACACGACGCGCCCGCGGACGGGCACGTGCCAGCCGTCGCCCGCATAATCGTGCCCGCCAAATTTTCCACGATAAGCTCGTAGAAGAAATTGTGAATGCCTATGCTGCGGAAATTGGTACTGATCCAACGCAGCCGGATCGTCCTGGTCTCCTGTTGTCCGCATCTGATTACGCTGACCTTACTGAAGATCTTTTGAATTCTCCTGAGGTGCAAGCACTTGTAGAAGACAATTGGCCTATCCTTACCGCTCCACAAGTAGTAGAACGTTTACTAACAGATCGCCGGCATCTAGAGGAAGCAAGCCACACTATATTGTCAGACGACGATGTGGACTATCTTCTACGTGCCAAAGATAGTCCGTTTACTGTTCCCGATGTGCCGCTACTTGATGAAGCAGCCGAGCAGCTGGGCCGTCCACCACGGCCGCGGAAAGCTACCGCCGGAGGTGAAAATTGGCAGCAGATGGTGGAAGACGCACAGGACGCTCTCGATATTCTCAAAGCCTCTGCATCTATGGAGTTCGAGGACGAATCAGACAGTGAAATTCTTGCTGCCTACGACATTATTGATGCGCATCATCTTGCTGACCGCCATTCCCATCAAGAATTTCTGACGACAGCAGAACGTGCCGCACAGGATCGCGAATGGGCATTCGGACACGTCATTATTGATGAGGCACAAGAGCTTTCCCCTATGGCGTGGCGAATGGTGATGCGCCGCTCCCCCAACCGCTGGATGACAATTGTCGGCGATACTGCACAGACATCTAATCCGGCAGGAGTGGAACGTTGGGAGGATGCTCTCTCCCCCTATGTGAAAAACCGTTGGCGCTCTTTCACACTGTCCGTTAACTACCGCACACCTGCCCAAATTATGGAGGCAAGCAGTGGCGTGCTAGCGGAGATTAACCCTACCGCACAGCAGCCCCGCTCTATTCGCAGATCCGCTTACGATGTGGAACTTATTGATCGCGCTGATAATACTTGGCTAGTGGTGCTCCAACAGACTGTTCACCACATGCAAAACTTTCATCCTGGCGAAAAACGAACCTGCGGTATTCTTGTCTCCCCTGCCGTTATGGGTGACCTGCAAGCAGTAATGGACACAACAATACTAGACAGAACAGTGCTAGATGCAGCAGTCTCACTAGTGCAGGATGCTAAAGGACTTGAATTCGATTACGTGATTATTGCAGACCCAGTTGGAATGGTGGAAGCGTCGCCGCAAGGCCTCAATGATCTTTTTGTGGCTATGACACGGGCTACCCAGGCACTCGCTATTGTGCACGATGGTGCTGTCCCCTATTGCCTATCTGACTTGGTGGAGTAAGACGGCGACTACTCGATACCAGCTTCTTTCATATGCCGTACTTCTCGTTTGAGGTCAGCAATTTCGTCACGCAAGCGCGCTGCCACCTCGAATTGGAGATCCCTTGCTGCCGTAGCCATTTGCTCGGTAAGTTCAGCGATAAGAGCTTCCATACGCTTCCGCGGCATGTGTGCAGTATCCAAGTTTTCTAGACCTGGTACAGCCACTGTCCCAACAGACGATCCTTGCTTTCCGCCTGTACCCAATTTGCCACGCTGTGCATGTTGTTGCGTGCGAGCCGCCAGACGCGAGCCTTTCTTCATCTCGTGAGCTGCTGTTTCGGTGTTCTCATCGAGATCATCATAAAGCTCATCCAAGATGTCAGTAATCTGTTTACGAAGTGGCTGCGGATCAATCCCGTGTTCTTCGTTATACGCAATCTGCTTGGCGCGACGTCTTTCAGTTTCGTCGATCGCGTCCCGCATGGAATCCGTGATGGAATCGGCATACATGTGTACTTCGCCGCTGACGTTACGGGCAGCACGGCCAATCGTCTGGATGAGCGATGTACGGGAACGGAGGAACCCTTCCTTATCCGCATCAAGAATTGCAACGAGAGAGACTTCCGGAAGGTCCAGACCTTCACGGAGAAGGTTGATACCGACGAGTACATCGTAGGATCCCAGCCGCAGTTGGCGCAGTAGCTCTACCCGCCGCAGCGTATCAATATCAGAGTGTAGATAGCGTACGCGAACTCCTCGTTCCAACAGGTAATCAGTGAGGTCTTCCGCCATTTTTTTAGTCAGAGTTGTGACAAGAACACGCTCATTCTTCGCTGTACGCTCCCGGATTTCACCTAGGAGGTCATCAATCTGACCCTTTGTGGGTTTCACTATGACCTTGGGGTCCACCAAACCGGTGGGGCGAATAACCTGCTCTACGACTTCTCCATGGGCTGCTTCCAACTCATAAGAACCGGGGGTAGCAGACATGTACACTGTCTGTCCCACCCGTGCTTCAAACTCATCAAACGTTAGCGGGCGGTTATCGAGAGCAGAAGGAAGACGAAAACCATATTCAACAAGGTTACGTTTCCGGCTCATATCCCCCTCGAACATGCCACCAATCTGCGGCACCGTAACGTGTGACTCATCGATGATGGTAAGGAAATCCTCTGGGAAATAGTCTAGCAATGTAGCAGGTGGCGTACCGGGGCCGCGTCCATCAATATGACGGGAATAGTTCTCAATACCGGAGCAGAACCCCATTTGCTCCATCATTTCAATATCGTAGGTGGTACGCATACGCAGCCGCTGCGCCTCCAACAACTTTCCAGCTGTCTCTAACTGCTGTAAACGAGAATCGAGTTCCTTTTGGATACTCGCAATAGCCTCTTTCATTCGCTCTGGACTGGCGACATAATGCGTCGCGGGGAAAATATGCAGTTCATCAACGGGACGAACAATATCGCCGGTAAGCGGGTTGAGATAGTAGAGCCCATCAATTTCATCCCCGAAAAACTCAATGCGGACGGCAAGTTCTTCATAGGCGGGAATGATGTCAATCGTGTCACCTTTCACACGGAAAACTCCGCGACTAAAAGCGATATCGTTGCGGTCATACTGGATTTCCACCAGGAGTTTAATGAACTCGTCACGGTCGAGCTCATCCCCTACCCGGAGAAGAATTGAGCGATCCAAATAGGACTGTGGTGTACCCAAACCGTAGATACACGACACAGAAGCAACGACGACAACATCGCGACGTGACAGCAAACTCATCGTTGCGGAGTGACGTAAACGTTCTACGTCCTCATTTATAGACGAGTCTTTTTCTATATAAGTATCCGTCTGGGCGATATAAGCTTCCGGCTGATAATAGTCGTAATAAGAAACAAAGTACTCAACTGCGTTGTGCGGCAACAATGTCCGAAGTTCATTAGCAAGCTGCGCTGCCAAAGTCTTATTAGGAGCCATTACTAGTGTAGGGCGTTGCACTTGTTCAATAAGCCAGGCTGCAGTGGCAGATTTACCTGTACCTGTAGCACCCATCAACACAATGTCGTTATCGCCACGGTTAATACGCCGGGCAAGTTCTGCAATAGCAGTAGGTTGATCGCCTGCAGGTTGAAAAGGACTTTCTACCTTAAAAGGTTTAGTAGTGCGCAGGATTTCACCGACAGGACGATAACCAGCCTCAGGTAGATCCGGATGCTCAGTCGCGAAAGCCACGCTATCTTCCTTCCCTATTACAGTAGAAAAGCCTTGCTGCGCTACGTGTTACTTACCGTTTCTTACTGCGATAAATCTTCTCAATATCATCTTGGAAGTGCAGGTTAATAGCATGACGCTTGAGCTTCAATGTTGCTGTTAACTCACCATCTTCTTCTGTGAGATCACGCGACAGAATGCGGAAACGCTTAATAGACTCCGCATGCGATACTTGCTCATTCGCAAGATCAATAGCGTCTTGAATAACCTTGCGTAAGTCCGGATCACGCTGCAGCTTTTCTATAGAGAGATGCGGATCACGTCCATTATCCTGGAGCCATTCCCGTACCGCATAGCGGTCAAGGGAAATGAGGCAGGCAATGTATTTGCGCCTGTCACCAATAACAACCGCATGACTCACCAGCGGACACTGGTTGATAACGTCCTCCAGCTTGGCGGGTGACACATTCTTACCGCCAGCTGTAACAATAATTTCTTTCTTACGCCCGGTAATGTACACATAGCCTTCGCGATCCAACGAACCAAGATCGCCGGAATGGAACCAGCCATCATCAAAAGCAGTAGTTGTGGCGTCAGTATTATGCCAATAACCGCTGGTAACCATGCCACCTTTCAGCAGTACTTCACCATCATCAGCAATCTTGACAGAACATCCTGGCAGAGGCCGGCCAATAGAACCAATTTGCCATTCCCCGGGGCTATTAACAGTAATAGCGGCTGCTGTCTCAGTGAGACCATACCCCTCATACACGTCCACGCCTGCCCCGTGAAGGAAATGTGCAAGTTCACTATTTAAAGAGCCGCCACCGGAAACAACCCACTGTAATTCTCCCCCCAACGTATCGCGCAAACGACGATAGATCAGTTGATCGTACAGCCAATGACGCGCCCGCATTCCCACCGGCATACGCTTATCTGACATGCGAGAATAGTTAATGGCCTCTTGATAGGAACGGTCAAAAATCCATGCGCCCAATGGCCCCGCAAGACGAGACTTTCGCCGTACCCCCTCCATAATTTTTTCATAAACACGCGGAACACCCACGAAAAAATGGGGTTTAAAACGAGCAAACTGTTCCGTAACAGTCCCGAAATTAGACCAATAGGCCTGTGTGACACCCCGTTCAATACACATGAGTGAAATAGCTAGCTGGAATACATGGGCGAGAGGCAAAAAATTCAGCACCCGATTACCAGTCTGCACCGCTTGTGCAATTGAACGACTACTTAATGCACGAATTTCATAAAGAAGATTGCCATGAGAAATCTGTACGCCTTTGGGGCGACCAGTTGTACCAGACGTGAAGACAATACATGCCAGGCTATTCGCAGTAAGATCAGCAATACGCTGATCAAGTTCCGCATTACAGCCAACTTCCCCACGGCCAGCAGCAGTAACCTGTTCTACAGCAGACTTCTCAATAACGTAAATGTCTTGCACAGTAGCAGGAGTGTCACGCTCAAGAACTGTCCCCAGGTTCTGTTGGTTTTCAACAACGACATAGCGCGCCCCAGAATCCTTCAAAATATGGTGAATCTGCTCTGCTGACGAGGATGGATAAATAGGAACGACAACAGCTCCACAACTCCATATAGAGTAAGCAAAAAGCATCCACTCGTAGCGTGTCTGCGACAACAGCGCAATACGGTCTCCCGGCTGTATGCCAAGATTGATCCATCCACAGGCCAAACTACGCACTTCGGATGCGAATTGACGAGCAGTTACTGGCACCCACTCAGAATGGATGGGGCGCTCAAATAAGACACGATCGGGGGCATAAGAAGACTGTCGATATAGTGAGTCGACTATGGACTCGTGCTCTTCCACGCAGTAACTAAGTGGTGCGGTGTACTCACGCAATCCAGATGCTCCTCCCAGCCTCCTCTGATTAGGAGGACTCATCACCTAGTTTAGAAACACAGGCGGGGTGATGCCAATGCACTATGCGTGTGTTCCTCTATCCAAAGCACCAATTTCATGTTCAATGACGGAACGCGCAACTTCCATGACCCGCCCCGATTCAGCAATATCGTGTTGCACGGCACGATCTTTTTGGTTGAGCGTTGAGCGGAATCCGGAACGGGCAACGAGATTATCAATACGGTCATCGAGATCATCAACAGAGCGGTAATCACTCCATCGCACAAGCTCCGCATCGACAGTATCCACTGCATCAGCTAGAGCAACTAAAGCGACGACACGATCTACTAACTCCGCCCAAACATCACCAAGTTGGTGCAGCCGCTGTGGAGATGCCACCCCATGCTGAACATCACGCATATGCAATTCTGCGGAAACAGACCGCAACTCCACAAGATCGCGAGCGACCTCCATGACCTCCGCGGTGATGTCAATACTCGTTGCTTGAGTAGCCAAGACATCGCTATGCCATGCCGCAGAACAATCCATTCTATCTATAACAACTCCTAAAATATAAAGAGCTGTATCATAGGAATCAGTGAAGTGAAATGTAGCAGGCTGCCCCTGTAACAATTGTTCCTTACTAGATGTCCACACATCATCATCCACAGGACGCCCCGCAATAAGACGAGCAATACGCGAGACAGTATTGTTAATGGTTCTTCGCACAACACTAGCGTCTACATGCGCAATATCCGCACGCAAAATGCTTGACGTCGCGTCTGCAACAGAACTTTGCTTCTCCTTCTCCACCATAGAAGCATTGCGCTCGCTACTATTATTTTTCTCTATTGATTGGTTGATATCACCACGCGTCTGCACGAAAGATTGCGAAGGAAGAGGGACACAGTTAGGTGTCCGAAGTCGATAAATACCGCCCTTCATTCCTCTTTTCTGTGTGCACTCAACATCAGTGGGAGCAGCACAACAACACAGCGCATCAAAAATTGCATTCCGCTGACCAGTGTTCAGAAAAATACCGTTATGCTTTTCTTCACGTACTCCCAGCCACGATTTTGAAAAGGCTGGATCAGACATGAAAACACGACGATATCCGCCAAGAGAGCCCATATATTTGCGATATCGTCGATGCGCGAAAGCAGACTTCACATCGCTAGCCATAATTTTGCCATCAGTAGTGGCAAACCGGTCATTATCCAGCGCATCAGCCAGTCCACTGTTAGCGACATCGTGCCATTCATGAGCCGTGGCAGAAATTTTACGCAGTACAGCAACATCACCACTATGGGGAGTTGTTGACTCTTTTTGGAGGCGCTTGTACAAGATCTCACGAGTATCCTCATCAAGGAAGCCCGCAGCAAGAGACAACGCAGCCTTATCAGAGAGACGATATGCTGCACTAGTTACCGGAATAGCCGTATCCCGCAACCATCCCTCAACCGTTGCCTTAAGTTCCTTGCCTTGATCTGACATAACTGGTTTTCACCTCATTGTTTTTCCCATAGATCTCCAGGAAACTCCAACTGCTCTGGAGTGGGTACCGCAGTAAGAATTCCTGGATAGGTAGCAAGAATAGCGCGTGCAGCACGGACTGCTGAGTTAAATCTTTTACCGCTAAGTTCCCCTTCTAAAACTTCACAACGTCCAGTATATGGATCAATAGCAACGGCAATAGGTTCAGGACCTGCAAAACTGTACCGTTCCCAACCTCGCAAAAGACTAGCCATTCTTGTCACCTCCTCTTCCTCACAAATTAGGTACCTCATATAGGAAGAGCTACAGAGAAGAGCGCTAGAAGACCCTCCTTCTCATACGGTATCTGAAATGATGACATTAAGCTCCCCGCGCATATCGCAAATTATTGACAGCCGTAAAATCCTTGACTTTTTAGGTCATTTCTGCAGTTAAAAATGCACGTCGTATTTATGCAAAAATAAAGTAAAAATTATGAAAAAAAGTTCGTGCTTTTTATAGAATCGCAGGTTAAAGCCTTCAGATAGTTTGGCAAGCCACGGCAACTAAACTAGACTAAACCCGTGAGCAGTAAGAGTAAGTCCTCCAGTGAGACCAAGCGCGTCACCATTTATGACGTAGCCCGTGAAGCCGGAGTAGCACCTTCTACCGTATCCCGTACCTTCTCGCGCCCTGGCCGCGTTAATGCTGAAACCGCTGCCAGAGTCCGGAAAGTAGCAGAGAAGATTGGCTACTGCGCCGCGGCAAACAGTTTTACATCTGCACAATCAACTCAACTAATTGCCGTCGCAGTCCCTGACATTGCTAACCCCAGTTGTATCGAAATAATAAAAGGTATCCGCCATGAGGCACTTGCCGCTGGATACTCAACTATTCTGCTCGATGCTACCGAAATAGACGACCAAAACAGTGAAACACTTGAACAGTCTATGGGGCTTGCCGAAGGACTCATTCTGGTATCTCCTCATCTTTCGCAGGAGACCATCCAGGCAATGGCAAAGCAGCGGCCCATCGTTACCGTGAACTATGAAGTTCCTGGTGTTCCGGCCGTCATCAATGATGCCCATCAAGGCATTAGCGAAATGGTCACTCACCTCTACAATCTGGGCCATCGCTCCATCACTTTCTTGCCTGAACCTAATCGTTCTTATGATGATGCCCAACGCTGGCAAGCTCTCCTCGAGCAATGTTCACGCAAGAAGATGACTATCCGTCACACGCATCCATTGCGTCCTACTGTTGCTGGTGGCGCTGCTGCTGCGCGTGAATGGATGCAGCGTCGTACCTCGGCCGTTATCGCACATAACGACCTCATGGCCATGGGATTTATGATTGCTGTTAAATCTGTTGGTATTGAAGTTCCCCGCGACGTTTCCGTTGTTGGTACCGATAATATCTTCATGAGTGCCCTCTTTACACCCGCATTGACTACCGTCACCACTTCTCGCAATACCCAAGGAAAGTTGGCATTTAACCAGCTTTTGGAGCAATTGCGTCATCAGCACCGGGATACTGGGCACCTCACCACTTCAATAGCGATGAAACTCGTTGAACGTGATTCCACTGCACAAGTCCCCAGCCTTCACCGCTAGCCTATAGACGTAACAAGCACCGCATTTCATATTCTGTTAGAGAAGATGAAATGCGGTGCTTGTGTCTGTCTCTGTCTCTCTCTATAGCAACTAGGAAATTGACGACATATGAACACTCCATACCGGATTCTCATGATATGTACCGGCAATATTTGTCGTTCCATTATGGCGGAGATTATTGCGCGTGCAGAAGTAGAAGCACGCGGCCTGTATGAGTCACATGTCGCCATCGGATCTGCTGCTGTTACGACCGAAGAAACGGGGCACTCTATCGACTATCGCGCACACGCCGAACTCACTCGCGCCGGATACAGTATTCCACCCCATAAGGCTCATCAAGCTACTCACGATGAACTCGCTAACGCTGATCTTATCCTCGCGATGACAACAGACCATCTACGCAGTCTTCACCAATTATGCCGGCACTACTGTATTAAGAACCCACACATTCTGCTCTTCCGCACTTTTGACACAGTATGCAACCCACAACTACATATCAGTACTGACGTGGCAGACCAGATCCTCGACGTAGAAGACCCATGGTTCGGAGGGCCAGAAGACTTCACAACAACAAGGGAAACACTTGAGCGGTGCACTCCCGCCATTATTGACTACGCTGAGGAACAGCTTTCCAAATAATGCCACACGTCACTAGCACGTTTACGTAGCTCTGCTAACGTGCCATTGTTATCGATAACAATATCCGCGATTGTCCTACGCTGATCGTCTGTCGCTTGTTGTGCCATTCGTGCTCGAGCATCATCTTCACTTAAATGACGTTGTTGTGTAAGTCTCTCCAGCCGCTGTTCAATTGGTGCCAGCACCATCACAATATGATCGAACTGAGATTCTAAATGATGCTCAATAAGAAGAGGAACATCATATACCGCACGTTGTGGAGACGGAGCGGCAGCCAATAATTCTTGCGCACGAGCAGCAATAATAGGTTGCACAATATCATTTAACTGCTCGGTATGTTCTGCATCGACAAAAGCCCGCTCTGCAAGAAGTGAGCGGTTAAGGGAACCATCGTTATATAGAATATCCTCCCCAAAAGCGGCAGAAAGAGCAGGAAGAGCAGGACTACCTAGCTGCATAACATCACGCGCTACCTGATCTGCATCCACAACAGTGGCACCAAGTTCCCTCCACACTGCTGCAACAGTCGATTTCCCCGACCCTATACCCCCTGACAAACCAATCATATGTTGTCCCTTCACCGAGCCACAAAGCTATAAGTAATGCTACAAGCATCGCTACTCTATGCACGCTATTACAAAAAACTGCGGAGGAAGTTTAACACTTCCTCCGCAGTTTCATACTGTACTGAGATTATGCACTATACATAACCTCTAGTACGAACAATGCTTAGTTACTAGCGAGCTTCTCACGAAGAGCATTGAGTTGTTCGTCCGAAGCGAGAGAACCATGAGCCTCATCAGCAGCCGGAGCCTGAGCGGTGTAGTCTCCACCCTCGGGGGCAGCTTCTTCGCCAGCTTCAGCAGCTGCAATGCGGTTAGCTTCGACCTGCTTGGTGTGGAGCTGGTGGCGACGCTCAGCTTCAGCGTAGCGAGCCTCCCATTCCTCACGCTGCTTCTCGTAACCTTCGATCCATTCGCTAGTCTCGGGGTCGAAGCCTTCGGGGAAGATGTAGTTACCCTGCTCATCGTAAGAGTCAGACATACCGTACTTGGCAGGATCGAACTCTTCGGTGTAGTCAATGTCAGCCTGCTTGAGGGACAGGGAGATACGACGGCGCTCGAGATCGATGTCGATAACCTTGACCATAACTTCCTGGCCAACGGTAACAACCTGATCCGGTACATCTACGTGGCGCTCAGCCAGCTCGGAGATGTGAACGAGACCCTCAATGCCCTCTTCAACGCGCACAAACGCACCGAACGGAACGAGCTTGGTGACCTTGCCAGGCACGATCTGGCCGATAGCGTGGGTACGGGCGAACTGGCGCCAAGGATCTTCCTGAGTGGCCTTGAGAGACAGGGAAACGCGTTCGCGATCCATATCAACATCGAGGACCTCAACAGTGACTTCCTGGCCAACCTCGACAACCTCAGACGGGTGATCGATGTGCTTCCACGAAAGTTCGGAAACGTGAACGAGTCCGTCTACGCCGCCCAGGTCCACGAAGGCACCAAAGTTGACGATGGAAGAAACAACACCCTTGCGGATCTGCCCCTTCTGCAGCTGGTTGAGGAATTCGGAACGAACCTCAGACTGAGTCTGTTCAAGGAAGGCACGACGGGAAAGCACAACGTTGTTGCGGTTCTTGTCGAGTTCGATGATCTTGGCTTCAAGTTCTCGACCAACGTAGGGCTGCAGGTCGCGAACGCGACGCATCTCTACAAGGGAAGCAGGAAGGAAGCCACGTAGTCCGATATCCATGATGAGGCCACCCTTGACAACCTCGATAACGGTTCCCTTGACCGGCTCGTCTTTTTCTTTGAGTTCTTCAATGGTGCCCCATGCACGCTCGTACTGAGCGCGCTTCTTGGACAGCATCAGACGGCCTTCTTTATCTTCCTTCGTGAGAACGAGAGCCTCGATGGTGTCGCCAACTTCAACGATTTCGTTGGGATCAACATCATGCTTGATGGAAAGCTCACGGGAAAGGATGACGCCTTCAGTTTTGTAACCGATGTCGAGAAGAACCTCATCGTGGTCGATCTTGACGACGGTGCCCTCGACGATGTCACCATCATTGAAGTATTTAATAGTGGCATCAACAGCAGCGAGGAAGTCCTCAGCAGTGCCAATATCGTTAACGGCTACCTGCTGAGTGTTGTTAGTAGTGGTCATAGGGTTGGTAACTCCGGACTACGGAATGTATCAGGTGTTCGTGAATGATTCTTATTGTGTGCCCGCAACCCGAGATGGAACACTGCACCCCGGACGGAACACATACAGCATATGATGTTACCGCTCATCAAAGTCTGAAACAAGCTACATTAACGCTGGTAATCAACCATTCATCTAATGGGCAGCAGCATTCCACGTAGTACCAAAACCCGTTGATACCTCCAGCGGCACACTAAGCTCTACAGCACTGTCCATGCACGTGGTAACGAGTTTCTCCAATTCTTCCCTCTCACCTTGGGCAACTTCACAAACAAGCTCATCATGAACCTGCAGAAGCACTCGGGAGTGTAAACCAGCTTCCTGCAAAGCATCATCAACATGCAGCATTGCAATCTTAATAATGTCCGCCGCAGTACCCTGGATAGGTGCGTTCAGTGCGGCCCGCTCCGCATTTTCCCGTGCAACTCGATTACTAGATGTGAGTTCCGGCAAATAACGGCGCCGCCCGAACATTGTCTCCGTATATCCCGTCTTACGGGCTTCCTCCACCACATCATGGAGATAATCGCGTACTCCCCCAAAACGAGCAAAGTAGTTATTCATAAAGTCTTTTGCATCAGCGATAGGGATATTCAGCTGCCGTGCCAAACCGAAAGGAGACAGCCCATAGGCAAGACCATAACTCATCGCCTTAGTGCGACGACGTAGCTCCGGAGTTACTTCATCGATAGGAACGTTGAACGCTATCGACCCCACATAGGAATGTAGATCTTCACCCCTCCGGAATGCCTCAATAAGCCCTTCATCCTTCGATAAGTGAGCCATCACTCGCATTTCAATCTGCGAATAATCGGCAGTGAGGAGCCCCTCATACCCCTTTCCTGCTACAAACACATCGCGGATACGTTTACCGTCATCAGTTCGCACGGGAATGTTCTGCAGATTAGGATCCGTCGACGAGAGTCGGCCCGTCGTCGTAATAGTTTGATTAAACGTAGTATGAATTCGCTCATCATCGCCAACGGCGTTAATAAGCCCTGTCACCGTTGTCTTCAGTTTCATGGCGGCGCGATAACCCAATACTGCGGCCAGGAAAGGATGCCCGTACTTGACATAAAGCTTTTCCAACGATTCCGCGTTAGTGGAATGGCCAGTTTTTGTCTTCTTCGTTTTTGACATACCCAACTGATCAAAAAGGACCGTCTGCAGTTGCTTAGGAGATCCAATGTTGACGGTATCGTCACCAATAGACTCATGAGCTTCTCGCTCCATCAACGCCGCCTGCTCCGCAAAATCCTTTTCCAAATCATGCAGAGCGCGAGGAGATACAGCAATGCCATCATGTTCCATTCGCTGTAGCACCATTACCAGTGGCATCTCCATCTCATGGAACAGCCGAGTCTCCCCATAATCTTCCAGATCGTGTGCAAGTTGCGTAGCAAGTAGCAGAACATATACAGCTCGCTCCGCCAGACTCTCCCAGTACCGGTCGTTATTTTCTGCAACATCTACTAGGGTCAACTGTCCCTTATCAGCTGATTCAAGAGTGACACCCATGTGCCGCTCCACCACATCAGTAAAATTAAAGTTACGTTGACCAGGAAGAATAAGGTACGAGGCGACAAGAGTATCACAGCACACCCCGCCAATATGCCAGTCTCGACCGGCTAAACAATGCGCCGCCATCTTCGCATCATGTAATGCCTTGTGAATCGCCTCATCAGCAAGCCACTCTCCCAAAGCAACCTCATCATCAGGATTTAACTCCGTTGTGGTGCACACCATTTGCTGACCTGCAGGGCTGGCAATAGCGACAGCATCCACATCCCCCGCAAGAATACTTTCAGTACCTGCTACTACCACACCATAGGTTCCCTCCTGACGACCATAGTTCTGCAGCCACGATGCAACATCCCCCATATGCGCCACCGTAACAGCAAGTTCAGGTGCCGTAAAAGACGACGTCTCTGCACCAGAAGAAAGCGCAAATGCTTTAAAAACTCTCTCCCGCAAACGAGTACCGAATTCTAACTTGTCAAATAGCGCGTTCACAGAATCTTCATCGACCGCTGAGCGGGCTGCGTCAGCAAAAGAAAGATCCATCTCCACATTCCGAACCATCTTGGTAAGGTACGCATTCCGCTCTACATCCTCGATATGGCTACGCAGATTCTCCCCCACCTTGCCTTTAATATTGTCTTTATTCTCAAGAATGGCTTCTAACGACCCATACTGGTTAAGCCACTTAGCTGCTGTCTTCTCCCCCACCTTGGGAACACCCGGAAGATTATCTGACGGATCCCCCCGCAAAGCCGCCATATCGGGATACTGCGCCGGCGTAACGTTATAGCGCTCCTTCACCTTCTCCGGCGTATACCGCACCAGCGTCGACACACCCTTCGTTGGGTACAGTACCGTCGTGACGTCATCAATAAGCTGGAATGAGTCTCGGTCACCAGTACAGATGAAGGACTGCATACCCTCATTCTTCGCAGTCAACGACAGTGTCGCGATAAGATCATCCGCCTCATACTCCCTACTCGATACGGTAGGAATACCAAGTGCATGTAGAACCTCCCGCAGAAGTTCCACCTGCCCAATAAACTCAGCCGGAGTTTCGGCTCGCTGCGCTTTATAGGCGGGATACTCCTGATGACGGAAAGTTCCACTCCCCTCATCAAAAGCAGCCACAATGTAATCTGGCTTCTCTTCTGTAACAAGGTGAGACAACATAGAAAGGAAACCATAAACCGCATTCGTGTGCTGCCCCCCGCTTGTAGTGAAACCCTCTGGTGGCAGTGCATAAAAAGCACGAAAAGCGATGGAATGCCCATCAAGAAGGAGAACAACAGGACGATTAGCAGTATCTTCTACAGTCACTCCTCCAGCTTAGACAATCTCTCCACGCTCTAGGAAAGATACGTCCGCTTTTCTACCTCCCACCACTACAAACAGTCCATTGACATACTGGTAACACTTACCCCACACATACCGATTTCTCTCTCGCGAGTATTGTCCACTAAACTAGTCGAGAACAGAGCACCGGATTAACACAACGATGCTCCTCACACAGTAGTGAGCCCTCGTAGCCCAATTGGCAGAGGCAACGGATTCAAAACCCGTCCAGTGTGGGTTCGACTCCCACCGAGGGCACTTTTCAATTCCCCTGGTAGATCGGTATAAATGCTGGTTTACCAGGGGTTTTACCATATTTACAGTAGGTGCTCAAGAGGGCACGAAAGGGCACAAAAAGGCTCTAAAATGCACCAGATGTAGCCAAAATGTAGCCACAAAACGGCATGAAAAAAGCGGGGGTGCCCAGCAAAAACACCAGACACCCCCGCCCCCGGCTAGTCAAATTCCGGGACAGTAGGGAGTTCCGTAGGCCGCCCAGCGGCGTCCCACTCCACCACCTGCGAGATATACACCCGCGCCAACTTATAGCGCGTCTCCCACAGGGAGGAAAGTTTCTCCCACTCGTTCTTATCCGCCTCTAGCTTGCTGATACGCTCTCGTAGCCGCCCCAGCTCGGTATGCAGAGTGTCAATTTGTACAGCCTGCGCTGAAGAGAGCTTAGAAAACTCATCGGCGATACCATGCTGGACGTTCGAGGCGTTGATACGGAGGGATATCAGCCCGCCAAAAATCGCGCCCAGGAGGGTACAGGCAGGCGCGGCAAGTGCTACCCACGTCATAGAGCCTCCTACATAGCTGCACCAGTCGTAGGCGCCTTAGCAGCGGCAGTGCTGACGCCCAGGACGGCAGCCACAAGGCCGGTAATTGCAGCCCAGTTAGCATCGCCTAGGATGCCGTAGCCCTGGAAGAGGGCAGCAGCGGCACCAGCAACCGTGTAGAAGGCCACACGCCAGTTGGTTTCAGCGTTGACGATAGCGAACACGGCACCGATGATGGCGACGACGAGAGACGACCACAGGGCAGCCTGGTTGTCATTCATAACGCCGAATGAGACGAGCACGGTCATCAGTGCTGCCGCGACGATATAGAGGCGTTCACGCACCACCGGGGTGAACACCTTCTTGCAGAAGTGCTTGACCTTTTCCATGTTTTTCCTTTCAAAAAAGCCCCCACCGGGGTTCGGTGAGGGCACGAATTGTGTGAGCTTAGGCGATGCCACCGGCCTTAAGCTCCGGGTTAAGAGTCGGCGTCAGCGTCGGATTCATGGTAGGGGCGACAACAACGTGGATGAGGTCGCCTCCAATCGCAGTCATCGTCACATTGATAGGAAGGTTTAGAGTGTCCGCAAACTTCTCTAACCGCGGGAGCAGGGCGACATCTATCTTGAAGTCCTTGACTGCCCCTGCGCCGATTTCGGCGGCCTCCAATAGGAAGTCCTTAAGCTCCCCTACTACGTCCTTTTGGCCATCTTTGAGGGGGCCGAGAACATCAATAATGTTCATTCCGTTTTCCTTTCTTCATGAAAAAACCTCACCCAGAGATAGGTGAGGTTGGTCTAATTGGTAGCTGCTCGTAGTGCGCGAGAATCACTCAGCTACTTTTGTTGACACTAAATATAATGTCAACTAGAATTGTCATTGTGGAAGTTAAAGAAAGCGCCCTCAAACACGGATACACCACAGCAGACATCCGGCACGCAATCGAAAACGCTATCCACATCCACTACCTCGACGGCATGGACATGATCATCGGCCCCGCTCTAAACGGCGAACTACTCGAAATCGGAATCAACAACACCCAAGAGCATGTCTTTCATGCCATGAAAGCCCGCCCTAAATACCTCAGGAAATAGCTATGAATGCAGACGAAGAATTGCTGAAACAACTCGAATCCGACAACCCCCCAGACCCGATTATCTCCATCACGGAGCCAGCACTAGCCAGACTCGCTATCGCTGTACGCTACCGGAAACAGTCAGAAAAAGACCTCGATAAAGCAGTGCACGCAGCGCGTGAAGAAGGGTTTTCCTGGGCTGCGATAGCGGACATCCTGGGGATTAGCCGACAGGGCGCACAACAACGCTACAAAGCGGCCTAATTGCCACCTAAACCGAAACCTGGGATACCCAGAGTCTGCCCAATAACCGCCAACGCATCCACCACAGTGTGACCTCCCAGCTGCTTCCAGCCCTTGAAATCAGGTTTACCTTGTGGGGTACGCCCCGGCCCCGCCAACTGCTCAAAGATCAGCTTCTGATAGTCAATAGCAAGGTGCTTCGGTGCAACCACGCCACTCATCTCCTTATAGAATCGTTTACACTCCGCCATAAACCTGCCATGCAACCGCCCACCAGGGGCAAGCTGACCAGGGCAAGCCGTAGAATAGAACTCCTTATGGAAGCGAATATTCTTACCCGCCACCGGCTCCCCCAGCTTGTATCGTTTACAAATAGCGGCAGCCAGATGGGCGGCGTTCAACAATGCTTTCTCACTGATCGGCCAGCCTTCCACAGCACCACCACAGTTGGCTACCTCAATGCCGATGGACTGCGTGTTTACTGTCCAGTCCCCAGCATGCCAAGCGGTATCGCTGTCGTAGACCAACTGACCGATACGTCCGTCAGTTTGAACTTGATAATGGGCGGTAGCCTGACGCGTCTGCCACGTCTGCCAACAGTCCTCCACCGATAGATTCCCCGCGTTATGGTGCATCACAACCATACGAATCTGCCGCCCAGCACGCCCCGGCGTGAAATGCCTCGCCATCAACTTTGTAACGTCCGGCTCCAACGTCTCCCAATTTTTCACAGCTCTCCTCCTCGCTTATTGATACAAACCGCCATTTTCATCAAATAGACGGTGCGAACATCCGCCCTTATTTATGAAATCCGCTGTTTTCATCAAATAGACCCCACAACAGGCAGCCCTATTTGATAAAAAACGACAATTTCATCAAATAGGCTCGTATGTTGTCTTCCTGTTTTTGGGTATAAAAAAGCCCCCACAGTGGGGGTAATGATCAGTACGTGTAATGGAACAACGCTACGCCAGCTCCTCCGTCATCACCTTTACCGGGGGAACTCTCGTCGGGGGCTCCCCCCTCACCGCCGCCACAATAGCGCCATGCCTTAAGTAACTTCATCGCATACGGATACCTGCCAAACTTCACCCCAGCCGCCCCTTTCGTACCCCATGAGATATACCCGGGGACGACAATAACAAAGTTTTTCAGCCCGATAGCCTGCGAAATCATCGCAGAATCCCCACCCTCTGACGTCCACGCAGGCCGATCAACAGTAGTGTGCCGCCCCGGCTCACCAGGATGCCCTGAACCATACTTACTCCCATTACCACCAGCCCCGCCAGGGAAAACATGCAGAGTAAGCTCACTCTGATCAACCCGAAACATCTTCGCCGCACCGTTAGCACCATTAGTGCCAGTAGCATTCTTACTGCCGCCCTTACCGCCGCCACCGGCCTGGCAGAGCCACAGATGCACACTA
>NZ_WVRS01000006.1:0-11385 GCF_011525565.1 Lawsonella sp.
CCGATTCCCAGTCAGCCCTGCCCCAGAAGGATGCTTCCACGGATCTAGATGCTCTAGCGGTATCCCGTCATACTCCGCACTATGTGGCTATTGGCGATTCCTACACAACAGCCTCTTTTGACCCTGCTGACCTCTGGGAACCGTGTATCCGTAACGTCGTCGACTACCCCCACCTAGTTGCCGCCACAACTGGTTTACCGCTAGTGGAACCGGCCTGCATTGGTGCTACTGGATCCGGCTACTGGTACCCCTCCCGAGTAAAAGGCACGCATGTCACGGTGAAAGCCGCCTACCGCGACAAACTCAACAAGCACACTGCCTTAGCCACCATTAACCTGGGCCTTAATGACATAATGCTGGCATACCACATGAAACTTGTCCGGGAATGTTTCGCCGCTGCCTACACGAACACTAACCGCCGCCACAGTGCCTGCCAGGATCGTATTGATAAAACATACCGTTCCCTCATTGCGTTTCTTCCCCTGGAATTGGAAGGTATCTACCGCGACGCTAAAGAACGCATTTCCCCCAATGGCATGGTCATAGCCATCGGCTATGCGGAAATGTTTACCCCCGGTGGACCCTGCTGGGACAATGTTCTCATTGGGCCTGCTGACCGCGCCTACATTAACCATGTATTCAAGGGAATCAACCGGGCAGTTCGTCTTGCTGCACACAAAGCCCATGTGTATTCCTATATTCCCGGAGACCACCAGATACGTCTTACTTCAACGTGTGGGCTTCCTTTCCTCCGTTGGGCAAGCTCCACTGGTTTCCCAGAAGTTACTTATCCTATGCACCCCACTTTCGCGGCGGCTGTCACTACTGCATACGCTGTAAGCAAAATCTATCTATCTAAATACCCACGTCATTCGCGGTTAACAAGCAGTGACATAGCTCCTCGTGAATAGATACCAGCTTTTCTAACAGGTAGTATGGATTAATAATGCAACACGTTGATATTTCATGCAGTGCTATCTCCTGTATTGCAATGCACCAGGCACAAGCACTACGGCACGTATGAATCTCCCTATCAGCGTATAGAGCACTCTAGAAGGGATGCCCCGGATGAAACCCGCACGAGTTTTCGCCGGCCTAACTGCCAGCACCATTCTTACTGCCAGCCTTGCCCTCACCCCGCAAGCCGTCGCCGACCCCACTACTCCCACCTCAGGCGACGATACTGGTACTGCCCCCACTAGCCCCTACAACTATGCGGCTATTGGAGACTCCGCCACTGTGGCAGGCTCCTGGTTCCATCCAGAAAAAAACCTCTGCGGACGCAACAAAAAGGACTACCCTGCCATCACAGCGTCCGGAACCGGCCTGCAGCTTAACGAAGCTGCCTGCTACAACGCCACCAGTAAAAACTTCCAGTGGACGCAACCAGCTGGCTTCGGAAACTCCCCCAACTCTCCCCAAATTAAAGCTATCAACAAGAAAACCCGCCTTATCACTATCCAACTAGGATTACGCGATATTGTTGGCGCTGGCCCCACCTCCCTCTTCTCCAAGTGCGCCGCGTCCTGGGGCAAACAGTATGCTAGTATGGCGTCCGGAAAACTGACAGAACTGACCGGCGGCCCCTGCCGAGATCGCTACGAGAAGTCCACTCTGGAAAAATTCGATGGTCTAGAAAGCCATCTCGCTGCCCTATACACCGCAGCGAAAGCCCACGCCGGCGGGAATGCTCTTGTTGTTGCCATCGGTTATATGCCCATCTTCAACGACACAAATACATGTTGGGACGGCGCTTTTATTCCCCCACGAGATCGCGATTTCTACAATACGATCTACGATAAACTTAACCGCACTATCCGCCAGGCAGCCCGCACAGCCGGTATTTACTCTTTGGTTGTATCAAAGAACCTTGCTGTTCGTTCCGCTTGTGGTGCCCCTGGCATGCGCTTCACCACGTTTAGTGGTGTACCCGAGGCCTCCTACCCCATGGGGCCCACCGTTAACGGCCAAGCCCACATTGCCGCCACCCTTGAGCAAATGTGGAAAGACTGGAAGAGCACACACTCTTCCCTCTAGCCCCTAGCCGTACCTCCAGCCCCTATTAACCCCGACCCTGTTTACTATTTGCTATTTACTGAACACCGCGGTTACTCAATACTGCATTGATGCTGCATTGGCGTGATACTGACACTATTCTGCTGCTGTTCTGTTGCTGCCGCATAGCGCTAACACGACGCCACCGCCACTAACTCAGTAACTCAATAATTACGTAGCACTGTCGCATACCCATAAGGATCCCGGACATGACCAATGCCCACTCCTTGCCACTGCCCTCACGGCGACTCCGCCGTACCCTTGCCGCTGGCGCCAGCGCACTCCTCCTCGCCGGAAGCCTCACTACCCTCACCGGCTGCGGCAACGACAATAACGCCACCCCCGCCGGTGTCATTCGCGTCTACGGGTCCGAACCACAACACCCCCTCATTCCCACCAACACAAACGAAGTAGGCGGCGGGGACATTCTCCTCTACCTCTTCAGCGGCCTTATCCGCTACGACAACGACGGGAAAATGGTGCTGGCCCACGCCAAGTCTATTAAGGCGAACAGCAACTCCACTAAGTTCACCATCACTCTGAAACCCGGCTGGACCTTCAGCAACGGTGAACCCGTGACCGCGCAAAGCTATGTAGACGCCTGGAACTATGGTGCGTGCGGTAAAAACATGCAACTCAACCAGAGTTTCTTCAGCACCATTGACGGCTACGAGGACGTCATCCCCGAAGACAACACCGATTGTCATATGCGCGGCCTCACCGTCACAAGCCCGCTGAGCTTTACCGTTACTCTCAACCAGCCAGAGGCAGGTTTCCCACTCCGCCTCGGACATATTCCCTATATGCCACTGCCCCGCATCGCCTACAAAGACATAAAGTCTTTCGGCGAACATCCCATCGGCAATGGCCCATACAAGCTGGTAGACGGTAAAGCTTGGCTTCATAACGACCGTGTCCTCGCAGAAGTAAACCCCCGCTACAAAGGCGACCTCACCCCCCACCACAAAGGTATCTGGTGGATCTTCTACACCAGCCTCGACACCGCCTACGCAGACCTCCTCGGCGGCCAACTCGATACCATCGGCAACACCGTCGGCTCCACCGCCCTACCGAACTTCCAAACCGACTTCCCCACCAGCTACAACAACAAACCCACCGCCAGCTCCAGTGCCTTTGTCATCCCCGAATGGCTCCCCCACTTCCAAGGTGAAGAAGGCCGCCTGCGCCGCGCCGCCATCTCCATGTCCATCAACCGCCCACTCATTACGGACAAAATCTTCTTCGGCACCCGCACCCCCGCCAAAGAATTCACCTCCCCCACCCTGGGCGATGTTGACCTCAATGTGCCTGGCAATGACGTCCTCACCTACAACCCGGACAAAGCCCGGAAACTCTGGAAGCAAGCCAACAGCATAAAACCCTGGAATGACACTTTCCAGATTGGCTACAATGCCGACGGTGGCAACCAGCAGTGGGTCGATGCTGTCTGTAACAACCTCCACCAAGTGTTGGGGATCACCGCCTATGGCAAGGCCTACCCCACCTTCAAACAGTTCCGCGACGAAATCACCCAACGCACCATTAAGATCGCCTTCCGCTCCGGCTGGGCAGGCGACTACCCCTCCGTCTACAACTTCCTCCAACCCCTCTACATGACGGGCGCCTCCTCCAACGACGGCAACTACTCCTCCCCCGCATTCGATAAGCTCATCTCCCAGGCCGCGGCCGCGTCCTCCATCAACGAATCAAAGAAGTTCTACCGCAAAGCCCAAGCCATCCTCATGCGGGACCTCCCAGCTATTCCCCTGTGGTATCCCAACGCCTCCACCGCCTGGAACCCCGAGCTGAAAGGTGTCCACATCATGTGGAATGGCTACCCCAACTACACGCTTATCGAAAAGCCCACACCCGTCAAGGAGAAATAAACATGGGCTGGTACATCGTTAAACGCATCGGGCAAATGATCCCCGTCTTCTTCGGCGCCACCCTCCTCATCTACGCCATGGTGTTCCTCACCCCCGGCGACCCAGTAGCTGCCCTCGCCGGCGACAAGCCCCTCACCCCCGAGCTGGTCAAAGCCCTCCGCGACCAATACCACCTGAACGACCCGTTCATCGTCCAGTACGGGCTCTACCTGAAAGGCATCTTCACCGGGGACTTCGGCACCACCTTCAGCGGCCGCCCCGTCATTGATGAAATCTCCCGCGCCTTCCCCATCACCGTGGAACTGGCCCTCATGGCACTCGTCATCGAAACAGTTTTCGGCATTGGCTTCGGCGTAATAGCGGGACTGAAAAAAGGCGGCTGGTTCGACTCCACCCTCCTGGTGCTCTCCCTCATCATCATCGCCGTCCCCACCTTCGTCCTCGGCTTCGTAGCCCGCTACCTCTTCGGCATCAAATGGGGCGTAGTACCACCCACCGTAGGAGGAAACCCCAGCTTCGTCAACCTCCTTCTCCCCGCCTTCGTGCTGGGCATGGTGTCCTTCGCCTACGTGTTACGTCTCACCCGCTCCAGTGTTTCTGAAGTGATGGAGGCTGACTACGTGCGCACCGCCACCGCCAAAGGCCTCAGCCGCCCCAGAGTGATCTTTCACCACATTCTCCGCAACTCCCTCATACCGGTTGTCACCTTCATCGGCACTGACCTAGCCGGACTCATGGGCGGCGCCATCGTCACCGAAGGCATCTTCAACGTGCCCGGCATCGGCGGCCTGGTCTACCACGCCGTCATGCTCGGTGAAGCCCCCACCGTGGTCTCCATCGTGACCCTCCTGGTCCTCATCTACATGGTGGCCAACCTGCTGATCGACCTCCTCTACGCCGCCCTCGACCCGAGGATCCGCTATGCCTAAAGACAACACCCCCACAACCGCTACCACTGCCGCTGCTGCTGTCAGTACTACTGCTGCCGGCATTGTCGATACCGTCGACCAGACTGTGCCCGACACCCCACCCGCCGGCATGTGGACAGAAGCCTGGCGCCGCCTCCGCCGCCGCCCCCTCTTCTGGATCTCCGTCACCATCATTCTGCTGGTCCTCCTAGTAGCGGCCTTCCCCAGCCTCTTCACCAGCGTGGACCCCGCCGAAGCGGACCTCCTCAACTCCCTCGAAGGCGCCAAACCCGGCCACCCCTTCGGCTTCACCCAGCAAGGCTACGACGTCTACGCGCGCGTCATCTACGGTGCCCGCGCCTCCGTCATCGTCGGCATCGCGGTAACATTCTTCGTCACCCTCATCGGTATCCTCATGGGTGCCCTAGCCGGCTACTACGGTGGTTTCCTGGACTCGCTACTGAGCCGCATCACCGACATTTTCTTCGCCATTCCCCTACTGCTCGCCGGCATCGTCCTCATGCAGCTTTTCCCGCAGCGCAACATCGGCACCGTCATTCTGGTGCTGTCCGTATTCGGCTGGTCGCAGATGGCTCGCGTGGTGCGCGGCGCCGTCATCACCGTAAAAAACAATGACTATGTGCTGGCCGCGCGGGCGGTGGGAAAATCCCGCATGTCTATCCTCTTCACACACGTGTTACCCAACTGTCTGGCCCCCATCATCGTCATGGCCACTACTTCGCTGGGTGTGTTCATTGTGGCGGAGGCGACGCTCTCCTTCCTCGGTATTGGTCTTCCCCCCACCACTATTAGCTGGGGTAACGACATTTCCGTCGCCCAGCAGACACTCCGCCAAGCCCCTTTCACACTCTTCTGGCCTTCCTTCGCCCTCGCCCTCACCGTCCTGGGCTTCATCCTGCTCGGTGACGCACTGAAAGACGCTCTGGACCCGAAAGAACAACACCGCGGACGGAAGGGATAAGCCATGGATAACCGCACGCCCCTCCTCGAGGTAAAAGACCTCAACATTGCTTTCGGCTCCGGCAAGAACCCCATACCCACCGTCCACGACGCCAACTTCCAGATTTACCCTGGGGAAACCGTCGCCATTGTGGGTGAGTCCGGCTCTGGTAAATCCACCACTGCCCGCGCCATCATTGACCTCCTGCCCGCCACCGGGCATGTCACAAGCGGCTCCATCGTCTTCCAAGGCGAAGAGCTGGTGGGTGCTAGCGACAAGCAAATGTCGGCTATCCGCGGCCGCAAGATTGGCCTGGTTCCCCAGGACCCCATGACCAACCTCAACCCCGTGTGGACCATCGGCCAACAGATTACCGAAGCACTGGCCGCCAACCATATCGCTAAAGGTAAAGCCGCCAAAGCCCGCGCCTGCGAACTGCTTGCCGAGGCCGGCATGCCGGAACCGGAAAAACACTTCAACCAGTACCCGCACGAGTTCTCCGGCGGCATGTGCCAGCGCGCCCTTATCGCCATTGGTTTACATGCCCGCCCGGCGCTCCTCATCGCCGACGAACCCACCTCTGCCCTGGACGTTACGGTGCAGAAGCAGATCCTGGACCACCTGGAGGGGCTCATTGAGAACCTCGGCACCGCGGTGCTCCTCATCACCCACGATTTGGGTCTTGCTGCCGAACGCGCCACCCGCGTCATCGTTATGCAACATGGGCATATTGTGGAGCAGGGGCCGTCGCGGGAAATCCTTACTAACCCACAGCATCCTTACACGAAGAAACTCATTGCGGCCGCCCCCAGTTTGGCAGCGCAGCGCTCCGAGACCAGACACCACAAATCCTCCGATAGTGGCCTCACTCTGCTGCAGGTGAAGGGTGTAACGAAGCGATTTTTGCTACCTAGTTCCCGGCCGTGGAAGAAAGAGTACTTTACCGCCGTCAACAATGTGGACCTGTCCATCAAGCAGATGCACACCACCGCCATTGTGGGCGAATCCGGCTCCGGTAAATCTACCCTGGCGAAAATGATGCTGGGTCTGCTGGACCCCACAGAGGGGGAAGTGACCTATGAGGGTAAACCCATCCGTAAGATGCGCCGCGATGCAGAATTGAACTTCCGCAAGCGCGTACAGCCGGTGTTCCAGAATCCTTACGGCACCCTGGACCCCATGTGGTCGGTGTTCAACATTATTGAGGAGCCGCTCAAGGTCCACCATTTGGGCGATAAGAAAACACGTGCCCGGCGCGTCAGTGAGATTATGGACCGGGTGGCACTACCCCAGTCCATGCTGCGCCGCTACCCCATGGAATTATCGGGTGGTCAACAGCAGCGTATCGCTATTGCTCGTGCTCTTGTGTTGGAGCCGGAGCTCATTATTTGTGATGAGGCTGTCTCCGCTCTGGATGTGTTGGTGCAGGCGCAGATTCTGGAATTGTTGAATGAGCTGCAGAGGGATCTGGGCCTCACCTACGTGTTCATCACCCACGATTTGGCGGTGGTGAAGCAGATCGCTGACGATGTGGTGGTTATGCGCAATGGTGCCATTGTGGAGCGGGGAGAAACAGACGAACTGTTCGCCCACCCGCAGCAGGAGTACACACAACGGCTACTGGATGCTATCCCGGGTGCCAAGATCCTCGGCTAGTGTTTACCATTCTTAACGTATTTGTGTGTTCTTAATGTGTAGCTCGTGCAGATAGAAGCAGGGCTGGCCGCTGGTCGTGTTGCTGGGGTAATCTCAGGCTATGATGAATCGTCGTTTTACCGCCACCAGCCTTGTTGTTCTAGCCTCCGCTGCTCTCCTAGCGGGCTGCCACTCTTCTGACTCCACCGACACTACCGATTCCAGCACTACTACCCCATCCAGCTCCCTCTCCAGCCCCACTAAAAACCCCACTGATAAGCACTCTGCACGTATTCCGGCTGCTGCAGCACAGAACGGCGTCACCCATAAGTGTGGTGTAGTGGAGGGGCAGGGCACTCTCTATGTGAAGGAGAGCACTGTGCCGTGTACGGAGGCCAAGGGCATCATCAATATTTATTTGCGTGATTCCAGCATTAAGCATGAGGGGAATGCGAGTGTTGCGCATTTAGGTGACTGGACGTGCTCCACTAGCACTGCTGCTGTAGCGAAGAGCGATGGCTATTCCCTGTCGTGTACACGTAGCAGGGATCCGGAAATGATTGTGATTCCTTTCTAATAGGTTTTCACAATGTGCCGCGCTAGTTCGATGTGCCAGCGGATAGTGGGGTGGAGCATTTCACTGCCTTCGACAATGGCATATCCAGCTATGTAACGATAGTAGGGTATGCCGCAGGCTGAGCGGAGGAGAGTGTTTTCTCCTTCTCCTACTTGGTAGTAAGGAATATGCGCCCGTTCAGCAGCGTTGCGTGCTGCGTTATTAAGACTCACGATGAGCTCGTCAACGAGTTTCCGGGTTTGGAAGCCTAGAATGATCCCATCCCAGCAAGGGCCTCCGCCGTTAAACATCTGGTTGTACCCTACAGCCACTATTTTTGCTGAGGGGTGGGAGCGACGAACGGCATCCTTGTATATTCCTTCATAAACTGCTTCAAGGTAGGGTTCGACTGTGCGAAACCGCGCGTGGATGGCGCTGGTGCACTGCATTTCTGTACGTCCGTGGAGACGGTCGTACCAACAGAAGAGACGGAGGAACTCGTTGAGGCCTAATTGAATAGTGGCCAGACGTGTATCTTCGTCGATGGCATCTCTCATGGGGCTTTTGTAAATGCCCGTTTTCTTATCTGCGCTAGTTCTTACTAGGCGAGAGTGTAGCCAATAAGAGTTAAGGCCAGCCCCAGCACAGGAAGTGTTACGGAGCGAGAGCTTTGTGCCGACAGCAATCATTTCTGGGTAGCCTAAGCGATTACGCCAGCAGGGATCCATACGTATTGTGCCGATGAGTGAACTTCCTGGCCAGGAATCTCCTACTGCGACATAGTTTGGTTTTCCGGCACTGAGGGGGTTAATGGTGTCGATAAGTTCTTGGACGACTGGTGGTGCGATACTGGTTACTTCACTGGGGTCAGTGCTAGTTGATGCGTCTATGTCGTGCTTTCCCCAATGGGGTTCAACGGGAAGTTTTGCTATGGCATTGTGAAGGGCTGTGAGACTATCCTTTCCCGCTTTTACTGACTCTTCATCACGCCAGTTTGTTACATGTACTGGGGTGACGGTATGCGAAGTGGGAGCGGCATTAGCTGCAGTGGGTGCGAGCAGTGATGAAACGAGGAGAATCCCTACTGCAATGCCGGTAACGCATTTATAAAGGTGCTTGGCGGGGCGAATAATCATGGATGCCAGTATAACTTATTGATAATTTCCTCTTATTTATGACGCACCAACGTGTGAATGACAAAAAGCTGCCCTCCCGGCTAGATGCGGGGAGGGCAGCTTTTTGAGGGTCAGTGCTTATTTAGTTGTTTATTTAGTTTTGTTAGCTGGGGTGCTTTGTGGAGTGTCGAATACGCGGTGACGTTGGGGAACGTCCTTCTCGTATTTCTTCCACCTCTTATCCTTATGGATGGGGTTGGAAACCTTCTTGTTGATAATCGGAATGGTGATGGTGGTGTCGGCAGGCATGGTGTAGGTGCCGTGCTTTTCAGCGAGCTTGGCGTCCTTCTCGATCATGTCAGTGCTGCGAGTCCAATCAGAGGCAATTGGGTCATTAACGCGGCAGACGGAGCGGACAACACCATGGACTACCGGGTGTACATAATCCGGGTAGAAGAAGAGTAGCGGAACGAAGTTCGGCACAACATCGAGCTTCCAATCAGGGAGACCGAGGATCTTGTAGCCAATACCGCAGAGCTTCCCCGGTATACCTGCTGCCTTGTCTATGCCTATTTTTTCTACTAGGCCGAACCCGCTCTTGGCAGCTTTTGTCACGATTGCGATAGCGACCTTAGAGCCAAGGACAGGTATGAGGTTGAACGGCAATGCTAGCGGTAAGCTAGCAATACCGGCGAGTGCACCGACGGCGATAGCTGGTTTAAGGCTGGTAACCGCGCCTACCACGCCTAGTGGCTTACCCAGAATCTCTGCAGGTTTGCACACTACGCTCTTTGCGGAGGGGACAGTGGGGATAAGGACGGGGAAAGCCTTTTGAACAGCATCGGTGACGATCTTATCGCCTACATTGATGACGAGGATCTTCCACATGATGGTGGTGATCTTCTCAGCAATGTGGGTGGTAAGGGTGTAGATGTTCATTTCGTCTTCAACGGTGAGGTCACCGAGGGTGATCCAGGTGAAGGCGCGCTTGTCCTTGAAGGAGGTTGCGGTGGAGGCAATGTAGGTGATGGTGGGGTTATCGATCTTTTCGATGATGCCACCGATCTGGTCGGCACGAACCGGTATGGTGCCCTGGTTGATCTTAATGATTTCCAGCTGGTTCAGGTAGAACTTGGTGGCCATGTAGAAGAGTGTCTGGAACTCGGGGCGAACCTGCTTGCTCATTCCGCTGATGACCTCATTTGAGATTTCGCGGAGGGTGTACTCGCTGAGCGGGCGGCAGGATTCGCTAGCAACGCCAAGGCCGTCAACAACCTTCTGAATGTTCACACCCATCTTGCCGGGGAGTCCTTTGGCGTTGGGGTTGTGGTTGTAGGCGTTGGGGTGAGAGTTGGAGTTCTTCTTGGAGATGCAGTTTTCCTGCATTGCGTTCTGGACGAATCCACCAATTGCCTGAATCATCTTGGGGGCGTACTTCGCTACAAGCTTGGCACCACCAAAGGTAGAGATGTGGAAGATATGCAGGAAGCTGATAACGAGTCCCTTCGGCATAACTTCCGACCAAAGCTGGAGGGGAATGCCTCCGAAGTAGAGAACGGTGAGGACGCTTTCAATAGCTTCGTTAAGGGTGATGTCCTGAAGGTTGACGGTGTCCTTCCAGCCGTTGTTGCGACCTTTCATGATGCTGCTGACGACGAGGTCTACAACGTGGTCGTCAACTTCGCGAGAGGGACCGCCGATCTGGGAGGCTGGGGTGTTCACCAGGAGCCGGCTGATCTGCATATGTCCTAAACGATCACCGTATTTGCGGGCATTATCCTCAAATTTTTTCTGTTGTTCTGGATGACCTGCAAATGTGCCGGAGATGGCATCAACAGTGAGGTTAAAAACTCCACCAAGAGTGAGTTCATCGGAGGTTTCACAGTAGGCATTCTGCGCAGAAGCACTGGACTGGAGCGCTGGTGCGGCAGCAGCTGCAGGAACCGGAGCGGCAACTGCCGGAGCTGCAAGTGCTACTGCTGTCACCAGAGACAAGATTGTCGTAGCACAGCGAGACACAGGCATGTTCCTTTCGGGAAGACTATGAAGGGGTTAAAAGGGTTAGACGTGTAGACCAAAGGTATACCCATACAAGTCTAGGATGTTGATACTTTTTCGTTAAAGAATTGAGATATTATTTTTGTGATATTTACCATTTAATAACTATATAACCTGCAAATTTATAAATTATTTCCCCAAATTTATTATTTAATAACGCTGGAAGGCCATAGTTCTTATGCTGTCGGTTAACAAATCAATATGTTAACAA
>NZ_WVRS01000006.1:11422-23577 GCF_011525565.1 Lawsonella sp.
AACAACGTATATTCAGTATCTCGTCATGCGGATCTTCTCACGAGGAAATAGTTTTAGAGGTGACGGTTCACCCAGTTGATGACGTAGTTAATTACTTCGTCACGCACTACTTCGTTCATGGTTTCGTGCATGAGGCCAACCCAGAATATGAATTCCTTATCCTTAGAGCCAATGGCGTTAGCCCAGTTAATGGCCATGTAGGAAGGGACAAGTCCATCCTTCTGACCGTGCATGATGAGGGTGGGGCGGGTGTAGGCCTTCGCGTTATAGGTGGCGTAGAGCAGGCCGTTCAGCATCTGTACAACAGTGGATGCGGTGAAGCTGTTAGAGTTCAGCGGATCCTTCTGGTACTCCTCAGCGATCTTGGTATCGGAGCAGACACCACCGGCAAGCTTGTTGGGGATATCGATCTTAGTTAGCGCATCGGGGCTGGTGAGGGGAGCCTTGCGGGTTTGTTTCTCCGTGAGTACAGTGGGGAGCACACCTTTGAAGCTGAGGATCTTATCGAGAGGGAGCTTTTCAGAAATGGTGGGGTCCAGCTTAGTGTTGGCTGCCGGTAATCCCTTAGCTGTGATCATCTTTGGCTGCAGAGTGTTCTTGCCGTAGGGGTTCCAGGGAATACCACCACCATTGGTGATGGTGCCATCCATGTCAGTGGGGTACTTGGTTTCCAACATTTCAGTGGCGAAGGAGCCCATCGAGTGGCCGATAACGAAGACCTTCTTGCCCTTGTTCTGTGCCTTGGCGGTCATGAGAACATGGTGGACGTCATCAACAAGGTAGTCGAAGGAGTTGACGTTACCTTTCTTGGTCTTGGTGTAGGGTTCGACTGATTTGCCATGTCCGCGGTGGTCCATGCGGTAGACGGAGAAGCCTGCCAGGTTGAGCCGGTAGGTGAGGTAATCGTAGCGGCCAGAGTGTTCCGCCAAGCCGTGGACAACAACGATGGCGGCTTTGGGCTTCGCCACAGTGTTGTACTTGTAGTAGATCTTGGGATGCTCGGGGCTGGCGGAGGTGAAGTAGCCTTGTGAAATCTTTGCCTTGGGTGCCACCATATTGTGAATCTGGTGCGGGTAGGGCTTGTATGCCGGGGCGGCGGAGGCAGTACTGACAGTACCGAAGCTAATAGCAGCAACGGATGCGATGGCGACTGCGCCAGTGAGAATACGATTCCGCATGAGAATGTTCCTATCTTTGTAGAAATGGAAGTTGGAAGACGGATTCACCACGGTTTTGCGCTAGCTGGGCGCGTGTATAGGGGATGTGTTGTTAACCCCATCGTAATATTTTCCCTGTTGGCGGGGGCTTAATTGCCACAAAATTACTTCACCCCCTCAGCCAGATGTACTGACTGAGGGGGTGATGAAAGGTAATAGTGTAATGAGTAGATGCTAGCGGGTAACTAACATCCTTTGTCGATATTACGCTTTGCCAAGGCGCGTGTAAAAGCGCGTGGCACCGCATTTGGCAAGAGGTGCTGATGGCTGAGGATGCGGGCTTGTTTGCCGACAGCCCAGTGGATGCGTGAACTCTTCTGCTTTTCTGGGCGGGTGGCGGTCCACACTACGTCGGTGACATCGTCGGCGGTGAGTTTTAGACCAAGTGTTTCCAGAATAGGAATGCTATTGCCCTGGTCCAGAGCATCTTTCACCATGTTAGTTTTCACGAAGAGCGGGTTCACATCGATAACGCGAATACCGTATTTCATGAATTCAATATCGAGGGCTTCGGTGAGGCCACGGATAGCAAACTTAGCGGCGGAGTAGACGGCCAGGTCTGGGGTGCCGACGAAGGAAGCCGCGGAGGAAATATTGACGATCTGGGCGCCAGGGGTGGTTTTCAGGTAAGGCAGAGCGGCGTGGATGCCGTTAATGCACCCCATGACGTTGACGTCGAAGAGACGCTTTTCGTCCTTGAACTCCTGTTTTTCGAATTCGCCAATAACGGCAACACCCGCGTTGTTAACGAGAATGTCGAGGCGACCGCCGGTGTGCTTCATAAAGTCTTCAATGGCGCGTTTAAAATCCTCGGGGTCCGAGACGTCCATTTTTCCTTGTATAACATTAGGATCGTGCTGTCCCCAGTCAAAGTGTCCCGAGCGGGTGTAGGCACCAACAAGGTAGCCTTCTTTGGCGAATCGTTCAGCAATGTTACGGCCGATGCCACGTCCAGCACCGGAAACAAATACGGCTTTTTGAGTCATATCTTTCCTATCGTTGTTGTTTTGCGCTGCGTTACATATTCACATTTTCGCTACAGAAGAATTTACGAGGTTTACTCTCTATAAGCGCTGGTAAAATTTCTTCTG
This sequence comes from Lawsonella sp., assembly GCF_011525565.1. Classification (NCBI taxonomy): domain Bacteria; kingdom Bacillati; phylum Actinomycetota; class Actinomycetes; order Mycobacteriales; family Lawsonellaceae; genus Lawsonella; species Lawsonella sp. The sequence goes on from NZ_WVRS01000006.1 coordinate 13,731, forward strand.
ACATTTATAAATATAGCCTTACATTCCTTGCAGAGAGACGGAACGCGAGGTTGGATAAATATATGACAAAAATAAACTCTGAATTCCACAAACTACTGCAAGAACAAATCGGCCTTGAGCTGGTGTCCTCCAACCAGTATCTAGCCATGTCCATCCACTACGACAACCTCGACATGCCGCAAATGACGGACGTCTTCAAAGGCCACGCCGATGAAGAATACGACCACGCCATGCAGATGATCCACTACCTCCAGGACGCCGGCATTAAGCCCGAGGTTCCCGAGATTCCGGCCGTCCGCAACGACTTCGACGGATTCGTCGAGCCTGTCCGTGTCGCCTTCGAACACGAACAATTCGTCACCTCAAAGATTGAGAAACTCGCCCGCGTCGCCCGCGACAGCTACGACTTCTCCGGCGAATCCTTCATCACAAAATTCATCGATGAGCAGGTGGAGGAAGAAGCCTACTTCAGCCGCCTCCTTGCCATCGTCGAAGAAGAAGGCGCCACTGTTTTCGAGATAGAAAACTGGGTCGCTCGCGAAATCGCTGCCAAGTAACATCTTTCGCGCAAATCAGTAACTAAGCGTCTATAACTAAATATTGAAAGACTCTCTCCTGCCATTTGTTAACGATCTGCCTATTACAGGGGAGGGTCTTTCCTATGTTTGCACATATACCCAGTACGATAAACGCATGGATCCAGCGACATCTCTTCGTAAACCTGGCGTGCGTCGTCCTGCTCTTCCTTCGCTCACTGGCGCCCGCTGGTATGCCGCCTTGGCAGTGTTTATTCTGCACTGTGTCATTTTTCTACCGGTTTACCCTTTCCAACGCACGCAAGCTTTCGTCAACCTCCACAAGGCTATTCCCATGCAGTTGGGTTCTCTGGGGGTGACGTTCTTCTTCCTCCTCTCCGGCTTCATCATCTACTACTCCTCCCGTAGCGATGACACTCCCCTCCTCTTTTACCGTCGCCGTGTTCTCAAAATTTTCCCCACCCATTGGCTTTCCACTCTTATGCTGATGGCGCTGGTAGCGGTTCCTTTCAGTCGGCTTATTACCTGGCTGCCGGAGGTTTTCCTTATCCACACCTGGAATCCGCAATGGACCTATCTGGGCGCACTAAATGTACCAGCCTGGTCTCTGTGTGCGGAGATACTGTTCTACTTCTCATTCCCTCTTCTGAAACCACTGGTGGAAAAACTCCACAGCAATAAGCAGATCATTATCGCTTTTGTTACTTTGCTGGTGGCACTCATCGTCATGCATGTGTGCTACTACTGTTTCACTGACGGTCCCAAAGGGATTGCGAATGCTTTTTCTGTGCGTATTCTGGATACCACCACTAGCCTCCACTATCCTGCCAACTCGGATCCTGCCTGGTTCCAGCGTGAGTCTGTAGCCTACTACCCCAGCTACTGGCTGAGCTACTACTTCCCACTGTCTCGCTTTGGAGAATTTTGGTTAGGGGTGTTGGCCTGCAAACTGGTTATCTCCGGTTGGTGGCGCAACACGAAAATCTGGTGGCCAACGCTTTTACTGGCCATATCCTATGCCCTCACATGGTGGGTACCCATCAACTTCAAAATGTCAGCACTATTCCTACTACCTACCGCTATGTGCATAGCTACTCTTGCCCGACGCGACCTAGAAGGTAAAAGTACTTTCCTGAACAGTAAAACCAATGTGTGGCTGGGTAATGTGTCCTTTGCCTTCTACATGGTGCAATATCCGGTGATGGTGTGGGTGACACGCACCTTCATTGGCGGTAAAAGCTACGGTTGGGCCGGCTGGCTAGGGTTTAGTGTGCTGGCATTTGTAGTGTCGCTTATCGTGTCCGGGCTTGTGTACACCTACGTGGATAAGCCCATTATGAAGAATTGGGCACGGCCCAAGAAAACCGGCGGTCCTACGCAAAAGCATGCGTAACAACATAGTGAAGAAATATTAAAAATGCGGCAGCTGCACGTAACTAAAGCAGCTGCCGCATTTTATTGAGTCTCGCTAGTGAACCTTATTAGTAGCCAACTACTGGACCATCCTCGTTACCGGGGACAAGAACCGGGCTGGAAGAAGTCTGTGTAGGCTTAGGCGCAGGCTGAGAAGGCTTTTGAGAAGGCTGCTGCTGCGGCGCAGGTTTCTTGGATCCAGCAGACTGATTAGTTTGTTCCTGCTTTTTTATCTCAGCTGAGGAAGCAGGCGCATCTTTTGTCTGCTGGGACGATTTATTGTTCTTCTTTTTGACTGTGTTGCTAGCCGTACTGTTGGTGGTACTACTAGTCGTGGAGGTGGTTTCAGTGCTGCTGGTGGCGGCATCATCATTGTTGCCGCATGCTGTTAAGCCTGTTGCAGCCAAAGACAGTGCCAATACAGCTGCACAGATACGCGTATTTTTCATAGTCAATCCTTTACGTGTAATGACAGATGTCATGTGATGTGCTCAAGCTGGCCTTATTAGCCTTTCACAACTAAGTTGACCAAGCGACCAGGAACGGCAATAACCTTCACCGGCTGCTTACCGCCCAACAGTTCCACCACTTTCTCATCGGCGAGAGCGGCGGCCTGGAGAGTTTCCCGATCCGCATCAGCAGGCACCTGGATACGGGCGCGAACTTTACCGTTCACCTGCACGGGAATCTCCACCGCATCATCCACCAGCCATTTCTCGTCAAAGGTGGGGAATGGTGCGTGGGCGAGGGACTCGTCATACCCCAGACGCTCCCACAGTTCCTCACAAATGTGGGGGGCGACCGGCGCCAGCATAAGCACTAGAGGCTCCACCGCAGCCCGCGGCGTGCCATCCACACCCTTCACCCCACCGTATTTCTTGGTGAGGAAATTGGTGTATTCAATCAGCTTGGCGATGGCAGTATTGTCGCGCAGGTTGCTGTATTCTTCGCGGACAGCGGCCACAGTGCGGTGCAGGTACTTGGTGGCTTCCTCATCCAGAGTCTCGTCGGTGACGGTGACCTCTCCACTGTCCTCACTGATGGCGAGCCGCCACACGCGCTGCAGGAAGCGGTGTGCGCCCACAACATCCTTGGTGGCCCAAGGGCGGGACTGGTCGAGCGGGCCCATGCTCATCTCGTAGACGCGCAGGGTGTCGGCACCGTAGTTGTCGCAGATTTCGTCGGGGCTGACGGCGTTCTTGAGGGACTTGCCCATCTTGCCGTATTCGCGGTTCACTTCGAGTTCCTCGCCAACAGCCACGCCACAGTTCTGGGCGATCAGCTTGGAGGCTTCGGTGGGGGTCCAGATGTAGTGGCCGTCGCGTTCTTCCACTTCCGCGGCGGGAATGTAGGTGCCGCGGCTATCGGTGTAGGCGTAGGCCTGAATGTAGCCCTGGTTGAAGAGCTTGCGGTAGGGTTCGGCGGAGGTCAGATAACCTAGGTCGAAGAGGACCTTGTGCCAGAATCGGCTGTAAAGCAGGTGCAGCACAGCGTGTTCCACGCCACCCACATAGAGGTCGACGCCGCCCAAATCCTGCTCACCGTGGAGGTCCTTGCGGGGCCCCACCCAGTATTCTTCATTGCGGATATCGCAGAAAATATCCTCATTAGTGGGGTCAATGTAGCGCAGCTGATACCAGGAGGAGCCAGCCCACTGCGGCATAACGTTCGTGTCGCGCGTGTAGGTTTTCAGGCCGTCACCTAGATCGAGCTCCACATTCACCCAGTCGATGGCTTTCGCAAGCGGCGGGCTGGGGACGGAATCAATATCGTCAGGGTCGAAGCTGACGGGCTTATAGTCCTCCACCTCGGGTAGCTCGATGGGGAGCATGTCTTCGGGAAGAGCGTGAGCCACGCCGTCCTCGTCGTAGACGATGGGGAACGGTTCACCCCAGTAGCGTTGGCGGGCGAAGAGCCAGTCCCGTAGTTTGTATTGGACAGTGCCGGCACCGGCCCCGGTTTCCTCCAGGTAGGCGATGGTGGCGGCTTTCGCGTCGGCAATGGTTTTGCCGTTGAGGTTGAGGCCATTCTCGCTGCTGGAGTTGATGAGAGTGCCGTCACCTGTGTACGCCTCGGTGAGGGTGCCGTCCTCATTGTGGGTGCCGCCGGACACAACATCAATGATGGGAAGGTTGAAGGCAGTGGCGAAGTCGAAGTCGCGGGTGTCGTGGGCAGGCACGGCCATAATGGCGCCGGTGCCGTAGCCGGTGAGCACATAGTCGGCGATGAAGATGGGGACGCGCGTATTGTTCAGCGGGTTAATGGCGTAGGCGCCGGTGAACACGCCAGTCTTGTCCTTATTTTCCTGGCGTTCGCGGTCAGATTTGGAGGAGATGGTGCGGCGGTAGTTGCGGACGGCCTCGGCGGGGGTCGCGCAGGGGTTGCCGGTGCCGTCGTCGCCCTTCCAGGAATCCGGGATAGCAGCGGTGGCAGAGCTGGCAGAAGCAGAGCCGGCAGCAGAGCCAGCAGCGTCGGGCCAGGCGGGTGCCACAATACTGTCGACCAGGCTGTGCTCGGGGGCGAGGACCAGATAGGTTGCGCCGAAGAGAGTATCGGGGCGAGTAGTGAACACGGTGATGGGGTCACTGATGGTCTCGCCCGGCTGACTGTCACTGTTTCCGACAGCACCGTTTTCAGTGTCGATGCGGAAGTCCACATAGGCACCCTGGGAGCGTCCAATCCAGTTGCGCTGCATGGCCTTTACCTTGTCCGGCCAGTCGAGGGCGGCAAGGTCATCAATGAGGCGGTCAGAGTAGGCGGTAATGCGCATCATCCACTGGCTGAGGTTCTTGCGGAACACGGGGAAGTTACCGCGCTCGGACTTACCCTCCGCGGTGACCTCTTCATTCGCCAGCACGGTACCCAGTCCGGGGCACCAGTTAACAGCACTGTTGCTGCGGTATACCAGGCGCTGCGAGTCGATAACCTCGGCGCGCTCCACCTTGGTGAGGTCCGCCCAGATGCGGCCCGCATATTTGCCGTCGCATACTCCATCTAGACTGCGGGAACCGTCCTCGTAGGAGGCGATCAGTTCGCTGACGGGGCGGGCTTTGCCGCGGCTGCCGGTGGCGTTGGTGGCGTCGGCGTCATACCAAGCGTTGTAGACCTGCAGGAAAATCCACTGTGTCCAGCGGTAGTAGTCCACATTGGTGGTGGCGAAGGAGCGGCGTTTATCGTGGCCCAGGCCCAGGCGCCCCAGTTGGCGCTCCATGTTCTTAATGTTGGCTTCGGTGGTGGTACGCGGGTGTGTGCCGGTTTGTACCGCGTACTGTTCGGCGGGCAGGCCGAATGCGTCGTAGCCGAGGGTGTGGAGAACATTGTGGCCCAGCATGCGGTTGTAGCGGGCGAACACGTCGGTGGCGATGTACCCCAGCGGGTGGCCGACGTGCAAGCCGGCACCGGACGGGTAAGGGAACATGTCCTGGACGAAGAGTTTATCGGCGGGAATATCGGAACCGTCGGCGGGGGCGAGGTCTCCTACCGGGTTGGGGGCTTCGAAGGTGTGGCGGTTGTGCCATTCCTGCTGCCAACGGGGTTCGATCTGGGCGGCCAGTTTAGCGCCGTAGCGGTAGACGGGGCCGATCTCGATATTCTCCGACACGATAATGCTTCTCCTGGGGTGGGACTACAGGTGAAAACGCTATATGGCGTTGGTTCCAGAATAGGCGGTGCAGCGGAAAAACTGCACATTAATCGCCACTTGTCTGCAAACCTGCGGTGTCGGAACTGGCTGCGTCAGCGTCGGATGTAGCACTGTCGGGCTGCCAGCGGTCGGATTCGCGGATGCCCCACTTGGAGAGGAACACGGTAAGGAAGGTAACAACGCCGCACACGACGAAAACGATGGCGGTGCCTTGGCTACATAGGTGAATGGCCAGGTCGTTGAGGGCATGGGCTTGGTCTGTGGGGAGCACATCGGCTACCTTGCCACCTACTTTGTCGGCGGCACCGGTGCTCACCATGTCTCGCACTATGCTGGCTTTGTCAGCGGGGAGGGAGGCAAATATGGAGTTATCGTCCAGCCCATTGTTGACGTGGCTGGCCAGGATAGCACCGTTGACGGCGACACCGGTGGCGGTACCGAGGGGCATGGCGGCGTTGGCCATGCCGGTGGCTACACCAGACTTTTGCGGGGGTACGACGCTGACGGCAATGTCCATCATGAAGGGGGTGACGAAGCCGCCGCCGATACCTAGGAGGAGCAGGGCGGGGATGAGGACTGTCCAGTTGGTGGTGTAGTTGACGGCGAGGCCGACAATGAGGCCGACGGCGCTAATACCCATGCCGATAGCCACTACATTGTTGGCGCCGATCTTCTTTCCGAGAGGCCCCACCATACCGGCGACGACGATCATGGGGACGGCGACCAGCATGATGATGGCGCCGATCTGGATGGGGGTGCGTTGTCCCACGCCGAAGAGCCAGTAGATGATGTAGCTGAAGAGGCCGAAGCTCATCAGTTTGGAGATGAATCCCAGCACAATGACGGTGCTGTAGCTGGGGATTTTAAACATGTTGAGGTTGAGGAGGGCTTCGTCACCTTTGTGTTTCTGCCGCCAGATCATAACGGCCATAACGATAATGCCCACGATGAAGAGGACGATGGTTTTCCAGTTGCCCCAGCCGCGTTGTGGCCCGTAGAGAATGGCGTAGTTGATGGCGAAGAGGCCGATGACGGTGTACAGAACGGTGAGGTAGTCGGCTTTGCCTTGGGCTGTGACACCTTCTGCGCGGAGTTTCTTATAGGTGTTGGGAACGGCAATGAGGGTGCCGATAATGCAGATGAGGCCGAGTGGCACGTTGATGAGGAAGAGCCAGGGCCATACGCCGCGACCGAGGAAGTCGTCAGCAGTTTGCAGAATGATGCCGCCGACCAGGGGACCGAAGGCCATGGCGGCGACGGAAACTGTCATGGACAGTCCGATGGCGCGGTTGCGGCGGGCGGAGTCTTCTTTGGCGTAGGCGTCAGCAATGAGGGGGATGCAGGTGCCGAAAACCATGGCGGCGCCGAAGCCTTGCAGTCCGCGGAAGATGACGAGGCCACTGGTGCTGGAGGCGAAAGCGCAGGCCAGGCTGGAGAGCATGAAGACGATATGCCCGGCGAGGAAGAGTGGGCGGCGTCCCCAGAAGTCGGAGATGGCCCCTACACCTAGGAGGAGGGAGGCGAAGGCGAGTGTGTAGGCGTTAATGACCCACTGGGCGCTGGAGAGTGGGGAGTTGAAGTAGTCGGCGATGGACGGCAGGGCCACGTTAACAATGGTGCTGTCGAGCGTCATGATGATGGTGGAGAGACCAACGAAGATAGCAGCCCACACAGGGTTCGGGGCGTGCTTGGGGGTGCGTGTGGAGGTGGTGTTGGTAGACACTGGCGTCCTTAAGTCTTACACAGTCTTACAAACTTTTCTTTAGGTATGCCTAACTTTACATATGGGGCCTATAAGGGCGCTACCTGTCGCACTGCTATACCTTTACAAAACTTTTTCTTAACTGAGATTCTTTTTGGCTGAGATTCTTCTTAATTGAGTCAGTTACCTCTACTTAAAGCACACAACTATGGATAGGATAAAGACACTTTATTGCTCAACTGACCATTTCTGCTTTGTAGAACGGTGATCATGTTTCCTCTGAAAACCCTCCGCAGTCGATTCACACGCACTGCCTTCGCAACCCTCACATCCACAGCACTCCTCCTGGGAATGGCACAAGCCCCCCGCCAACGCCACACCCCTCTCCACCACTGACTACCGCAGCACTGTCGCCAGCACCAGCAGCAGCAACGCTCTCGCCAGCAAGGCTAAAACTGCCGAGAACCCCAACGACCCCACCTTCCTCCCCACGGCAGAAGCCGGCTTCGTCACCTCCGCTGACGGCACCCGCATCAGCTACTACCAGTACGGCAAGAAAGTCACCGAAGCCCCCACCATCGTCATCACCGGCACCTGGCCGTGGGATGCACAAGTATTCAACCCCCTCGTCCGCCTCCTCGCCCAGACCTACCACGTTGTGCAATACGACCAGCGCGGCTACGGAAAAAGCGGCAAACCACTCCCCATCTCCGCATACACACTAGACAAACTAGCCGCGGACTTCGGGGCAGTCATCGACAAAACCGCACCCCACAAACGAGTCCACGTCGTGGGCGTTGAATGGGGACCCTACGCCTTCTCCGAATACAACCAGAGCCACAAGGGACGTATCGCTTCTTTCACCTCCCTCGGCTCCCCCTCCATCGACATCAACGCCACCTGCGCCAAAGCCGACATCACCTCCAGTGACAAGGCTGAGCAAAAAACCGCCCGCCAGTACTACGCCTCCAGCCTCTTCTTCTACGGACTGGCCAACGTACCCGTCATCCCCTCCGCCATCATGCTCTCCGGAATGCCCGCCCTGGTTGTTAACTCCGTCTCCGACAAACTCGCCGGAAAATGGGACGCACACCTCCAAGGCGACGAAATGTACTACGGCCTAAAAATGATGAAAGCCAACACTCTCAAGCACGGCCTTCACCCCTCCTACAGTTTCCTCGACGTTCCTCTCCTGCAGGTCATCGACATGTCCATGGATATCCTCCCCTCCGCATATGTCACCTCCACCCTGGAGAAGCACACCAACCGTCTCCTGCTCCGCAAACTCCGCGCACTCCGCAACACCATCGTCGTGTACCCGGTGAGTATCGCCAACTGGGTCAATGAAGCAGTACGCGTTGTCGAAGCCGAAAACCCCAGCGTGAAATAGCCAGAAGGACACACCCATGCACACCACACTACGTAACCATCATCTGACCGCCCGGCGCAGCCTCGCCGCCCTCAGTACCGCAGCCGCCCTCACCCTGGGACTCGTCACCGGACCAACCCCCGCCGCCCAGGCTGTACCCGTTGACGGCTCCGTCACCACCACTGACACCAACACCGCCCCCGACACCAGCGGCGTCACACCTCTCTACCGCGCACCCCGGCACCGCCTGGTCACTACGCGCGACAAGCTGAAAGTGTCCGTCTACGAATACGGCCCCTCTGCCCGCACTGCGGAAACCATTGTGATGACCGGAGGCTGGCCCTGGAACTCCAGCGGCATGGAGCCCTTCGCCCAGGTACTCGCCACAAAATTCCATGTTGTGCGCTACGACCAGCGTGGCTCCGGCCAATCCTCACACCCCGAGGACAGCAACCTGTACACCATGGAACGTCTCGCCGATGAAATGCTGGACGTTATCCACGCCACCACCCTTCCCAGGCAGAAAGTGCATGTGTTCGGCGAAGCCTGGTGCCCCTTCATCGCCGCGCAACTGACCTGGCAGATGGGTAAGAAGAGCCCCATCGCCACCCTCACCAGCCTGGGCGCCCCCTCCATTGATCTGACCGCCAACCTCTACCATCACACCATGCAGTCCGGCACCCCCGCGAAGAAAGTGCAGGCCCGGAAGCAGCATGCCGCCCTCAGCTACATTTGGTTCCTTCACGCCCACCCAGACCTATTCGAAGAATATGTGGTGAAAACCCACTACATGACGAACCTCTCCAACGCCGCCATGAAATATGTGGGTGGGGACTTCAACGCCACCCTTCTCAACGAGGATGTACATTCCGGCGTGAACAAGTACCGCATTGGGTTCATGACGCACTGGGACCACCCGGAATACGACTACATCGACATTCCGGTAGTACACGTCCTCCACATGGCCAATGACTTCATCGAGACGGAATATCTCCTTGATGGTCTGGAAGAACGTACTCCGCACTACATGCGGCACGATATTAACGGCGACCACATGACGTGGGTGACGTCCATGACCACCATCATCGACTACATCTACCAAACAGTGCAGACCTACCACCAGCTTTACCGCTAGGCTGCGTAGACTGGCCTAGACTGTCTGGCACGTTTCGGTAGGTTTTCGA
>NZ_WVRS01000006.1:23582-27662 GCF_011525565.1 Lawsonella sp.
TTCGGTAGGTTTTCGATACCTTTCGATACGCTGATATCTCGATACTCAAGTGCGGCCGTTGGAGTAACCCCCCGCGGCCGCACTTGAGTATTTTGGTGCCTTGGTATTTGGCGTACTCAGCCTTACTCGGCTGTGCTTGTCGTACTAGTCGTATCTGCCGTATGTGCTGTGCTTGTGGCTATGCGCGGTCTTTGTTGAGGATCCGCTGCTTCGTCTTCCGCAATGCAAGTGCAGCAGTGTGGTAGGAGTGCGACCCTTGCGGCGTCAACTCATATGTCACATTGGTGAGGCCAATGGCGGATGCTTTCGCCATAAAAGCCGCATTAAGCAGCGCGACTCCCCATTCCCAGGGGTTGCCGAGAAGATCACCCCGCTGATAGTTGCGTGGGAGTACAAAACCGAGCGAGTTGGAAATATAGACGTCCTTAGCAGACCGCAACTTCTCCATGTTGAGGAAAGGGTCGAACTCATAACGTGACGGGTTAAGTGGACTCCCGAAAGGACGCGCTATACAGAGAGTGATGTCGTTCGTACTGTTCATCAGTTCCAGCAGACCTGGGATAACAAAAATGTCCATGCCCGAATACGACAACACTTGGTCAAAAAGATCAGGGTGACGCTCGGTTAGGCTCAGCGCGGAGCCACCACCCATGGAAAAGCCACCCACACTCCAGCCGGTAGTGTCCATACCGTTACTGCCGGCCCACGCCACAAGTTCCTTGGTGATGAAGGTTTCCCACTGCTGCCGATCAAGTTGCGGATGGATGAGGGAGCAATGGCGGTAACGATACTGGAAATCGGCGTAGTAGGAGGAGCCGCCACCGATGGGAAGAATGACATTGATATCTGTATCGGCCATGGTGCGGGCGGCACCACCACCGTTAATCCACCGATTGTGGGAGTCGACAGCGCTAGCCCCATCAAGTAGTAGCAGGACACGCTTGGAACGCTTCATGGCGGGTTTGTAGTGGATACTTATGTAGGTGTGATTGGCGGGTGACCAGATACGGCAGCGTTGAAAATTGCTGGCCAGCGGGTCGCGCGTACAGTATCCGCTTGGAGAATCATCCGAACGTAGCGGCAAGTTACTTTCTCTACTGTGAATATCAACACGCAGATCGGCATCTGGATCCCAAATGTTCTTATGGGAATTACTGCCACTCCCATCTGGTGTTTCCCCGGATGGTTTAGCTGATTCCGCATGGGCAACTGGAGGAGCAGATAGAGAAACGGAGAGAGGCGCTACCATTCCGCAGAGAAGTGCGGCAGCCATGACAGGGGCAACTTGTTGACGCAAAAGTCCATGTGGGAACCTCTGCGAAACCCTTTGAGAAAAACCAGGACGCGGAGCACGGTTACGAACAAAAGCAGAGAAAATATTTTTCATGACATTAATGAAAAGTAGGTAAATAGTTTCTCTACAGTTTATACACCCGTACGGTTTTCTTTCTTCCTTTTTGCTGTACACAGCATCACTTTCCCGGTAGTGCCTTCTCCCTCTACTACCGTCTCCACAAGGCCGTGTGCCCAGTCTGTGCCCTCACGAGTCCTCACAATTCCGTGCATCATATACATGTGACAAGATGGAGGAATGACTATCACCGCAGCCGCAGACGGCTCTTCTTTGGGTAACCCCGGCCCCGCTGGTTGGGCCTGGTTCATCGACGACACCTGCTGGCATGCGGGCGGTTGGCCGCAAGGCACCAATAACCAGGGTGAACTGATGGCGGTCCTGGATCTTCTCCGCTCCACTAAACACCGCGCCGATGAGGAACTGCATGTTCTGTGCGATTCCCAATATGTCATTAACTCGATCACGAAGTGGATGCCGGGGTGGAAGAAACGCGGCTGGAAGAAAGCCGACGGCAAGCCGGTGCTGAATGCCGACCTTATGCGGCAGCTAGATGCTGAGATGAGGGGCCGCACTGTGCGTTTCAGTTGGGTGAAGGGCCATGCTGGGCACCCGCTGAATGAGGCAGCTGATGATGCCGCCCGCGCCGTCGCCACCGCCTACCAGCAGCACCAGCCCATTCCCGAGGGGCCCGGGTTCCCGGGGTTGCCTGACGCTGCTAATAAAGCGTCGGCTAGCAAAACGGCAGCCGCCGAAACGTCGGCCATCAAAAAACCAGTCAACAAGGCGCCGCATAGCGGATCGTCTGCTGGCGGGACCCAAGACGCGCTGTTCTGACGTTATCCACAGTTCTAACGCTATCCGCTATTCGGTGACGAGGGTGAGGGTCCAGCGGCCGTCACCACCACTAAGGCGGGCGGTGTTGAGACGTTCTTCTGCAAGAGCGTCGCGGATATAGCTGAAGAGCGTTTGCTGGGTGGTGACCAAATCTCCGGGATTGTCGATGGTGAGTCCCTCGGCGCCGGCGGCGACCAATGCTCGGGTGAGGAGTCCGCGCCATCGTTTGGCATTGTGGGAGACTACTTTTTCACGGCCGTTTACTACCCGCACTGCTTTTACCTGCACAAGGTCAATGTTGTGGTCGTGACAGTCTTTGGCGGTGGGCATCCAGGCTTTCTGGTAGGCGCCGGAACGGCAGTCCACGACGAGTTCACCGGCCATTTCCTCAGTAAAAAAAGCGGTTGAGAGTACGCCGCCAGTAGGGGCCAAGGGAGCCAATGCCGGGCAGGTTGACCCCCATGGAGCAGCGGTAGGCGGGGATGCGGTCGCCGGGGCGCACCCACCCCCACAGGGCAGAGGAGATAAGAATATGCTTATCAGCCCAGGCGCGCTGCCGGGCGGGGCTGGTGTGTAGTGCAGCCCCCGCGTAGAGAACACCAGTGTAGATGTCGCGGGCAGGCGCAGCGGGTTGTTTCCACAGGGTGCAGTTGCGAACAACGTCATCGACCAGGCGCGGCCCCACACTGAGGACGGTAAGGGCGTCCGGTTGTCCACTGGCCTCTTGCAGGGCCTCCCCCACGGCCAGGCGTTTATCGGTCAGGCGCGGGTACACCAGGTTGTCGAGGCGGATGGGGGCACAGTTGGGGTCGGCGGGGGTTTTCCCTTCCGAGGGTGGGAGGAGGATGCGCATGGTGCCTGCTTATGGTCCTGGTTCTCTATGGAATTGGGTTAGTCGATGATGGTGAGGACTTCGCTGACGGGGCGGCGGGTTTTCGCACGGTGTTGGGCGTCGGAGTAGCCGAAGCAGGCGAAGACGGTCAGGTGGAATTCCTCCGGGTCGTAGACGCCGCGGTCGGTGAGGAGTTTCTGCATGGGGATTTTTTGGAAGCCCTCAATGGGGGTGGAGTCTATGCCCATGGCGGCGGACATGGTGAGCATGTTGCTGAGGGCAATGTACACCTGCTTATCCACCCACAGGTTCTTTTCCCGGTCGGTGTGGAAGTCTTGGTCGTCGTTGATGAAGGTGCGGTAGCGGTCCATGCGGGCGTCTAGGCCGTCCTGCGGATAGTGCTGAATGTCCTCGTGAATGTGGGTGAGGTAACTGCTGTGGGGTTCCATCTGGCTGGCGTTGCGGCCCAGGAAGGCTACGAGGTGGCTGGCGTCTTCTACTTTGCCAATGCCTCCCCACATGTAGGGCAGCATGTCGTTGATGAGGTCGCGGTTTTTAATATGGACGAAGTGCCAGGGTTCAAAGCCCATGCTGCTGGGGCTGAGGCGTCCGGCATCGATGATGGCGGCGAAGTCTTCATCGCTGACGCGCAGGTTGGGGTTGTATTTTTTGGCGGTGTAGCGGGCGTGGAGAAGGTCCGTCACCTGCTGGCCGGTCATGCAGGGGGTGAGGTTGGGGACGCCGGGGTTATTAGGCAGGTGCTGGCTAACATTGGGCTGGCTGGGCTGGCTAGTGGTGTGCTGGGCAGAGTTATCTGGGGTGGTGGTCACTGTTATCTCCTTATACGTACGTTAATCCCCAACAACCCCCATGTTACTGTCCCCTTAGTTTAACCAGTTTATGGAGTTGAATGAGTGTAGGTGGATCAACGCGGGAGAGGCGGGTCACTGTGTCCCGCCTGCTGTCCTGCCGGCTTCTCGGGGTTCTTGTCCTCCTTGGGGGTGCGGGCTTGGGCGCGTTCCCGGTTGCGGTTCGCCATAGTTTCTTCCGCTATCTGCGC
>NZ_WVRS01000016.1:0-21967 GCF_011525565.1 Lawsonella sp.
AGGCGCCAATGACAAGAGTAGGTTCGTTATGGTGGTGGGAGATGAGTTCCGCAACAACGTTGTCTTTGGATACGGCTGTGGCGCAGCGCTTATACATTTCTTCACGCTCCGAAGTCGCGTACGTCATACGTTCTTCCTCGGTGAGTGCTACGCGCACTTCGGTGCATTCAGCTGTGGCAATCCACCCTTGGGATTCCAGGTCTTTCCACGGCATGTCGAAGCGTTTCGGCCCGATGAGGGTAAAAACATCATTCTCACGGCCGTCTTCACGCACTAATGTGGCGGTGAGGCCTAAGCGGCGGCGGGACTGTAGATCGGCTGTCAGACGGAAGACAGGGGCGGGAAGTAGGTGGACTTCGTCATAGATGATGAGTCCCCAATCGCGGGAATCGAACAACTCCATTGCCCGATAGACACCCTTTGTTTTACGGGTAACCACCTGGTAGGTGGCGATGGTGATAGGACGAATTTCTTTATGCTCCCCGGAGTATTCGCCAATCTCATCTTCAGTAAGTGTGGTGCGTTGTAGTAGTTCACGCTTCCATTGACGGCCAGCCACAGTGGAGTTGACAAGAATAAGAGTTGTCTTCTGGGCGCGCACCATGGTTTCAATACCGACGATAGTTTTACCGGCACCGCAGGGAAGTACTACTACGCCAGAACCACCGGCCCAGGCTGTTTCTGCCGCCCACTTTTGGTAGTCGCGAGGTTCCCAGGTGATGTGTTCCTGGCTGCGTGCAATGGGGTGTGCCTCGCCATCGACATAGCCTGCTAAGTCTTCTGCGGGCCAGCCTATTTTGATGAGCTCCTGTTTGAGATGGCCGCGTTCAGAGGGGTGTACCGTGATCGTGTCTGGACCCACTGACTGCCCTAGTAAGGGTTTTATTTTCTTGTGACGGATGACTTCTGCAAGTACCGCTGGGTCGGTAGAGACAAGTACTAAACCGTGTGCAGGGTCATTAACAAGGTGGAGACGGCCATAGCGTTCCATCGTTTCTGCAATAGCAATAAGAAGTTGCTGAGGGACAGGGTAACGAGAATAGCGTACTAGTGTGTCCACTACTTGTTCAGCATCGTGGCCGGCTGCACGCGCATTCCAGAGGGCCAAGGGGGTAATCCGATACGTGTGGATATGCTCGGGGGCACGTTCCAATTCTGCGAAAGGCGCTATCGCTCGTCTGACCTCGTCGGCTTGTGGATGATCGACTTCAAGCAGCATAGTGTTGTCAGACTGAACAATGAGTGGACCATCAGTCATGTGGAAACTCCTCGGCTAAATATGGCGATGAAATTACTATGAGTCGTTAGAAATAATGCTGGCAGAACGAATCTTGTGCAGAGCAAAACGATAAGGCTGGTGTGTAGCGACATCGACGGCATCCAACATGCCTTCGGACATTCTGCGTGGCAGTAAACGTATCTGTGCTTTGACGCCGGTACCTTTGATGAAGCCCAAGATAACTTCCTGATGTTTGTTAATAGCGTCATGGAGAAGCGGAATGATAGTATCCCCCGTCATGACTGGACCGCTATGACGGCTATTTTCCGTGGCAGCGTGTAGTTGGCTAGCGATTTCCTCTGCATGGGTAGGTGATAGTTGTGATTCTTGTGCGAGGGACGTTAGGGGAGTATCCGCAGGTACTAGACTGGCGTAGCAGTTATCTAGAGTTGGTCGTGGACGATGCTGGCGAAGAGAGAGGACGCAACCGTGACTGTCCTCCAGAATAGGACTAAGCCCTGTATCTTGTAACGCTGAATGAAGTTCACGCGGAGTAACATCCGCAATAGCAACTGTGGGGGCGATGAGGCGTAAACCGCAGTTCTGTAATGCAGGTGATGCCAATACACTACGGATAAGTGCGGGATCATCCGAGTGAACAACGGATAAAGCGGGGGCTACGCGTAGCGCACCATGTCGGCGGGCAGCGTCATCAATGAGGTAGCTCAATGATTGCGGAACCTCAATATGGGAGAGGTCGTGCAAAAAGTTGTGAATGTCAGTAGCCGTTAACCCAGTGTCTAGTGCGTGTCGAATGCTTTCCTCACTGATACGGTAGACCGTCGCCATCCCCGGGGATTCAACTGTGGCGATACGCCGCATAATGTCTGTGTGCTGGGGGGAAAGAAACCCTGGTACCACGATAGTGTGGTCATCCTGAATCAGGATAGATGTTGTTTCAGCGGGAATAGCAGAGCCGATAGCAGTGGAGACATCTCCAGTAAGGAGCGCACGTCCCACCTGCGTAAGCGTGCACGAGTGCAGAATGCCAAGTATCTCAGCGGTATGTATAGTGTCCTCGAAAGCAGCACCCCCCGCTAGCGCTGGAATGAGAGGTTCGCACCAGTGGGTGAGTGCAGCAACGTCAGCTTCGCTAGCGGTGAGAATATCTGCAGGCCAGATAGCGAGATTCTCGAGGATCTGGTGACGGAGTAGTCGAAGATGTCCGTCTCCTGCCTCTGGGTTGAGGACAATGGCACGTTCATGCGGAGTACCCGACCAAGGACGAGAACTGTACCACCAGGTGCGGAGGAGAAGTTCCCATTGTTCTGCGGGGGTGCTGGCAAGGAATGTATCGGCATTGGCAGTGGTGATCCAGTTACCCTCTTCAGCAAGGTCTTCTTCGATAATGCTAAGCGCTGCAAGAGCTTCTACACCCACCACAATCTGTGCGGTGGGAAGATTTGTAGTATTTGTGAGTCTGCGGAGTTCGCGTTGCCCTATGCCACCATCGGCAAGAGCGTGTAGAGGCTGTGTATCGATGGTGTCGATGAGCTCACGCACGGTATGAAGAAAAAATGCATAGTTATCGATACCCGTTGCTGGCTCTTCCGCAGTATTATGCGCTGTACGAGTAAGAACGGTATTAACGCTCTGCGGCTGCGGACAGTTAAGTGGATTACTCACCGCTGAAGCTACGGAATGATGCAAGGCACAATAGATATCTTCGGGAAGAAGAACTGTGTCCTCCGAAGTACCGTCACGGCGGAGGAGATCCTTCGATAAAAGTTGGTAGAGAGGATGGTCTGGCCCAGCTTCACGCAAGGCAGTAGTGGTGCCACGACGGCCAGATTCTGCCAGAGTCTCTAGGACATGCCGTTGATTATCCGGTAAGCGCGCAATATCGGTGCGGAGTGCTGCACAATCTCTTAGAGGCGGATTATCTGCTAAATCGAGTGGCAGGTGTGGGAGAACTTCTGCAAGACCTGGTGCAGGCAGATAAGCGTCATTACTGGTCGGGTAGAGAAGTGCATAATTCACTAGGGTAGAGAGAATTTCCTCTATTTCTGTGGTGGAGAGGAAAGAGAGGAGACTGCCCTTTTTAAGAGACGTTACTGATAACTCGGTTGTGCTGCAGGTAAGTACGTTGAGGGTATAAAGCTGTGGACGGTTAAGATTGCCTAACGCGCGGCGGTAGGAGCGCTGCTGCGTTAGCCGGGTGGAGAGTACAACCAGACTAGTGGGCGGCGGCACAGCAACATCGGGACGTAGGCTAAGAAGCGTCGCAAGGCTTTCTGTAGAGAGAGAACTTAACCATGTATCCCAACTGGTATGCGTACTCAAATCCATCCTTCCAGCTTACCGCTAACGCAATACAAAGAGACCCCCTCGGGTTTCTCTCCACGACCGTGTTAGTGCCATGTATAACGCTGCGTATAACGCTATACACGAACTGTCTATAAACATTGTGGCCAGCTAGCTTCTTTGACTAGCTGGCCACAACACTGTTTGTTTTTAACGATGGAGTGCAGAGAGGGGGAGAATAGGAAGAATATTATTCTTCTTATCTTTCCTGTGCATTTTTGACGCAAGAGAATCTTTTAGAGGTGCTTTATTGTTCTGCTTGTCCTTTGTGGCTGTGGAGGAAGCACTACCAGTTTTTGTTTTCTTGGTGTTCTGAGCATTCTTGGTGCTCTTGTTATTCTTGCTGCCGTTACTGCTCTTGCTATTCTTTCCGGTCTTATTGCTCTTACTGTTATTGCTACCGGTTTTGGATACAGCGGAAGAACTCTTCGAAACTGTACGAGAGTTATCGGCGCTGGATCCGATAACAGGAGTGGCACCATTAGTAGCAGCGTTGAGTTTAGTAGACGGATCGTGCAGTTTATCTTCGATTCCGCCATCGCCTTCTACAATTTTGGCAGCAGAATGATTGACCTTGGTGTAGGCAGGATCGATTTTCTTTACTACCGCGTTATCAGACTCTTTACTGATCTTGCGGATAGGCTTAATTACTTTATTAGTAATGCCTTTATCCACTTTATCGATAGCTTTGTTGGCTTTATCTTGGTTGATAGGGAGACCAAGATTGGAAGCAGTTTCCACCATCATGCCCGCATTTTCTACGGTCTTGTAGTGGATGAAGTTATTCTCACGTTCGCGGCGTTGCGCTTCACGTCGTTGTGCTTCGCGGCGAAGTTGCGCTGCACGGCGTTTCTGTTCGGCAATGCGTTTTTTACGAGCAATATCTGCCGGAGACTCAGGATTTCGGGGAGTAGGGCCACTACTCAATCCAAGTGAAGAAGAGCATGCTGGCCAGGCACCCCAGCCCTGAGCTGCCAGCACACGTTCGGCGATAGCAATTTGTTGTTCACGGCTAGCTAAGTCGGCACGTGGAGCGTATTTGGTGCCACCATTAGCGGACCAGGTACTTTGGCTAAATTGCAAGCCACCGTAATAGCCATTACCAGTATTAATGTGCCAATTTCCTCCTGACTCGCATTGAGCAAGACGATCCCAATCAGAATAGGGGGCGGCGGAAACGAGCGGAGAAGAGATGACACCCACGGCAAGGGCGGTAGCACCAGATAGTGCAATTGAGGAGAAAGCTTTTTTAAAAATAGCAGTTCCAGAGTGGCGTCCTTGTGCAGAATGTGCACCCATTAGGTTCCTTTTCCAAACAAATGCGCCAGGCACTCTTCTTGCTGAAATGCGGAGAGAAGTGCGATTAATACTATGTATCGCGTGGTGCCTGTTCCCATCCTTGTTCGCTGTTCAGGGGGCAGCGCTCTCAATAGGCAGGGGATGGGACATACATCCTGGCTATTGGAGTAGTTAACAGAACTATGGGTAAAAGAATACAGTTTTGTACCCGAATCGTCATATAAATGAAATAAAAAGTAGACCGTCTTTACAGTGTTAAATGCTGAAATTTTTAGAGAAATACCTGGTAAAAGTATTATTGAAACGATTCAGAAAATATTTTTAAATCTTATAATGTGAGAAAATTAGTAACATATAGTGGTAAAAGATATCTTTGCTATCACTTTCATATACGTGATGCAGAATCGGTACACTGTATAGACTGCAATAAAACAAACATATAACCGTGTGCACATAAAGGAAGGAGATGCACGGATTATGCCTCATGGCAAAGTGAAGTGGTATGACCCGGAGAAGGGGTTTGGCTTCATTACCCAGGATGAGGGTGAAGACGTATATGTTCGTGCTTCTGTTCTTCCTGATGATGTTACTGAATTAAAACCAGGACAGCGTGTAGATATGGACATTGCGGCGGGACGTCGCGGTCCGCAAGCACTGCGTTTAGAAATCCTCGCACCGGCGCCGTCAGTTTCCGCAAACCAGCGTAAACAACGCCGCCAGACAGCACACCGTCATACCCCAGACGAACTTCACGGCATGATTGAAGACATGATTACGCTGATGGAATCTACAGTGCAACCAGAACTTCGTAAAGGTCGTTACCCGGATCGAAAAACCGCACAGCATATTTCTGAAATCGTTCGCGCCGTTGCCCGAGAGCTTGATCGCTAACCAATATCCCAGGCCCGTCGTCTCGCACATGAAGCTGTTGAGATCTATTACTGATACAGAACGTGTAGAACAATCTTGAAAGAGTGACACAATAAAACTGTGAGTGACGATATCGCAAAGATTGATACTTCGGAGAAGACAGATTCACTAGTAACTCCAGAAGCTGAGAAAATAGCCCGTCATGCTATTGCTGACCTCAATGCGGGGAATGCCGGTGAATTATTAGGAGTATTGAGAGAAGATCCTCATTCCATTACCTACCGCTTTTCTGCGGATATACGAGGCTACCGAGGATGGGAATGGCATGTTGTTCTTTCTGGAGACACTGAGCATCCTACCCTTAACGAATTAGCCTTAATACCTGGTGATAAAGCACTCCTTGCACCACCCTGGATTCCGTGGGAAGAGCGTTTACAGCCTGGTGATCTTTCCGATAACGATATTCTTCCTGTTGCCGATAATGATCCGCGACTTGTCCCCGGTTACATGGACTCCGGGGATGCGGAACTCGATGACGCTGCCATGCCCATAGGCTACGGGCGTGAGAGAGTACTGAGTCCTGAAGGAAGAGACGAAGCAGCAACCCGATGGGAAAAAAGTGAATACGGGCCGCAGAGTAACCGTGCGAAAAGAGCACCGGCACACTGTGAATCCTGTGGTTTTTATGCACCACTAGCAGGCGCACTAAAAGCCAGTTTTGGAGTGTGCACTAATAAGCTGTCCGCAGATGGCCATGTTGTTCATGCGCATTACGGTTGTGGTGCTCACTCAAGCATTAGAGAAGATTTTTCTGCAGTTCAACCCGCTGCCATGTACTTTGACGATGCAGAATTTGACGTAGTTACTGTAGCCGCTAATCAAGAGACTGATAAAGAAGAACAACAGTAGATCACTGCAATGAGCAGTTGTCATCCTGTGCATGAGGCACTTCTATGGTGACATAGTCTGCTGCCGCATCACCATAGCGTCCAACATCAGGAAGTGACGTTTGCGCGGTACTGTCGCCGCGACGCAACGCCCTTCTTTGATAGAGGAAAAGCACGTAAATACCCAGACCGATAGCGATACCCCAAACAGCTGTCCACATAGCAGTGGTTTTTACACCCACAATAAGCAGCGTCATTAAACACACTATCCATGCCCCAATACCTGATAGCAGCACAGGACGTGGATCAATGAGCTTAGCTGGTAACGCTTGAATGGTACGCTTCTTCATTATTCTCGTGATACCTCTTGAATCGTTCTTCCTTCTAACAGTACCGAAAACGATTCGGTTTGTATCTTCGTCTAGGAACAGTGAAGTATTAAAACATCAGTCTTCCGGGGAGAATAGACAAGAGAGCAGACAAGTATGGTAAAAATCGTTCCTGTTGATAACCCCTCTGATCCACGTATTGCTGGTTTTCGTGATCTCAACCACGCAGAGAAGCGGAGAGACCATGAAGGGCCAGATGGGGTAGTCATCGGCGAGGGATCATTTGTTATCGATCGCATGCTGGATTCATACTGCCCTCCCACTCAGTTCTTAGGGACAGATGTTGGCCTAGATAGGCTCATCGCTATGCCAGATTATGCGAGGATTGCCAACAATACTGTTTTTTATAAGGCATCAGCTGATGTTATTTCAGAGTGCGTGGGATTCCACTTTAATCGTCATATCTTTGCATTAGCGCCACGCCCTACCCCACGTTCCGTTAGTGATGTACTGTCACACGAACCCCGTACGCTCGTTGCCTTAGAAGGGCTGAATGACCATGCTAATATTGGTAGCATTTTTCGTAATGCAGCTGCACTGAATGTTGGGGGAGTCCTTATTGGAGCTGGTTGTGCAGATCCGTTATATCGACGGTCAGTACGCGTCTCCATGGGCCATGTCTTACGAGTGCCCTTTGCTGTGTGCGAAGGTGGGCCAAATGATTGGCAAGAACAGACGTTTGAACAACTACATGCAGCGGGATATCGCATCCTCGCACTCACTCCAGCACATGACGCACAGTTCTTATCCAATGCAGCAGATGGAGATAAAGTCGCATTTCTCGTTGGTGCTGAAGGCCCCGGACTACGGCGAAAAACGATGCGCTTGGCAGACGCACGAGTACAAATACCAATGCAGTTAGGAGTAGATTCTCTTAACGTCGCAACATCAGCGGCCGTAGCCTTCTACGAGCGGATACGGAACTAACGTTAGGTGCTAGTCTTCCTTGGTACCCTCGGTACTTTCTTCATGAAGTATGCTGCCATCGTTGCTGTCGCTAGCATTGCCGTCACTGTCTGCGGATGCGTGGGTAGTTGTCGACTTTCCAGTACACCAACGCTTAAAACGAGTCCAACAACTCTCTTTGTGGTGTGTATCGCCTAGCGAATTTGCGTCTATGTGAGCGTCAACGCTGGTGGCATTGTCGCTATTAGTGTCAACAGAACCATCGATGTCGTCAGTGACGGCACCTGTAGCCTCTTCTAGCTCAGCCGCAATCAATTCATCGGGAGAAGTTCCTTCTCCTATCTCCGGAGAATTGGCTGTAAGTGCATCCCCAGAAGAAATTCTTTCGACGGGACGGGCTTCTGGACGTCCATCAATAGCAAAACCATTAACGAGAATGGTGAGATCGTGAGCGCGAGGTTCAAAACCTAACCATGTCGTATAAAGGGTGAGCAGTATATCCCCAGGGAGGAACGGCAAGGGAATTGCACAAGTAGAGTCGAGTTGAGTACTGCTGGGTGGAGGGCATTCACCACTCCAGTAAGGGGTCTCGACTTTAAGCGGTAGCCCTTTATCCTCCAGAATTTCGCAGGTTGTCGCGGTGAAAGCACGTTCTAATTTACCGTGATGCCAATGTGCAAAACCTGCGAAAGCGCCAGATGGCCCCTGTGCAAATGCGTATATATTGTCTGCGGCGTCAGGTTGTATCCACTCGGGGACAAGATCAAGCATGCTTGTTAGTGGAATAGCTGCAGTTTGTAGAACTGTCACTCCTGGATAAACACCCACATACACTTCAGTATGTCCAGCTGGTGCAGAGCGTGTTAAAGGAAAAATTCCAAGAGGGGTAACAGGACGGGTAGGGAAGAGACCAGCAACTAACTGTAAACCGTACTCAGTATCCGGTTGCGGATTGGAAGCAAGGACAGCGTGAGCATTGGGAGCTGAAACAAACCAGATTGTTACAACAGCTCGCTCCGCAGAATCAGTTGTCATTTTGTTGACCTCTAACGCCTAGTAGAACATCTTCCCAAGAAGGCATAGTGGGGTGTTTCTGCTTCTTATGAGAGGAATGATGAGAGTCATCATCCTTTTTAGCAGTATCTTTTCTAGTGGCAGCACGTGAAAGAGGAAGAGGCTTTATAGGAGGCTGCTTTTCAGAACGGTTTTCAGAGTGAGTAGCGGACTCGTTTTTACGCTCAGAAAACTGTCGAATATTGTCCAGAGTGAGCTGCTCAGTAGGTGCGTCGGCAGGCGTCGTACGCTCTGACATTATGCTGTCAGAGGTATCAGTATCCGCAGAGCCGTCAAAAGAACGAACTGGCTGCGGCGTAGTGGGAGTAGTGAAATCCTCCATATCTATAGTTACGGATTTCACGTATCCGGGTGTTCGCTTCTGTACGCTTTCTGGACGTGAACTGTCCGGTATACCAGCAGCATCACGTTGTGCAGCGACTGCTAATTTTTGTCTATCTTCTTGAGATGTTTGCGAATTTCGCAGTCGGGCTACCCCAAGATTAGAGATAGGTGCAACAGTGCTAAGTCGATGGGGAGAAAAATCGGGATCCGTTAGCTCGCTAGCGGTTTCATCGATAGGACTAGTGACGGCATAGGAACGATCCTGTTGGAAACGCCAGTGTGCAGTGTTATCGGCGTGTCTTTCTTCCCACCGTAACTCAATAATCCAGTGGCCGTCAGCAGTTTTCCAGGAATCCCAACTGCCATCGTGATAATCGATACCGCGTGCGCTTAAGGCTGTATGAATAGCCATGGCTAAAGTAATGTCGGAGGGGCCATCGGCTAAAACAGGATGAGATTCTTGGGCTCGGCGCACCATGTTGGCGCGTTCCATGAGGATTGGGCGAGCTAAATTCTCAAGCCGAGATCTTTGCATACCTGCTTTATCGGCTAATTCATCAGTTGACGCGCCAGCGCGAATAAGCTCCTGGATCTCCGACGGTCGCATGGTATTAGATTTCTCTACCGTAACTTGGCACATGCCGGGAACGTCACCACGAGCGGCAGCCCGTAATTGTTCATCAGCGACAATGGAGAACTCATCGTCGTTAGTGGAGTCGCGTAGGATGATTTTATTTTCGTTTGCGTTATAACCAGCTACGTGTAGCTCTCGCATAGATAACACCTCCACTGGTTAGGTATGAGTTCTTTACAACAACTTTAGCGGAAGAGACCAGTGTTATTGGGGAGGAACAGCATAAAAACCGTGGAGGGACAGCATTTGTCAGCCCTTCCACGGTTTTTATGAACCTATTGGTATTTATTTACCGAAATTATGAGTCCTAGAGATGCTCAACGACGTAGTCAATGCATCGGGTGAGTTGGCTGACATCTTCGGGATCGATAGCCGGGAACATACCAATGCGGAGCTGGTTACGTCCTAGCTTGCGGTAAGGCTCAGTGTCTAGTACGCCGTTAGCTCGCAGTGTTTTCGCAACAGCGGCGGCATCAACATCATCATTGAAGTCGATAGTGCCAACAACGAGCGAACGTAGCGCAGGATCGGTAACGAACGGATGAGCAAACTCGCTCTTCTCTGCCCATTCGTAGAGGCGAGTAGAAGAATCAGTTGTACGACCCACAGTAAAGTCGAGACCGCCATTACTATTCATCCACTCAATCTGGTTAGCCAGCATGAGGAGAGTAGCTACCGCAGGAGTGTTATATGTCTGATTCTTGCGGGAGTTATTGAGTGCAGTTTTAAGATCAAGGAATCCCGGAATAAAGCGGCCACTTGCAGAAATTTCTTCAATGCGCTCAGTAGCAGCAGGGCTCATGAGTGCTAGCCACAGGCCACCATCGGAGCCGTAGCACTTTTGCGGGGAGAAATAGTAGCAGTCAGCGTCGGCAATGTTAACGGGGAGTCCGCCGGAACCGGACGTAGCATCAATAGCGATGAGGGCGTTCTCGGACCCCTTCGGGCGTTCCACCCCGAGCATAACGCCAGTTGAGGTTTCATTATGTGCCCAACCAATGAGGTCGCAGCTTTCATCGGCGACAGGGGTAGGGGCGGAGCCAGGCTCGGATGAAACAACCACAGGGTCTTTCAACCAAGGGGCTTTTTTCGCAGCGGTAGCGAATTTAGAAGAGAACTCTCCGCATGTGAGGTGGAGTGAACGTTCCCGGATAAGACCGAATGTAGCAGCGTCCCAAAAAGCAGTAGCACCACCAATACCGAGGAGCACTTCATAGCCTTCGGGGGCTTGGAAGAGGTCGAGAAGCCCTTCTTGGATACGCTTCACAACATTTTTCACAGCTGGCTGGCGATGACTGGTACCCATGATGGAAGTACCTGCATCGATTATTGAGTCGAGTTGCGTTTTGCGAACCTTTGATGGTCCGCAGCCAAAGCGCCCATCGGTGGGGAGAAGATCAGCGGGAATAGTGATCGTAGCGTCGCTCATTATTGTCCTTTGTGATTTCATAGAGAGGATTGTCTTGGCATAGCAGTATGCAGGACTTCCAAGAGAAACTATCTCGATTGTAGCCGTCATAAAGTGAGGAATGGAACTATCAACGCTAGTGCTTAGTGCAACTCAGCGAGGCGTTATTTATTATTCTCAGATCGCGTTCATAGATTCCTAAAAATAGATATTCTTATGAATGAGCCGAGACAGTGAATTCTCATGAATGAATTCTTCCGTGTCTTGGCCTTCGTATCAGCGCGATTTACTAAGAAGAAGACTGATGACCAACTCTTTCAACAATAAGATTTTGTCAGAACGTGATGAGCACTTGGCTTCTGGACGCACAATAGCTTTGGAAACAAAACACTACCGAGCATATATCGATCGTCGGGGTGCAGCTTTACAAGGACTCCAGTGGACTCTGGACGATAATACAGACGTTCCTCTGACGGAATCTTACGGAAAAGAGTCTCCTTTTACGTGCGGTCAAGCTCTTATTCCCTGGCCCAATCGTATTGCCGATGGACAGTTTTTGTTCGAAAACACTTCTGTTGCCATAAAAAAGAATGAACCAGCGCTGCGCAATGCTATCCATGGCCTAGCAACAGATGAACTGTGGAACGTTGTAGAAAAGGCCCACGATGGAAGTTCTGTAACACTCGGTTTTCACTATGATCCGTCCATGCAGAAGTCTTCACAGGGCTGGCCGTGGGAATTCTCCGCGCATGTTCGATATACGCTATCGGCAGATGGACTTACCGTAACAACATCAGTGAAAAACAATTCTGGTAGCACAATGCCCTGGGGATACGGAGCGCACCCTTATATTACTGCTGGTCATGCAGCATTGAACCAGTGTGTTTTCCACGCGAATGTAGATGATTGGTGGGTAACCGATGACCGTCTTTTACCTACTGGACAACATTTCCCAGTAGGCAAAGGAGTCCCAGCGATCAATGAGACCACTAGCATGAAAGACGTATGGTTCGATACTCCTTTTACAGTGTCGAAAGAAACTCCAGTTGTAGATGGCTGGCGTGAATTAGCGCGCTTGACCGGACAAGTAGAAGATGGTCGATGCATCAGCGTAGTGATGGATGCGGATACGAAGTTCACGTGGTTGCAGATTTTTACCACCGGTGAAAAAACTGTGATGTTTCCTGGAAAAGAAACGGGAGAGGGACGTGCGTTAGCTGTTGAGCCAATGACATGCCCTCCCAATGCAATGGTGACTGGTCAGGATCTTATTGTCCTGGCACCTTCGGCTGAATGGTCTGCACAATGGCGTCTGCATGGAGAGCTGTCATCAAGATCTTAAGAACACTGAGAATGTGTAAGTAAAAGAGAATCGCAGATTATTTAAATAACAAGGCGGTATCCTTAGATCTATAGCTGTATGAGAGGTGTTCTCAACAGTGGGAGCTATACTCCCGAGCCGCAGAACGAAAGGAAAGCGTGTGAATCAGGAGCAAAACCCCAGCGATATGGCTAAGTTGGTTCTTCCTAACGGCGATATTGATCTGCCTATTGTGCACGCTACTGAAGGTTATGACGGCGTCCAACTAGGCGCCCTTCTCAAAGAGACGGGAACGATCACCCTCGATAATGGCTACGTCAATACAGGTTCTTGTGAATCCTGCATTACATATATTGACGGCGATAAGGGAATCCTGCGTTACCGTGGTTATCCCATTGAAGAGCTTGCCGAAAAAGCAACTTTTATGGAAGTGGCATATCTTCTTATCCACGGCCACCTGCCCAATTTTACGGAACTTGAAGATTTCCGTATGAGCATCAAATACAACACTGAGCTGGATTGGGATTTCCGTAAATTCTATGAAGCTATCCCACGGTGGGGTCACCCTATGCCGTCGATGGCAGCCGCCGTCAATCTCCTATCCTGCTACAACCAGGATTGTCTCGATCCGCATAATCCAGGAGAAGTCGAGAAAGCTACACGTGTGCTTCTCGGTCAGGTGCCCATGCTGACCGCGGACATTTACCGTCATCTGCATGGCATGGCGCCAATGTATCCGCGCCATGAATACACCCTCGTGGAGAATTTCCTCCGCATGATGTTTGGTTCCCCCTCCCAGGAATATGAACTTGACCCAGAGCTTGTCCATACAATGGAAGTGCTTCTTATCCTGCATGCTGACCATGAACAGAACTGTTCTACTTCTACAGTTCGCATGGTTGGTTCTTCGAAAGCTAATCTCTTCGTTTCGGTTGCTGCGGGCATTGATGCTCTTTATGGTCCTCTGCACGGTGGTGCCAACCAGGCAGTGCTAGAGATGTTGGAGGGTATTCGCGATTCCGGTGGGGACGCTCACGACTATATGGAGCGGGTTAAGAATAAAGAAGACGGTGTACGCTTGATGGGCTTTGGCCACCGCGTATACAAGAATTACGATCCACGTGCCGCCATCGTGAAAAAGCATGCGCACCGCGTCATTGACGTATTAGGTGGTGATGAGCTGCTCGATATTGCTCTTGCTCTTGAGGATAAAGCCCTCGCTGACGATTACTTCGTTGAACGCCGCCTCTACCCAAACGTAGATTTCTACACTGGGCTGATCTACCGTGCTATGGGATTTCCCACGCAAATGTTTACACCACTCTTTGTTTTTGGACGTTTGCCAGGCTGGATTGCCCAGTGGCGTGAACAAAACAGCAACCCGCACAGCAAGATTGGGCGCCCTCGTCAGGTATACAAAGGCGAGACGGAACGCGCCTACGTACCATTGGAAGACCGTCAATAAGACAGCTACTGCAGGTTTACTGCGGTATAGGGCAAACTGGTGCGTGTAACGATAGGCTCTTTGAGATAATAGTTATTAACTAATTTCCGAGCTTCGGGATTATCATATGCATAGATAATATGGTCTCCGCCTTCAGTTTTGATGAAGTATGCGTTCATTTCTTGAGCCATTTTTCGGCCACCGGCATAGGGTGTTTGCGTGTCGTAAATAGATTGCAACACCACAGGGCGGTTTTTAAGGAAAGTCCCCACCACTTTTACAGGCTTAGTGGATGGCGTGATACCAAGACACGTTATGCCAGATGACATGACGAGATCTTGTAAGGTGAACGCATCTGCACCTGCAAAATAAGCAGCACTTCCTATAAGAAAATTTAGTGGCGCAGGCTTAGTCGTATTTTCATTGCATACTATGGCTTTAAAAACGTTGGAAGATATGAGGTTCTCTACCTTTTCGTCGTCTGTGAGAGGTTGGGGATTCGGGTTTTGCATGTAGACGGCTACTTGTGGCCAATATGATCGGCTTGTAAGCGCAGTACCCGTTATCTCCCAAAGATTATGGGAGTATTCCGCAGTGGGGATTTCCCATGCGTGGATGGCGCGTTCGATGCGGTCGACGATTGGTCGAGCGAGGTTGTGGCCGGTGAGGTAGAGCTGAATATTGTGTTTAAATTCAGGTGGGACGTCTCCGATTTGTGCAGGTGGTGCGCTTATTCGGGGAGCAGCGGGACCGTGTAGTTCTTGTTCGATGATGCGGTACCACCTGGTGTACACCTTGAGGGGTGTATCGCCCAGATGATAGAGATCATCGTGGGCGGCTAGGAAATCGAACATTTCGTACATACGGCGTCGCTGTAGATTCCCATGTCCGCTGAGGTTATCTAACCAAATTCCGGTGGGGTCGACGGCTGAGTCGAGGACAAGACGGTCGGTGTGTTGGGGGAATAGTGTGGCGTATACGGCGCCAAGCCAGGTGCCGTAAGAAGCACCGTAGAAATTGATCTTTTGCTGGCCGAGATATTGGCGCGCCATATCAAAATCACGAGCAGTGTTTTCAGTTGTAATGTGCGCAAATAGCTCTTTGTAGTCTTTCTGTTCTTTTATACCCGCATGAGACATTGTCTTGGAGGTAGTCGCAGAATCTTGTAGCAGTAGTGGGGTAGCGTGTTCTAGTCCTCGAGGTTGTACAGCAATAAGATCGAAATTGCGGTGGAGGGGAGTGGAGGAACCATTGTGAATCAGCCAAGTCCAGAGATTAAGAGCAGATTGTCCAGGCCCGCCAGGGTTGATAAGGATAACTCCGCGGGAATGTTCAGTCGCTTTAATTCGCGACATCATGATGGTGATCTTTTTATCGTCAGGTTTGCCGTAATCTAGAGGAACTTTGAAGGTGGTACACTGCATGCTCATTGGCGGAGTATTTGTGGTGATATCAGCAGGACATGTAGTCCAGTGGAGAGAATCGCCTGGTTTTTCGGCAGCGTAAACGGTTGTTGTAGAAGGCGAGACGCAAAGTCCTAAAGCGAGAACTGTACTTGTTAACAGTGTGAGACTTTTGTGGTTTGTGCGCGGAGCAAACATGCAGCGCACCTTTCTAAAGAAAGAAAATCTCTGTCCAGCCACTGACAGATCTAAAAATCAGTGAAGATGTGTAACGACTCGGCGAGGATGACGAATAATATCAGTTGACTCCATTCTACCAGCGTAAAAAGGTCCGCGGAGAGTACTGAACTACTTAATGGACAGAGTTCTTTGGGGGATAGCATGGGGTGAGTGAGGTCTATTTGTTATACGGAGAAATTTCGGCAAAGTGTTTCGCTTAGTTCCGTAGAGATATATCATTATTGTATGCGCACGTAATAATGTGTTGCTACAGACGAGTGAAGGACATAGACATGGCTAATTGTAAAGTTTGTGGCCCAGAATGTACCTGCACTGACTCATGCACATGCTGTGCAGAAGGACGTTGCGGGAAAAATGAATGCGGCCCAGAATGCACCTGCGACTGCCACAAGAAGACCGCATAATAATCAGCAGTATCACTAGAATGAACTCCATCTTGTAGTGAAGGTACTAAAGAGGGGGTGAGAGAAACAAAGGTTCCTCTCACCCCCTCTTCTTTATAGAACGTCATTCACCGTTAGTGTTCGTTTACACTAATGCTCATCTACCCTGGCATAAGGCAGTTTCGTACGCGTAACAATAGGCTTTCTGAGATAGTAATTATTGACTAGCTCCCACGCCTCAGGATTATCGTACACGTACACACCGTGATCTCCGCCGTCAGCTTTAACGAAATAAGCGTTCATAGCGTGAGCCATTTTTTGTCCACCTGCGTAGGGTGTTTGCGTATCATAGATAGATTGCAGCACTACGGGGCGGTTTTTAAGGAAAGCCCCTGTGACGTTTATTGGTTTAGTGTTTGGTCTAGTACCAAGACACATGATGCCCGATGATGCAATGAGATTTTTCAATGTAAAAATATCCGCACCCATAAAATAGGCAATACCAGTAGCAGGAAGATTAAGTGGTTTTGGCACCGTCGCATTTTCATTACATGTTACTGCTCTAAAAACATTATCAGAGACGGATTTTTCTTCCTTTTCCTCCTTTGTTAGAGGCTTAGGCTGCGGGTTTTGCATATAGGCAGCAACTTGTGACCAATACGTGCGGCTTGTAAAGGCAAGACCTGTAATCTCCCAAAGATTGTGCTCATTTTTTTCATTGGGCGCTTCCCATGCGTGGAGTGCACGTTCGATGCGGTCTACTAGAGGCCGGGCTAGGTTATATCCAGTGAGGTAAAGCTGAATATTGCGTTTAAATTGCGGTGGGACGTCTCCGATTTGTGCAGGTGGGGCACCGATTCGAGGGGTAGTGGGGCCTTGCATCTCCCGTCCAATAATGCGGTACCACTTGGTATACACCTTGAGGGGAGTATCACCGAGATGATAAAGATTATCGCGGGCGGCAAAGAAATCGAACATCTCGTACATGCGGCGTCGTTGCATGTCACCTTGGCTGCCGAAGTTATCCATCCAGATTCCGGTGGGGTCAACAGCTGAATCAAGAACTAGGCGATCAATATGCTCGGGGAATAGCGTAGCGTACACCGCACCGAGCCAGGTTCCGTAGGAAGCACCATAGAAATTAATTGTGTGCTGGCCAAGATATTGACGAGCCATATCAAAGTCACGAGCAGTGTTCTCAGTCGTGACATGTTCAAATAACTCTTTATAATCCTTTACGCACTTTTGGTATTCCTTTGACGCAACGTCAGAGGTTTTAGAAGTAATTTTCTTACGAAGATTATGGCTACGATCAGTAATATCGTTAATAGTTTTTGTGATAGTCCCGAGATCTTTGTCTTTAGTATTTTTGTTGTTATCAGCTATGTCGGGGTTAACGCAGTGTCGTAGCGGAGTAGCGTGTTCAAGTCCCCGCGGCTGTACAGCAATAAGGTCAAAATTGTGGTGAAGGGGAATAGCAGAGCCAGTACGGAGCATCCAAGACCACAGATTAAGTCCGGATCCTCCGGGGCCACCCGGGTTGTTCAAAATAACCCCGCGGGCGCGTCCTGTCGCCTTAATTCGCGACATCATGATGGTGATTTTTTTCCCCGTGGGATTTTTATAGTCCAAGGGAACTTTGAACGTAGAACACTGCATATTCCATCGTGATGAGCGTTTAGCAGCATCCTTAGGACAGGGTGCCCATATTAAGGTGTCGCCTGGTTTTTCCGCAGCATGAGCAACTGTGGGAAGGGGAGAAGTGAGAAACCCTAGAAGGAGAGCCGTGCTTGTTAGCAAAGTAAGACCTTTGCGATTGACACAAGCGAAAGCCATATAGCGCCTTTCTATGCGAAGAAGAAATTTTTCTCTGCCTCTTTCTCTCTCACCACTAAGGTTTTCCTACAGAAAAAGAGAGACAGATCGATACTCGTTATTGGCTTGGCTACGCACTGATCATGATAGTGATATTGAATTTTCATGATGTCTCTGGACAAGACGATAAGTGGGACATAACCATGTTTCACTCTACCAGTGAGAAGAAAGATTACGCTTTCGCAGCTAGCGTGAGCAGCAGGAGGCTGTATCACAAAACACAAGTACGAAAACAGATTCTTTCCCAAAACAATTAGTGCAGAAGACTAGAATTTAGATATGTCTTCTAGTCAGTTTGCCCAGATTCCCGAAGTTATACTCAACGATCAAACTTTGATTCCACAATTGGGGTTTGGTACCTATAAAGTTCCTTCAGAGGACGCCTACCACGTTGTTTCTGAGGCTCTGGAAGTAGGTTACCGGTTGATTGATACTGCCGCGTTTTACGGCAATGAAGAAGGCGTAGGGCGAGCTATTCGGGATTCCGGTATTCCTCGTAACGAAATCTACGTCACTACTAAACTATGGAATACCGAACAAGGAAAAGATAAGACAACTGCTGCTTTTCATGCTTCCCTCGAGCGATTAGGCCTGGATTACATTGATCTTTATCTCATTCATTGGCCACAGCCAAAGGTCGATAAATATTTAGAGACGTGGGAAGAGATGATAACGCTGCGGGACACAGATGAGCTTCGCAGTATAGGTGTTTCCAACTTTACAAAGAGCACTCTTGAACGCATTATCTCAGAAACTGGAGTTAGCCCAGTACTTAACCAGATTGAACTCCATCCTGGTTTTTCCCAGTCAGATATGCGCGAATGGAATAGTTCTTTAGGTATACGTACGCAAGCTTGGAGTCCTTTGGCACGAGGTGCGGCTCTCGATGCTGCACCAATTGCGTCACTTGCTGAGAAATATGGCAAGTCTCCGGCTCAGATTGTGCTTCGGTGGCATATACAAATGGGTAATTTAGTTATTCCTAAGGCTATGCATCGAAGCTATATGCAGGAGAATTTCACTATTTTTGATTTCTGGCTGACAGATGAAGAGCTAGCGTCAATAACTAGTCTCGATAGATTTGACGGAAGAATGAGCAAGGACCCAGACGAGTTCAATAGTGATCTGTAGACTGAAGGACAAGGACGCTATGCACAGTACGCACAATATGCACAGCGTGCACTGTGATCCTTTCCTGTCTGGTCAGTATCGGCGGTAGTAAAAGGTTAAGGACGAAGAGAGGTATCTCACGCGTGGACACTACAGTTGAGTTTCGTATTGACGGTGAAGTCATCAATCCTGACGTTGAAAATCGTCCCATCCTAGTTGAGATTTTTAGCAATGCGCGCATAGCTAAAATGACTCTTCGCAGCCCTGAACGCCGTAATGCACTGAATGCGGATCTAAGCCGAGGCATTCAGTTAGCTGTAGAGAGAGTAGAACATGAGGGCTGCCGCAGTCTCGTCATTACAGGTACGGGGGAAGTATTTTGTGCTGGTGCAGATTTAACCGGCGGTGTTTTTTCCTCCGGATTCGCTAACCAAAACGTTGCAATGCTACGCACCATTGAACGATCGAAGCTCATCATTGTCGCTTATGTGAATGGTGCAGCTATCGGAGCTGGTGCACAGCTAGCAATGGCGTGTGATCTTCGTGTCGCTGATGCAGAAGCATATTTCGCTCTTCCCGTTGCGAAGATGGGTTTTGCACTGGACAATTGGACAGTCCGACGCCTTGAATCTTTAGTAGGTGGAGGCTTTGCCCGCACTATTCTCTACACTGGCGACCCATTCCATGCCCAAGAATCTGCTTCACATGG
Organism: Lawsonella sp.; assembly: GCF_011525565.1. NCBI lineage: Bacteria > Bacillati > Actinomycetota > Actinomycetes > Mycobacteriales > Lawsonellaceae > Lawsonella > Lawsonella sp. Next base: position 19,860 of record NZ_WVRS01000016.1, read on the forward strand.
ATTAGTCAACAAAATTGGTACTGTTGATGATGCTTTAGCGTGGGCACAAGAGATTGCTACATACGCGCCGCTTACCTTGCACCATCTCAAGTTGGTCTTTAACAATGATTCAGCACAGCAGCAACCAACTCCAATACAAGCTGCTGCCGCAAAGACGGCATGGATAAGTGAGGATCTTAAAGAAGCTCGTCGAGCTTTCGCAGAAGGACGCCGTCCACGTTTCCGCGGCATATAGAGACGCTGCCACATCAGTATAAATTCTTGTTGATGTCGTAACCGTTTTTACATAACTGTCAACGTACAGTGCATAACTCTAGAAACACATAATGGAGATGAGTATAGCGTTGGGGAGGTACCACAGTGGTACCTCCCCAACGCTATATATGTCATATATGGTTTGCTAAACCCACCCCGCCAGGGCACCGCTAGTCTCGGAATCGGGATATAGCGTGCTGAGTTGGGCCGGTCTGCTCTTCTTTAATCTTGTGAGCATCGTGGCGAGCAGCCGTATGGATAGCCTTCTTGGCAGCTCTATGAGCAGCTCGCATACCCAATATGGCCCGCTGCGTACGGCCTATAAGGTTACCGCGGTGGAACTGCGGATGGCGACGGTCATACAGCCATTCTGGATCGGTGAGCATACGGGCAATAGCGAGACCTGCACCAATACCAACAACAACGAGTGATGCATCCATGAGGTTACGGGATGCCAGGCCAATATCACCAGTATTGAGGAAGTAAATGAATCGGTACATTGATGTACCGGGGATCATAATGACGGAGCTTGGTACGGAAAGCGTAATGCGGGGAAGACGCATAGGTGGTGCAATAACAGAAGCAACAAGACCAATGAAGAGAGCACCAATGAAAGCTCCGAACTGTAGGGGAAGATCAAGCCCCACAATGCTGCGATCAATAAGAATGAACTTAATAAGGTTTCCGGTTGCACCGGTGGCAGCAGAGAGAAGAACCATTCGGTGGGAACAGTTGAAGAGTACAGCGAATCCGGAGATACCGACGAAAGACGCAACCCATACATAAAGTGGCCACCATTCGGCGCCGAACCTCACGACATAAGGATTACCAATTTGTGGAAGAGGCTGTAGACCAGTGGCCAGTGTAACGATCCACACTGCACCAGTAGCAGCAGCTAAAAGAGAAACAACATAGGTAAACCGCTGAATACCGGCGCTAAAATCGAGCTTCGCCAAATCTAAAAGGCTGGTGAACATGGGGAAGCCAGGAATAAGGAATAATACCGACGCCACAAAACCAGCACTCACTGGTGCAAAACCAGCATTGGCAGAGTTATAGATAAAACCTGGTACTAATTTCGCGGTGATGGATACACACACAAGGTAAATGAGTGAAGCAACGGTTGCGGAGAGAGCCGCTACACCCATTTGGTTCCAGCCACGACCGCTTAGATGACGGCGTGTCATCTGGCCGAGAGTTGCCCCGATGAGAACAAAAAGAAGTGCTTCAGGCGGGAATTTATTGAGAACCGCGAATGCTGCGCAAGCAAAACCGGAAGCTAGACCATTGGCCCACACTCCGTAGAGCGGCTTACCACCTTTGACAACATGATCAATACGATCATTGAGATCAGCATTGGTAATACCGTGAGAGATATCGCGGGAGATTCTTTCGAGTGCTTCAATACGAGAAGCATTAACGCCAATGGCAGGCGCTTCACTGACGAGAGTACGGCAGTCATCCTTGCCATACGCCGTGACGGTAACATTTGTGAGAGTCACAGAGGCATCAAAACGATCGATGCCTAGTGCGAAAGCGGCACGCTGCATAGCCCGTTTGACTCGATATCCACCTGTACCTGATGCCAGCAACAAGGAACCAAGACGAATAACAGTAGTGGTACGCTCTGCCAGCGTCGATGGGTCATCGGTTTTGTGCCGTTTCTCCATGGGTGCATCGATAGTTTCTGCTACTGCATCTTCGACGGCATTGTGTACTGTCGCAGCGATAACTGCAGAAGTATCGAGAAGATCATCAGGAGTCGCATTGTGCGCAGAATCTTGACTAGTCACATTCACATTATGACTGTTAGAGCGCTAAATGTGAATTTATAGGCCCCACCATTATCTGTA
>NZ_WVRS01000023.1:0-17803 GCF_011525565.1 Lawsonella sp.
AGACGCGGGGGCGCCCCGGCTGCCATGCGCGGCGCGGGTGCTGGTGGAGGACGGACTGGATGGTCATGCTCTTAGGCTATCCAAATTGGGGAGGGAATACCGGCGGAAATGGCACCCTGGCCAAAGCGTTGCATAGACGTTGCATAGACGTTGCACAAACACAATAAATACGCTGCATTTCGTGCGCATTAGCCTAGCTGTGGCGGACTAGCGGTAGCGGCATAGCGTTATACCGCTCGGCGCGACGCAGCTTGTTTTAGCGGACTCGGAAGATGACGGTTCGCTGGACGATAAAGTTCACAATAGTGGCGACAGCCTGCCCCACCACGAAACCAATAGTTTTTGCCCACAGGTGTCCTAGCGACAGGGTGGCTTTGTACACCACATGGAAAATGCCGACGTTCAGCCCGAATGTCACAGCGTAGAGGATACAGACGGCAATAAGGCGTTTCGTGGAGTGCTCGGCCTGGAATGTCCAGCGGCGGTTGAGGGCGTAGGCCAGGGCGGTGCCGCAGATGAAAGAAATTCCTTTGGAAACGGTGGTGTTTAGCCCCAGGTAGGACAGGAGGAGGAGAAGCCCGAAGTCGACGACGGCAGACACGCAGCCGGTGGCGATAAAGCGAAGAATTTGTGTCTTTAGGCTTGTGGTGGTGGAGTTTTCACCCTCGAGGGGGACGGCGGTGACGTTCGTGGCGGTCATCATTGTTTCGTTGGCCTCCACTGTGGGATCAGTGCGGTTAGTGGTGTCTGCGGCGCCTGCACTATCCGCGGCACTTGTAGTCTCGATAGCGCCCGTGGGGTCGTTGGGGGTGTTATCCTGCTCAAACTGCTGCACGTTCCTCAGAGTAAACCGATTCCCCTGGCCATGCCACTCGCCTACCCGCCCGCGGCACGTCGCGCTATGCCCCAGCAATGTGCCGCGTCACGCCGTGCTACACCCCCACGTCATACACCATGCACATGCCACACCATTCCGCACCCCGCAGCATGAGGGATAGCGGAGGGCATAAAATGGGGGTCGTTGACTACTGCGAGGAAAGTGGGAAGCCATGCGTCATCGTGTTTCTGCCGCCACTACTGGGCTACTGCTTACGGGGGCGCTAGTGGTGGGAGTGGCGGTGTCTGGCTGCACTGTTCCTACTGCGGAGGATCGGAATAATGCCGGCGGCACCACGGGGACGCACCAGCCTGGTGATGGGGATTCTGCGGCAACCCCGTCTGCGGGTGTGCCGGGGGGCCAGCATGCTGCCACTATTACGGATAAGCAGGCGAATGCGTTGCAGCGGTCGTGGCAGCAGTTTGTGAATAGGCACCCTAAGGCGGATATGAGTATGGCGCTTTTGCCGGTGGGTGCACAGAAGGGTGCTGCCCCACTGGAGTTGGGGTTTGCGCCACGCATAGCGGGTGGGGAGGCTTTGCGCGTGCCTATTGCGTTGGCGGCGGTGGAGAAGTCTGGTGGCGATGGTGACGTGGGTGGGGATCTGGTCACTGCCCTCAACGCGAATGATGCGCGGGCGGCGGCGCGCCTGTGGGCATCGTTGGGGACGCCACAGCAGGCGGCGCAGGCTACTATGCGGGCGTTGCGCCAGGGTGGGGATACGACTACCCGTGTGCAGACCCAGTATCCTTTGCGCAGTGAGTGGCTGCCGGTGAATCAGGTGCGGTTTGCGGCGGGGTTAGCGTGCTTGCCGTCCGCCGAGTACATTCGTGCTTCTATGACGGCATCGAGCCCCAGCCAGCAGTTTGGTTTTGGTGGCTACAGTCAGGCGCAATTCAGTAATGCCTGGGTAGAAACACAAGGTGCGCAGGGGCCACAAGGTGCGCAAGGAAAGCAGGGCGCACAGAATACGCGGGGTGCACAGAAACAGAGCACACAGAAACAGAGCGTAACTACGGTGCGCCAGATGGTCATTATGGACATGGGGAAGGCGGGTTTTGCGGCACTGTCGCTGACGGCTCGCACACCGGACGGAACGCGGGCAGGCGCGGAGAAACTCCTTACCGCTATGGCGCATTGGTTAATGAGCCAGGCGGCCAATGTTCCCGCCGGGCGCTGCCTATAGCCAGTCGCCTACACAGCCGCGCCCTCGCCTAGTCTTAGAGCTGGTAGAGCCGTTTCCAGTTATCGCGGGAGGTGAGCTCCCCGAACGCGTCCCGGTATTGTTGCGCAACCTCATCAGCTTCGCGTGTGAAGCGGCGAATGAGGGCGGTGAGTTCGCGTACTTGCTTGCGGGACTTCTCGTGGTCGAAAACGCGGTGGTGGACTACCGACTGGGAAGCGTCCGTGACGTACACGTCCTCATAGAGTGAAGTGTTCCACCAGGTGGCGTCCTCGTAGGGGACGATGGTGGCACCGGGGATCCGCTTGTTGAGGAGGGCTTTCACGGTGCGTTTCGCCATGACGGCTTTTTCCCAGCGTTCGGCGGGTGGCGGGGCGGTGCGGCCGACACGGGCGACCGGTGGTACGTCGTCGAGGTTGGTGGGTTTGGTTTCGGGGAAGGCGGCGCGTTCGCGGTTAATGCGGGCGACGGCGTCCTGGCCACCGTCGTGTAATCCCTTGGGGCCGTTGAGGAATCCGCGGACGGCCGCCATGTGGGTGTGGGCGAGGCCGTATTGCATGCCGAGGATCTCGCGGCGAATATCGGCCAGGGTGCTGGTGACTAGGGCTTTGGGGTTGAAGCCGGGGTCCAGGGCGGCGGTGATGAGGCCGTTGCGCATGGAGAAGAAGTGTCCGAAGCCGTCCACGTCTTTCCAGTAGAAGTCGGCGTGCCAGACGGCGGCGCCGGGGAGGGTGACGGTGGGAATGTTGTTGCGGCGGCCGCGAAGTGAGTATTCCACGTCGTCCCATTGGAAGAAGAAGGGTATGGGCAGCCCCATGCGGGTGACGGCCTCGGAGGGGATCAGGCAGGACCACCAGCCGTTATATTCGGCGTCTAGGCGGCGTTCGGGGAGGTCCCCATCAACCATGCTGGTGTTGGTGACGCCGTGTGGGTCGGTGAGGGTGCCGCGGCGGAGGGTGCTGAGGTCCACGCCTTCGGCGCTGGCCAAGAGGAAGTCGGGGTTGTAGAGGAACATCATTTGCGCGCCCACGATGGTGGGGGTGCGGGTGAGGGCGGCGAAGGCACTCATGCGGACGACGGTTTCGGGTTCTACGCGAACATCGTCGTCCATGAGGAGAATGTCGACGGGGGTGGTGTCATGCTCGGTGGCTTCGTAGATGCCGCGGGTGAAGCCGCCGGAGCCGCCCAGGTTGGGTTGTTGAATGTAGTGGAGGGTGCCGCCGAAGGTGGTGGCGGCGTCCTGGAAGTCGGGCTGGTCAGCAACGTGCTGGGTGCCTTGGTCGGTGACGTAGAGTTCGTCGATCATGCCGCGAACGAGGTCGTCGTGGGCGAGGGCGGAGACGGTGGCGGCGCAGTCTGTGGGGCGGTTGTAGGTGCAGATAGCAATAGCCAGCCGGCGCTTGCTCTCCCCCGCGCTGGCGCTATCGTTCGCCGCTCCTGCGCTCACCCCACTACCAGCCCCGCTAGCAGCACTGTTTGTACTGCCGGGGGCGAGGGTGTGGGAGTGCCATTCTACGTCGCTGATGTGGGAGTTTCCTTCACGGGCGGCGAATTCTAGCCAGAGGGAGCCGCCGTCGTGGAAGCTGTTGAGGGGGGCGGTGAGGGTGAAGGTGCCGGGGCCTTGCAGGACGGTTTCGTCGATGGTGCGTTCGTGGCCGCCGATGTCGGAGGCGCGGAGGAGGATGGTGGTGTGGACGGTGGGGTCGGCGTCGATGGTGCCGGTGGCGTTGACGGAGGTGACGCGGGTCCAGCGTTGCCAGTAGGAGGCGGGGAATCGTCCGAAGTAGGTGTTGGTGCTAAGGCTGCCGCCGCCGTCGAGGGTGATGTGGTGGCGGGCGCGGAGTGCGGTTCCGGAGCAGTTTCGCGCGTAGAGGTCTTGGTTTACCCAGGCGCGGGGCCCGGTGAAGAGTGTGCGCTGTAGCAGCATGCCGTGGCACCTTCCATAGCGGTGAGGGAGCGGATGTACTTTTAGTGGAGGGTAATTCGCCCTCCCGAGGGGTGATGGGTGGGTTTACCTTCCCAGACTAGTCTATAGATAAGGTGTCGCCCCAAGCTCAACGCTTGGGGCGACACCTTTTAGTGATGGTTAGTGTTTACGTGGTGTTTTACTTCTTGTCGGCGGCGTCGAGGCGCTGCTTGGTCATTTCCTTGCAGCGGGCGGCGGCGTTGCGGCCGGCGCGGCGGCCGGAGAAGAAGCAGTCGGCGATGGACAGGCCGGAGACGTAGGAGTTGGAGCAGACGCCGACGGCGTTGCGGCCAGCTGCGAACAGTCCGGGGATGTCTTCGCCCTTGTCGTTAACAACATTGCCGGTTTTCTCGTTGACCTGCAGGCCACCCAGGGTGAGGCCGGGGGCGGGGTAAACAAGGCCGTTGAGGAGGTTGTTCGGAATGTTGGAGATGTCGATCCCGTAGAAGGGTGCCTTGATGATGGGGCTGGAGAGGTTGGCTGCCTTGTGGTAGGGGTCTCCGGTTCCTTCAAGGATGCCCTTGTTGTACTCGTCTACGGTCTTGCGGAGGCCGGCGGCGTCAACGCCGATCTTGGCGGCGAGTTCCTCGAGGGTGTTGGCTCGCTTGTGGCCGAGAGTGTACAGGTAGAGGGACATGGCCCAGTGGAAGATTTGGGACTGTGAGGGCACTTGCTTCAGAGCCTTAATCCACTGGTCGTGGTCGAGGACGAGGCGGCAGTTGGCGCCGTATTCGCGGACCATGTAGTTGGAGTGGGTTGCACCGTAGAGGTCTTCGTTGGCAACACGGTGGCCGTTGGTGCCAACGGAGACGCCCTCGATGAAGGCTTCCGGCGGGGAGATGAAGCGCCAGGAGGTGGCTTTGTCCATCTGGGCGATGGCGCCGCCGGCGCTTTGTCCGAGCATGATGCCCTTGCCGTTATCGCCACCGGTTCCTAGCGGGGTGATCTTGGCGTAGGGGCCGGTGTACTTTTCCATCCAGGAGGTGTTGTAGGCGAAGCCGCCGGCGGCGAGAATGACGGAGTCGCAGTGGACTACGTAGTCCTCTTTACCGGCGCGCCAGATGGCGTCGGTGAGTTTGTCGGCGGGGCGGCCGATGTAGTCGGGGAAGAAGTTACCCATCTTGGCGGTCAGTTTGGTGACTACCCAGTGGAGTTTCTGTAGCTTCTCGTTGTTGAGGGCGGAGAACTTCACGCCCACTACTTTGTTGCCGTCCATGACGAGGTCGGTGACGCGGGCCACGGGCAGGAAGGTGACACCCTTCTGCATGGCGGAGTCGTGGAGAGCTTTGAACAGTACCTTGCCGGATTTCAGGCCGGAGGCGTGGGTGCGGTGGCCACGGGCGGCGGGCTTGGCGTGCTCGTTGTAGGGGTAGGCCTTCTCGTTACCGGAGTAGTACAGGTAGTGCTTGTCGGTGGGGTAGGAGGCCTTGTAGGGGCAGAGGGAGGCGTTGAAGGGAACGCCGTTTTCTTTCAGCCACTCGATCATGCCGGGGGACTGTTCGCAGAATTCGCGGAGGGTTTCGTCGGAGACGACGCCCTTGGCTTCCTGCTTGATGTAGTTGAACATGTTCTCGACGGAGTCCTCGACACCGGCTTCCTGCTGGATGGAGGTGCCGCCGCCGGCGTAGACGATGCCGCCGGAGAGGCGGGTGGCGCCGCCACCGATGGAGAGGTCTAGGGCGAGAACGTGGGCGCCGTTGTCGGCTGCTTCAATGGCTGCGGCCGCACCGGCACCACCGAAGCCTACGACGACGACGTCGAATGAATCGTCGGGGATGAGTTTCTTTTTAGGAGACAATTTGTTCCTCCTCGTTATGTCTGGGTGTGGGGCTTTCCGCGGGGGCGGGAAGCGGGGTGGTGAAGATTAGCGGTTGAGCTGTGCTAGGAATTGGCTGTGCTCGGCAATCTTGTCGTATTCCCAGGGGTTGCGAACCTCGTGGGGGCACCAGTGGCCGGCTTTGAGGACGGCGAAGGGGCTGGCGTCGAATTCGTAGCCCATGGTGCCTTGCCAGCGGAGTGCCTCGTAGGGGTCGCCGGAGTACTTGGTGGAGAGCAGTTTGCCGCCACGGAATTTGGCTGCGTCCTGGAGTTCTTTCACGGTGATCTTGGAGAGGTCTTTGCTCTCGTCGTAGCCGTGGTCGTAGTAGGTGGGTTCTTTGGAGAACTCGGGGGGTACGAATGTATCCCAGGTGCCTATCTTCTTCCACTCGTCGTAGCCGCCGAAGTAGGCCTCCATACCTGCGGGGTCCTTCTCCTTGATGAACTTCAGCATGCCGCGGTCCTTCAAGCAGGTGGGGCGCATGACGAGGTTCTTGATGAAGCCCTTGGGCATGTAGCCACCCAGTTTGAAGCTGGCGGGGGCAGCGTTCACCATGCGGTCGATGGCCTTCTGCGGGTCCGCGCCGGAGCGGAAGGGAACCAGTTCTTCCAGGTAGTCGGAGTCGGTGTACCACTGGCCGTGGAAGTTGCGGTTGGCGTACCAGTTGTAGTCGTACCAGGTGCGCATGTCGGCGCCGAAGGCGCTAACCATGCGGGAGTAGATTTCGTAGTTGCTGAAACGCCAGGGTTCGCCGGAGCCGAGGTTGTAGACACCGCGCCAGAACTTGGGGTTGACCTCGTAGTCGGTGACGATGTTGCGGATAAGGCGGGCAGCGTCTTCCACGAGGATCCATTCCAGCACACCGTTCATGGTGGTGTGGGTCATGATGGGGTCCAGAATGAGGACGACGCCGGGGTGGAAGATGCCGGAGGAGCGGAGCCATGCCCACTTCTTCAGGCCGGAGTGAATGAGTGTCCGTTCCGCAATAATCTTGGACTGGGCGTACTCGTCGTACATGGAGGGCCACAGTGGGTCGCCGACGCGTCCCCAGTGGTGGGGTGCTTGGCGGTCGCCGGTTTCGGCGACGGAGCCGATGCCGATAACGCCGATCTCGTCGGGGTTCGGCTGGGCTTTAACGGCCTTGATGATGTTGCGGATAGCACCAACGTTGACCTTGTGGGTAAGAGCATGGTTGGCGTCTGCGACGGGGGACACCATGCCACCAAGGTGGATAACGTAGTCGGCGCCGTCAACGCAGCGCTTCACGGACTCGTAGTCGGTGAGGTCTCCAAGGACAATTTCGACGTTGTCCTGGGCTTCGAACTCCTTGCGGAGGTCGGGATTGTTTTCGTAGTCGGTGGGGAGGACGAGGGCAACAACATCTACCTTGTTTGCTACGCCAGCCAGTGACCGGAGGGTGAAGCGCCCCCAGTTACCGAAGCCACCAGTCAGAAAAACTTTCGTTTTCTTATTCTGAACCATTTAGGACTTCTCCTAGTTGCAGGGTGTAACGGCCATGTCGATGTTCAGTCTAGGTTTGCTGTCCTAGTTTTGATTTAGTTTCCGCAACTATTAGCGTCACGTCTGTGAAAAAGTGTGCTGAGTAGCACAAACATAAAGTGCCGGGGTGTGAAAATATGGTCCAGTGTGACCTATCTGCCACCACAAAAATGCCAAAACTTTCCATTTATGACACTTCTTGTGGCCCGTAACGCTGCCTATTTTTTACTTTCCCGCTACGCCTTATCCTCCCCTTTCTTTCTCCTTTTAGTACATCTGACCAGTACTATTGGAGCTCCCCCACATATCTACTAGACGGCCAAATATTGTATAGCAAAAAGACACACTTATGCAGCGGTTTTAACTTAATTAAAGTCACACACCTGTATGGCAACTAATAGTTACTCGTGGCAGTTTTTGCCGCAACTGTTCCCCTTTTGCATGTCACGTATTCCCGCCTGCGCATCGCGAGTTCCCTCTTGCGCATCGCGTGCTACTAGCGCCCCGGCCGCGAGGACTGCGGGATAAATAAGGTATCCGAAGCGGCTAGCGGGCATGAGCAGCATGGCGGCGGTAAGCCCCACGGCACATATCCAGAGGGTGCGTACAAGCGTGGAGGGGGGTCGTTTTACCATCCACACCACTAGGGCAATTCCGGCCAGAAACAGCAGTGCGCGCGCTATCCACACCCCCACTGGCCCGGTGGCGGCAATAAGTTGCCCGGGGGTTCCGCCCTGCGCGGAGGAAGTGACGGCGGCGGATCCACTGGGGTAGTGAATGATGTTTTCCACCATTGCGTCCGGGTTCTTTAAATAAAAAGGTATATAGGCGGCCAGTGTGACGGCCAGAAGCACCACTGTGAAAACCGCGAACTGCGCAGCAGGGTGTGCAGCGGAGCGTTCAGCCGAGCGTTCAGCCGAGCGTGCAGCAGGGTGTGCAGCAGGGTGTGCAGCAGGGTGTGCAGTATGCGGGCGCCTAGCAGCACCCCACTGGTAGGCCAGGGCAATAAGGACAACGAGCACCACGGGCAGGGCGGTGAGTTTCATGCCTAGCGCTATCCCACCAGCTAGCCCGGCTAGTGCAGCGGTGGCGGGTTTGTCGTGGAAGGCTGCTACCGCGCAGAGGAGGAGCAGTGCTACTAGTAGTGCGTCTATGCCGGCGGCAACAAAGTTCATGGTGACGGGCGGTACCGCCACAAGGAGCAGGAGCGCACTTTCGGGAATGGCAGGCTTGTGGGCTAGGAGCCAGGTGAGGAGGAGAACCAGCACGGTTGCGGGGAGGAGGTAGAGCCGGACGTCAGTCCACCAGTGTGTTCCCCACCAGCTGGTGGGGAAGCCGAATATGGCAAGGAGTGGCGAGTAGGGGTTGTAGTCTGCCACGTGTGGGGTGGCCAGGTGGCCTGCATCAATGTAGGGGGTGCCGGTGTGGAGGAGGAGCTGGCCGGAGCGTTCCACAACATAGGTTTCTAGGTTGGCGCCTATCTCGTGCTCGGGTGGGGCGGCGGTATGTGCCCGGTGTGCCACTCCCCAATACATGGGGGCGAGGGAGGTTATGAGGAGGAACGCGGCAAGGATGCGGGCGCGTACGGGAGTGCGTGCGGGAGAGTGTGTGGGGGCTAGTGCGGGGAAATGATGGTGGGAATGATGGCGAGAAAGGTAGTAGAGGGTAGTTAAGTAGGCGATTGCTACTATGCAGGAGGGAAGAGTGATGTAACCCCATAGACGGTATGCAGAAGCAGTGTTGAGAGATGTGATAGCAGTGAGGGCGGCATAGATTCCTACTGCTACGAAAATGGCAACCTCTATAGAAAAGGTCTTCAGAGGGGTTAGCTGTAAGCGATTATTATCACGAAAAACTGAAACCATCAAGAAGGGAGAAGACACCTCCTACCATAGCTATTCGAACGAAATTCACACTGCAAGAAGCGATCTATTACCTAGTTCACACAAAAATAACCAAAAATCGCTATATCTCCAATGGGCTAAATGCTAACCTCGAAACACTCGCGGGAGGTCTCCTCCGCGTGAATTGCATTTCTAACTTTTAAGGAGAAAGTGATGCAAACTCTAACAAAGTCGGCTGCTGCGATTGCGGCAGCCACACTGTCACTCGCTATTGGTAGCGGTGTGGCACATGCACAGGAAGTGCCTGAGGCTCCACAAGGACTAGACACTACCGTGAGCACTAACGTGGTTCGCGGCGCGAATCTAGCCTCGTGGAATATTCCGGACACTCCGGCTCCGTCAAGTGACGCGGTTGCTTTCCTTGAAGATGCTCTTAAGCTTGCCGGCCGAGACACCCTCAAGAACGCTAAGCGCAATTCACTGATGTCGCCTACCACAACCATTAACGTTCGAGCAGACGGCAACGATAATAATAGTAACGATAAGAGCGATTACCTCAAAGCTGCGGTTAGCAGTGGTTCCACTGGTGCTATTGAAGGCGCGCTAGCTGGCGGCCTTCTCGGCATCCCCGGTGCAGTAATTGGCGGCACTGTCGGTGCTGCTGCTGGACCGGTTATCGGTAGTGTACCTGCTGTCGCTACCAAGGTCGCTCGTAACTTCCACGCAGTAAAAGCTGCCCTGCCTACCATTGGCGTTAATAAGCAGATCATCGATGCCGCTCTAGCAGCTCGCAATGGTAAGCACGCCCTCGTCGACGTTAAGCTTGCTGCAGGGAATTTCGTCGCTCAAATTATCGACAAGAACCTTGCCGTTCTAGACGGTGTTGATGCACTCCTAGCTGGAGCTACCATTCCTGCTAACATCGCTGCCCAGGGCCTCGATGCTGTACGCGTCCTCCACAACGGACGCCAAGCATTCCTGGAACGCCGCCTACTGCTAGCAGGTATCCTGCCCGCAGCTAACATCGCTGCCCAGAAGATCGATGGCCTACGCGTCCTCCACAACGGAATCCAGGTAGCCATTGACAAACTACCGTGCGCCGTTATCGATCTGAATCTGCTCGCACAGGGTATCGATGGCCTACGCTTCCTCCACAACGGAAAACAGGTACTCTTTGACGGTACTGTTGCTTTCATCGCAGGCAATCTAGCACTTTTAAGTGCGGCTTAGCGCTTCCCATGCCCGTCCCTGGTGTGGCAGCAAAGGCTTTTCTGCTTAAGTTCGCTGTTCTACAGCATCAGATTGCTAATGCTGCCCGCATTAATACTGGTCTTAACCTCGCTGCCCAGAACCTCGAAGCCGTACGCTTCGTTATCAACGGTGTTCAGGTAGCTGTCAATCTTCCACTGTCCCTCCTTGGAACAAAGTTCGCTGTAGCTAACATCGCTGCCCAGGCCCTCGATGCAGTACGCGTCCTCCACAACGGTAAGCAGATCATTGCCGCTGGCCTGGCTATCCCGGTTTTCATTGGTCTCAAGAAGTTCAACAAGATTCTTAAGATCAAGAATGGCATTGACACTCTTGCCTTTGGCGCTGCTGCTTTGAAGCGCATTGCTCTGAAGGTACTTGATCGCATCCTCCTCATCAAGAATGGTGCTGTGGTACTCGCCAGTGGATTGTTTGTTGTGCACAACCTTTTCAAGGCTGCACTTGCAGAAGGAATTCACCTTCTCACTGTCCTGCCGGGCATTGTTCTCAGTGCTCTAGGATTCGCGGCTGGTGCCTTCACCGGTGCAAGCCTTGGTGGTGTAGCTGGTGCAACCGCCAGCATTCCTGGTGCTTTCTGGGGAACCATCCTCGGAGCCCTCGGAGGCGTAGCCTACATGTACATCTACAAGGAAGTACTCAAGAAGTAACCAACCTTCCTAAAACGTAGATTGACACATAAGTTCATACACACACTGGGGTGCCCTCCACACAGGAAGGCACCCCAGTTCCTATTTACACACCACAACCCATCCACACAATGCCCCACCACCCCCCTATACCACTCGCCCCAAGCGCATGCCCCCCACACACACGTTTCACAGACCCCACCACAAAACTGTGTAACCTACACTCCCGCTTCAAATATCACCAAAATTAGGAAACATTACCTAAACATTTTCAGAAGACACTTCAGTAACAATATGAACTTCTGCCAGATCACTAGCATTTGCCACAGCCCTGACTATCCTTAGAAAGGAGACGCATCCCAGTCGCACATTTATACTCATTCCTACTCAAGGAGAAAATACAATGAGAGGGATAAACAAAGTGGCCCTAGGAATTTCCCTGGCTGCTTTATCTCTTACAGCGGGCAATGCAATGGCACAAGCCGAAGAAACACCCGCCGACACTCCCATCGCAGTCCTACGCACTGCACACGACACCGTTAACAACATTGCTCACCATGATGGCTCCACGCACCCCATCATCACCATCGAGCACCACGACACGGACCATAAAGACTCCACAAAACACGCACCACTACCCCCACGCGAAATCCTAGATTTCCTCACCCAATCACTCAACCTTGCTGGCCGCGACATCCTCGCAGGCGCCACCAAACACACAAGCGCCAACCATACAGGTACAGACAGTGACGACACCACAGGTATTAGCGAAAACGAATACCGCACCATCATTGGTAGCACCGTAGCTGGAGCACTAGCCGGAACCCCCATCAGTGCAGTAGCCGCCGGACTACCAGGGGCGTTCGTAGGAGGCACAGTAGGATCCGTTGCTGGCCATCTAGGCGGAAGACTAGCCGGCAACATTATCGGTACAGTCGCCGGAGCTATCTCCGAAGTACTCCTCACCATGCCATTTTACGTACTATTCGGAGCAGCACGTCGTGCCCCCCTCGGCATCCTCCCCGGTATTGTTATTAACCCCATCCACAAATGTCTTAAATCCTCTGCGCTAGCCGTCATCCCCACACTGATGGTCACCACACCGGCCGCACTTATCAGAGGGACAATCGCTGTTCTTCCCAGCCTTACAATAGGGTCCATTCTTGGAATAATGGGTGGCCACCTCACTGCTATGGCAGTAGGTGCCATCCTCGGCGGTAGTGCTACTCGCCTCTGCGTGCCGCTAGGTGGTCCAATCCTCCACACAATGGCCTTCCTCTTTGGCGCTGCTGCCGGAGCACTTCTTGCCCGGTTAGGACTCAGCGGCATTATCGCCGGACACGCTGGGCTTCTACTCCTATGCCTCCCCCTAGCAGGAACGCGCACCCTCTTCAAAGCCGCAATAGCTGCCACTATTGCTGGTCTTCCCACTTTCATCGTTCTTAAAACTGGTATCTTTTTCCTGCTATCCCTACGCAATGCGGGTAGATTCGCCATCATCCTGGCAACCTTTGGTGGAATCCTTGGCATGCTGCACTGCGCCATAACGTCCTTCCTCCTTGGTGGACTGCTCATTGGCCGTCTTATTGTGGCAACCATTCTGGGACTCGTTGGCCCCATCGTTGGCACCGCCCTCGGCATCCCATTTGGTGCCGCAGCCGGTATTCCCGGTGCTCTTACCTGCGCCCTCCTCGGTGCAGCCCTAGGTGCCGGTATAAGCCTTGCCATTGTTACTCTTCTTCACAAGAAGGACATCACCGTTAAAGGCTTCGGAAAAGACGACACTGCTAAGAAGATGACGAATCCTCTCGACAAGATTCGTACTCGTAGCAACTACGCGCTAGCCGCCTAAGCCTTCATATATAGCATTACGCCATAACGTATTAGTGGGTGGGGTACCTTCCTTTTAAGGGGAAGGTACCCCACCCACTTATGTATTAAGTATTAAGGACCGTGCAGTATCTCCACTACCTACGACACATGGTTATCCCCAAAGATGTAGCCCTCGATAAAAGAATGTATAGAGAGTAAACAAAGCTGTAAAAATACATCTAAAGAACATCAGTTGTTCATGACCAACTCCGTACAAGTGGTCTTTTACTGCGAATAATGGAAAACGAACCCTGTTCTCTCGCTCTGTACGCTACTAGTACTTCCGTAAACTGGCATGACATATTGCGGATACTATAATGGCATCGAGGAATAATTCGATAAGTCAACGTATAAGAGATTACTAAAAGGAGAAAGCTATGAAACAAGTGGCTAGATGGGCTGCGGTATGCTCCTCCGCAGCCTTGTCACTCGCTATCGGTAGCGGAATAGCACACGCACAAGAGGTGACCACTACCCCATCGTCACCCGCCTCCGCCACCACAGCCAGTGTGCTGCACAGTACTGGCTTACACAGTACTGATCTACACAGTATTACTGTGACTACCCAGGATCTCCCGTCCTCCCCCACACTTCCCAATACTGCAGTCAACTTTGTTATTGACTCCACCACCCTGGCAGGCCGCGACATTCTCAAAAAGGCGGAGCGTACCGCACAGAACGCTGCACAGAACCTGTCAGCCAGTATTGCCCCCACCAGCAATAACGGTAATGGGGGCAAAGACACCCCTGAAAACATTGCCCGAGCAGCCGGAATAGGCGCCGCCATCGGAGCACCCGCCGGAGCAATCACCGGCTCCATCGCCGGCATACCCGGGGCACTTGTTGGAGGCGGCATAGGAGCTAGCATTGGCTACCTTGTTAGTAAGCCAATCGTCAACACTATTGGTACGCTAATCACCACTGGCGCAGCAGTCATTCCCAACACCATTAACACAATTGGTGTCCTTGGTAACGGCAGCCTCGCTGCTGTCGCAGCTCCCGCTGCAATCCTCAACAGTGCACAAGCTATTAACCGAGCCATTGCCGCTACCACAGTAGCAGTTGGCACCCCCTAGCGATCCCCGTATCTATTCTGAACGGCATACAGGCCATCAACCGTACAGCTGGAGCAGCTTGGCATAGCCTAAAAACTGCCGGCTTCGGTGCCGCAACTCTCATCAACGGCACTGAAACCCTCGCCACCATCGGCGGAGCCATACTTACCAGCACCACCGCTGTTGGACTTGGCACCCTGGCCCTTATAAACACCATTCAAGCCTTTAACCGTGGCATTGCCACACCGCTTGCCGGCGTTATCTCCGGCGGAACCATTATCGGCGCAGTAATTGACTACCTCCAAGCCGTCAACAGAAGCAGCATTGCGCTGCTCAGCGCAATCCCGGCTCTCTTGAACCCAGTAGGCGCTGCCCTCTCAGCCCTTAACGGTATCCAAACCATCAACCGGCTGATCCCCCAGCTAGCGGCCTCCTTCGCCACGGTTCTCAACCTCAACCTGGCAACCATCGACGCTATCCAGGCCTTCATCATTAATGGGCCACTGGCACTACTGAACGGCACTATCGTATTCTTCCTTCTCCCACAGACTGCCCTCGGCATAGCACTTATCCTGCTAGCCATTGCCCCTGTGGTGAACCCCATCATGTTCCGCGTCATATCGTGGGGCTTCGGCATTCTTGCCATTAATTCCGTTAACTTCCTCTTCGTAATGCCAACGCTGGGTCTCAAGATCGTCATGACCTACTCCACTGGCATAAACGCCATCCTGTGGGCCATCAACAGATTCTTCTCCGAGATCTCCGCAGCTACAGGGCTTATCTTCGCCCTTACCTTCGCGGTCTTCTGCCCCGCACTGGGGCTTGCCGGCGCCCTGCTAGCAGCCCCCGGCATTATTAACACCGTCGCAGGCCTCCTCAACGGGGCATTAGCGCTCTGGAACAATACCTGGTTCCTTCTCCTCAGCGGCCTCACCTTCCTCGTTGGAAACCTGGCACTTCTGGGGCTCCTCCCCGTTATCCACCACGCCATCTGGTTCCTTGGACTGGGATTCCCCAACATTCTCGTTATCCTTGGCACCATTAGCGCGGGATTCCACATCACAATCTCCGCAGGTTGCGCACTCCTAACCGCCATCTTCGCCGGTATAGCACTCGCTACGAACTTCCATACCGTCATGGCTATTCTCCTGGGCAGCCTTGCCGTCATTAACAGTGGACTCATCCTCCTTAACGGTGGCCTCACACTGTGGAACAATGCAGGTTTCCTCGCCTTCATCCTTCCCACCATTGCTAACGCTGCACTCGCACTTATCTACCTGGGTCTTGCCGCAGTAGACAGTGCGAAAGCCATCCTTACCCCCGCAAGCGGCATTACTGCCAGCGCACTCGCTGCCCTGGCAGTGCTACACGCCATCAACGCAGCACTATTCAGTGTCCTTGCAGCATTCGGCGGTATCAACGCGTTTGGTTTCACCAAAGCCAACATTCGTAGTGCTCTCCTCTCCCTGGCAATCTTTGCCATCACAGCACTGGCAGGACTTGCTATCAAGGCACTGAGCAGCAGTGTTGGTACCACACTCGGCGCACTCGGCGGTGGAATCTCACTAGCAGCCCTCGGCGCAGGCGTAGGTGCCACCATCACAGGCGCACTCGGTGCCGCAGCTGCCCTTGCCTACCGCTACTACAAGACGAAGATGACGACAGCTCCCGCCCCCCATGCCTGCCCCGAAGAAAAAGGGAGGAAACAGCAAGGGCAACAAAGGTGGTAAGAAAGGCAGCAACGCCAAGAAAAAGAAGGCCATGAGCCTTCACGGCAACTACGCTGCCCAGGGCGACTACGTGCTAGCCGCCTAGCATGGGAAACCACTAGATAGGTGCAGGAAGTTCATTACAAGCCGCCAAAAACATCAAATACGACGGCAAAATAATGACAACAAAAATAAAAATAAGGACACTACTAGGACACTAACAAGAAGAACGACATCGAGAAGAATAACAAGATTCTCATCGTTCACACTGGCACTGCCCTAACTGCCCAAAATCCTGTACCGCTAGAACAATTCCAGACAGAACTACAACACGAACAATAATTTAATAAGACCAGTATGTGGCGCTTTTCCTAACAGGAGAGGCGCCACATATGTATGCAGCCTATATAACAAGCAACAGCACATATAGCACACATAACTAGATAGCGTTTACGCAATAACATTATGTTTCCTACATATGTCCAGGACATAAACATATGCACCAAAAACAACAAAGAAACGCGTAATTTATCACACCCCCACGCTAAGTTCGGTAGAAACTCTTACTTTCCCCCCTCGAGAGAGCTACGTTAAAAGTAGGCAACTATTTGACAATACCTATTACTAAACCTATTACTAGCTTTCTCACGGAGGAGAACACCATGAGAGGAATAACCAAAGTGGCCCTCGGATTCGCCGCAGCCACACTATCTCTCAGTGCTGGTGGCGCGATAGCAAACGCACAAGAGGTACCCACTCCACCATCGCCCACAACGCATACTGTTGTCCACCATGAGCCGCTAGCACTAGCCGGCACCATTGAACAACACATACAAAACCACCCAACGGTGCCCGCAGGAGAAATCCTCGACTTCCTCTCCCAGTCACTCACCCTCATAGGGCGTGACGTCCTAACCAACACCGGCAGCAACACCGCCCACCCTGCACAAAAGAGTGACGGGACCACCACAGACGGCTCCAACGAGGACATCCTGGGAGAAATTACCACCGCAGCCACAGGCACTCTTGTTGGTGCACTAACAGGAGGTACTGTCGGAGGACTCCTCAGCCTACCCGGAGCGCTCATAGGCGGCGGAACTGGCTCACTCGCCGGCATCGTCATCGGCAAAATCGGTGGCGGCCTTACTGGCACAGCTATAGGCACCGTCACAAAAACCATTATTGACCTACCACTAGCAGTACCCCTAGCACTAGCACACGCAGTTGAAGGCGGCATTGTCGGAAAACTAGCACTACCCCTTACTAAAGGGGGAATATCTGCCGTCGCCGGGGCACTACCCGGCGTACGAAATGCTGGAATAGCAGGCGTACTGTCCTTTATCCCAGGACTAGTAGTAAACGGCATCTTCGGTGGTCTACTCGGCAAGCCGATACTCATCATCGTCAAGAACATCGCCGACCTCGCAAACGCCACCATCATTCCGGCTGTAACAGGACTCCAAGGACTCCTGGTAGGCAACGTGTTGGGAGGCTTGCTTTCTGACGGTATTCACTTCATTGAAGGAAGCATCGTTGGCCAGGCTGTTGGCGCAGGTATCACCCTCCTCAACGACGGAATAGCAGCCCTCGCCGGAGGACTCATCGGAGCAGGAATTACCGGCCTTATTGCTGCCAGCATTAATGCCCTCATCGGACTCTTCAACAGCTGGCCAATAGGAGCCACAATAGGGGCTATTGGGGCTGGCGTTGCTGGCATCATCACCGCCCTCCTCGGTGACGGCCTCGCTATCCCACTACGCTGGATCGGCGCCCTCGGCGGATTCCTCACCGCCCCCATCGCCGGCATCGGAGGACTATTAGTACCTACTGCTATACCTTTTGCAATCGGAGTCTTTGGATCTCTGATGGCAAGCTTTGTCATGGTTCAAGTTGGTGCGATTATGGCCATAATTGGTCTCCTCCACATCACAGGTATCAACATCTTCCTACTCGGTGTAGCAATAGGCTTTAGCAATCTGCTTAATGGTCTAGGACTAGCAGTACTGTTCCGTGTAATACACGGTCTCATCGGACGTGTTCTCGGATTCCTCGCCGGAGCAGCCATCGGCAAACTCCTCGTCTT
>NZ_WVRS01000018.1:0-15217 GCF_011525565.1 Lawsonella sp.
TGAAATACATCTCTAAAAAATTTTAGTGAGCACAGTAAACCACACTCTCTGCTTCCGTAGGAGTCCTACTTTTGCGGTGAGACCATATCAATAAGATCAATGAGTTCATCGCAGGCCTGAGCATGGCTATTCGGATCTTTATTCCTCGACAAATAGGTATTAGTCGTCATCTCATTACAACTTTGTCTATCTAAAGAATTGCAGCCTCTTGTTGCTGTTGACCTGGGTGTTTGTGTAATAAAAAATAAAGTTGAGTCTAATTCACTCAAGAACTATTGCGTAATAAAAACTCATGTGTAATACTTGAGTGCGTAACGCTCAATAGGGTGTTAAATTGCTCTATAGGCGCATGTAAATACACGTAAATACACACAACATCACAAACATACAAGCATTACAGAAACATGGAGGTACCCATTATGGGACGCGCAGTAGGTATTGACCTTGGTACTACTAACTCCTGCGTCTCCGTCCTAGAAGGCGGAGAAGCGAAGGTTATCCCCAACTCTGAGGGATCCCGCACCACCCCGTCCGTCGTTGCTTTCGCCAAGAATGGTGAAGTTCTCGTCGGGCAGCCTGCTAAGAACCAGGCAGTTACTAACGTTGACCGCACTATTCGCTCTGTGAAGCGCCACATTGGCTCCGACTGGAAGTCCAATGATATTGACGGAAAGCAGTACACTCCGCAGGAAATCTCTGCTCACGTGCTCATGAAACTGAAGCGCGATGCAGAAGCCTACCTGAGTGAACCCGTCACCGATGCCGTCATCACCGTTCCGGCCTACTTCAATGACGCACAGCGCCAGGCCACTAAGGACGCTGGCCAGATCGCTGGCCTCAACGTGCTCCGCATTGTGAACGAGCCCACCGCAGCTGCCCTCGCCTACGGCCTCGAAAAGGCCGACAAGGAACAGACCATTCTGGTCTTCGACCTTGGCGGCGGTACCTTCGACGTCTCCCTCCTGGAGATCGGCGACGGTGTTGTAGAAGTTCGCGCCACTTCCGGCGACAACCACCTCGGTGGTGACGACTGGGACAACCGCATCGTGGACTGGCTCGTCGACAAGTTCAAGGCCTCCTCCGGTATGGACCTGTCCAAGGACCGTATGGCAATGCAGCGTCTCCGCGAAGCCGCCGAGAAAGCCAAGATTGAGCTTTCCGCCTCCCAGAACGCCACCATCAACCTGCCCTACATTACGGTTGACGCAGACAAGAACCCGCTGTTCCTTGACGAAACCCTGTCCCGCGCCGAATTCCAGCGCATCACCCAGGATCTCCTCGACCGCTGCCGCAAGCCATTCCAGGCAGTCATCAAGGATGCTGGCATCTCCGTCTCCGAGATTGACCACGTTGTTCTGGTTGGTGGCTCCACCCGTATGCCCGCCGTCACCGACCTGGTGAAGGAACTCACCGGTGGCCGCGAACCCAACAAGGGTGTAAACCCGGACGAGGTCGTTGCTGTCGGCGCTGCCCTGCAGGCCGGCGTGCTCCGCGGTGAAGTTAAAGACGTGCTGCTCCTCGACGTCACCCCGCTCTCCCTCGGTATTGAAACCAAGGGCGGCGTGATGACCAAACTCATCGAACGCAACACCACCATCCCCACCAAGCGCTCCGAAACCTTCACCACTGCTGAGGACAACCAGCCCTCCGTACAGATCCAGGTTTACCAGGGCGAACGCGAGATGGCTTCGCAGAATAAACTGCTCGGATCCTTCGAACTGTCCGGCATTGCCCCGGCCCCCCGTGGTATTCCGCAGATTGAGGTCACCTTCGACATCGACGCCAACGGCATTGTCCATGTCACCGCTAAGGACAAGGGCACCGGCAAGGAAAACACCGTCACTATTCAGGACGGCTCCGGCCTTTCCCAGGAAGAGATCGACCGCATGATTAAGGATGCGGAAGAGCACGCTGAGGAAGACCGTAAGCGTCGCGAAGAGGTTTCCGTCCGCAACGAGGCTGAAACCCTCGTCTACCAGACCGAGAAGTTCCTCACTGACAACGCTGAGAAGATTCCTTCCGACGGCAAGGACAAAGTACAGGCTGCTATCGACAAGGCCAAGGAAGCCCTCAAGGGTGATGACATTGCCGCACTGCGCACTGCCATCGAAGAGATTAAGACGGAGTCTGCCGCCATGGGTCAAGCCATGTATGAGCAGACTGCCGCAGAAGGTGCAACCGCCGCTGACGGTGGTGCCGCCGACTCCAACGCCTCCGACAATGGTGGCGACGACGATGTGGTAGACGCTGAAGTTGTCGAGGACGACAACAACAAGTAAGGCACGTAAGGATTGATAGACATGACGGACGCATCTCAGAACCCTGCTGAGAATCAGCCGCAGGCTGACGACTCGGATCTGCAGGCCTCCGCCAATGCTGCTGACGCCACCCCCACAGCCACTGCAGACTCCACTG
Organism: Lawsonella sp.; assembly: GCF_011525565.1. NCBI lineage: Bacteria > Bacillati > Actinomycetota > Actinomycetes > Mycobacteriales > Lawsonellaceae > Lawsonella > Lawsonella sp. Next base: position 2,416 of record NZ_WVRS01000018.1, read on the forward strand.
CAAAAGCTGCGGGGGAGGGTGCCGCTACAGCGGATAACTCTGACACTGCCGGCCAAGCCGCCCACGCAGAAGACGAGGACCTCACTGTAGAAGACAAACTGCTGGCGAAGGTACAAGAACTTACCGAAGACCTGCAGCGTGTCACAGCTGAATTTGCTAACTACCGGAAGCGTGTCGAACGTGAAATCGGTACCGCCCGCGAGAGCGGCAAAGTTGATGTTGTATCTTCCATGCTCACACTCGCTGACAATGTTGAGCGAGCCCGCCAGCACGGAGACATTACCGACGGCAGTCCTCTCAAGGCCTTCACCGACAAGTTCAATGACATTCTCAAAGGACAGGGCGTTACCCAGTTCGGCGAAGTCGGCGAACCATTCGACGCGAACCGCCACTCCGCCATCCAAGATGAGGGTGGCGACGGCGAAAAGGTACTGAGTACTGTCCTCCGGAAAGGCTTCAACTTGGGCGATCGTGTCCTCCGCGAAGCCATGGTGATCGTCCGCGGGGACGAAGGCTCGGATGCCTCAGCTGCCCATGACTCTGACGGTGCTGACGGTACTGCTAGCACTGCGGAAAAGTCCACTGACTCATCCGCAGACACCACCAATAGTGGTGATTCAGCAACAGCAGATAGCGAGAAGAGTTAGCACAGGCTACTCCACAGTAGATACACAGAGTGATACACACAGTAAGTACATAACAACGTAGTGGCGGCTTTCCTCAGGGGGGCCGCCACTACATTATGTGGCTACAGCGTTATGTGGGTATATCAAATTAGATAGTTAAAGATATAGTACAGACAGTTAAAGTTGAGTAGTTTAGACTCAATGTTAGTTAGTATGAATAATAGAGTTTTAGCTTAGAGAGGAGGAGACGCCATGCAGCGAGAATGGGCTGATAAAGACTTCTATAAGGAACTCGGCGTCAGCAAAGACGCTACTCAAGAGGAGATTAAAAAGGCGTACCGTAAACTCGCCCGTAGTCTCCATCCCGACGCCAACCCCGGAGATAAAGCTGCGGAGGAACGCTTCAAGCGTGTTAGCGAAGCGAACGCTGTTCTCTCCGATCCAAAAGAACGTAAAGAATACGATGAACTCCGCGCCATGATGTCCTCCGGGTTCGGGGGGCAAGCAGGACGGGGAGGTTTTGGATCACCTGGCGGATTCGCACGAGGATTCGCCCCGGGTGGTGGACAAAACTTCACATATAGCACGGAGGGGTTCAACCTTGGTGACCTCGGCGATATTTTTGGCGCCGGTTCTCAAGGCAGTGCTGGCGGTGGCCTCGGCGACATTTTAGGTGGACTTTTCAATCAACGCCGTGGTGGTGGACGCCGACAGGAAGCAGCCCAGCAACCTACCGGCGGTGCCGATATTAGTACCGCCATCACTATTAGCTTCCGGGACGCCGCCAAGGGTGCCACTGTCCCCATCCGCATTACCTCTAAGACCGCATGCCCTACCTGCCACGGTTCCGGTGCACGCCCGGGAACTGCCCCCCGTACGTGCCCAGACTGCAATGGTTCGGGTTATCGTCGTTCTGCGCAGGGCTCGTTTGAGTTCGCACAACCCTGTAGTACCTGCGGTGGTACTGGCACTATTATCGATGACCCCTGCCCCGAATGCGGTGGTACTGGAGTTGTTACCCGGACTCGTACGCTTAAAGTACGTGTACCGGCAGGTGTTAAAAATGGTCAGAAGATTCGTCTTAAAGGGAAAGGTGAAGCTGGACTGCGCGGTGCTCCTCCAGGGGATTTGCTGGTAAAAATCACTGTTACCCCGGATGAGGTATTCCAGCAGGATGGAAATAACCTGCTGGTGAACGTGCCAGTATCGTTTGCAGAATTGACGCTGGGAACTACCGTCACTGTTCCCACACTTAGTGGAACTGTGTCTATTCGTATTCCGGCAGGGAGCGAGCCAGATCAGGTGATGCGTGTGCGTGGACGCGGTATTAAACCTGCGCATGGTGCAGCGGGAGATCTCCTTGCCACCTTGAAACTGCAGGTTCCCACCACCTTGAATGATGCTGCGGTGAAAGCATTGAAAGACTATGAGCAAGCTGAAAAAAGCTCCGGATTCCACCCGTGAGCTGGATGGGCAGGTGCGCAATGAGTAATCGAGAGGAACACTTCTTTGTTATTTCGGTAGCTGCAGAACTTGCTGGTATGCATGCACAAACTCTGCGACAGTATGACAGGCTTGGCCTGGTGACGCCGGCGCGTGCACAAGGCGGTGGACGCCGCTACTCCGATGAAGATGTGGAACTGCTGCGAGAAATCCAGCACCTCAGCCAAGACGAAGGCGTTAACCTTGCCGGGATTAAGCGCATTCTGGAGTTAACGCAGCGCGTTAACGAGCTAGAAGAAGAAGTTGAGCAGCTGGAAAATACTCTCGACCTGGTACGCAAGCAACAACGGAATTCGCGGGCGCTTGTGCATGTTCCGCGTAGCCAGGCTGTTGTCGTGTGGACTCCGGAAGTGCGCCAGCGCGGACAGTAATACAAACAATAGGCTAGCTAATGCTAGTCCAGTGGGTCATGGTGGATATCTGCCCGGGATACTCCGAGGCGGGGCAGATTCTCCATGGCCTGCTGCACTATTTGGGGGCTGCCACCTACAAGGATTTCACGATCGTGAATACAGCCGTCAGCTAACGCTATTTCTAGCGGATTACCGTGGCGGAGAAGAAGATTCGGGGGAAGCTCGGGGGCATTGTGAAGCCACCAGGGGTCAGTTTTTTCGTCTGCGCAAATGTGGGCAATAAGCCAGGGGTTCGCGGCTTGCAGATTAGCGAGGGTAGCGGCGTCAATAAGCTCCCCTGGATAGTGAGTGCTGTAGTAAATGTCGACTAGTGGGTGGTGTCCACTGTCCTGCACCATATCCAGCAGAATGCACCGCATGGGTGCTAGTGCCATGTCGCGGGCGATCATGCAGACGGGGCGTTCTCCAGAAATGTGAAGGTTGCCGTGGGGGTTGGAGAGTGTCCACTGGTCGCCGGGGTGTGTGTTGTGCACAATCTGGTTGCTGAAGTAGCCGTGGTCAACTGCACGGATGTGGAATTCAATGTATCCGTCACTGTTGGCAGGGATAGCTGGAGAAAGATAACGCCATGTGCCGGGGCATTGTGGGGTAGTGACGGAGAGGTATTGTCCGGGGAGGTAATCAATAGCAGGGTTTGCCTGTAGACGAACGATGGCGATGTCGCGGGTGAAGCGGAGGACTTCCATGACGGTGCCCGTGTAGACGGGGGGAGTTGTTTTCGTCGCGGCGGCACTTTGCATGACGTTGATGGCGTGTTCAAACGATGTCAGTAGAGCATCGTTGAGTTCAGTGCTCCACTGGTAGGGGAGGAGGAGTGCGAAGGTGTCTCGTAGGGCTGCGGCGAGGGACTGATATTGCTCGGCTGTAAGTTGGTATTTTCGCTGGTCGCACCCAAGTTGGGAGAGGAAGTCTATAACGTCGTCAAGGCAGTCAGGATCGTTGGTGGATTGATCCAGTGCTTCCAGAATGTAGCGGAGAGCGTGGGTGTAGCGACTGGCGTGATGGTCGTTGACGGAGGGGAAGAATGTGTGGAAGTGGAAGTCGTAGGTGAGGGCGGCGGCAAGGAAGTGTCGCATGAAGTCTTCGGGGTGCTCGCGGAGCAGTGTGATGGCGGGCCCGAGGACGGTGTAGTAGGTGGGGTAGGTGTTGTTGACGGGGGAGTTTTCTGAAGCGCGCAAATGCCGGCCCGATGCTTGTGGTGCATGGTCGCGGTGGCGGCTCATTGGCGTGTCCTTCCAGGTCCATTGTGGATAGAGGGCGGGGATGATGAGGGCGTATGTCTGTGTGCTTATACGTGTGTGCCTATATGTGCCCATCATAGCGTTTAGTGTGACAAAAAAAACAAGCCTTTTTGCAAAAAATCCTTAGCTAAAAGGACTCAACTTTGCTACAGTGAAAATAAACATGAGTCATATAGACTCAACTTAGTATTAACTAGCGTGTTAACTAGTCGTTTATATGACATCAAACATGCAGGACAAACCATATTTAAAAAAATTTTTTGACCCTTTACACGCCGTCGAAATAAAAGAGAGAATAGATTATGAGCACTCAAAACTTCACCACTAAATCACAAGAGGCTATCTCCGCTGCCCTCCAATCCGCCGCAGCCAAAGGCAACCCCAGTGTTGAACCCGCACACCTCCTTGTCGCGCTCCTCGAACAAGAAGACGGCATAGCTGGCCCACTACTCCGCAGCGCAGGAGTAGACCCCGGAGCATTACTCCAACAAGCTCACTCCCTTGTCGAGAATCTCCCCGCCGCCAGCGGTGGAGGGCTTGCTAACCCCAACCTGTCCCGCGACGGGCTTACCGTTATTAATACCGCCCAAGAGCTCGCCAGCTCCATGGGTGACGAATACACCTCCACCGAACACCTCATGGTGGGGCTCGCTACCGGTCGTCACCCAGTGGCCGCCGCCATGCAATCTTTGGGAGCCACTCCCGAAAACCTCAAGGCCGCCTTTACCGCAGTACGCGGTTCCGGACGCATCACCTCTGAAAATCCGGAGGATACTTACCAGGCTCTTGAAAAGTACTCCACGGACCTCACTGCGCGTGCCCGCGAAGGAAAAATTGACCCCGTCATTGGGCGCGATGCCGAAATCCGCCGTGTCGTACAGGTTCTCAGCCGCCGCACCAAAAACAACCCCGTTCTCATTGGTGAACCGGGCGTTGGTAAAACCGCCATTGTGGAAGGGCTCGCTCGCCGCATTGTCTCCGGCGACGTACCAGAATCGTTGCGCGGTAAGAAACTTATCGCCCTCGACCTAGGATCCATGATCGCCGGCGCTAAATACCGCGGCGAATTCGAGGAACGCTTAAAGAGCGTCCTCCAAGAAATCAAAGACGCCAACGGCGAGATTGTTACCTTCATCGACGAAATCCACACCATTGTCGGGGCAGGCGCCACCGGCGACTCCGGAATGGATGCCGGCAACCTCATCAAACCGATGCTGGCACGCGGTGAGCTCTGCCTCGTCGGCGCCACCACCTTGGACGAGTACCGCAAATACATTGAAAAAGATGCCGCCCTGGAACGCCGCTTCCAGCAAGTCTACGTGGGCGAACCAACCGTCGAAGACACCATCGGTATCCTGCGTGGGCTAAAGGAACGCTACGAAGTGCACCACGGTGTCCGCATTAAGGACTCCGCGCTGGTAGCTGCCGCAACACTGTCCGACCGCTACATCACTAACCGCTTCCTCCCCGATAAAGCCATCGACCTGATGGATGAGGCCGCCTCCCGCATGCGCATGGAAATCGACTCCTCACCCGAGGAAATCGACACCGCCCAGCGCATCGTCCGCCGGCTGGAAGTGGAAGAACTGGCGCTGGAGAAAGAAGAGGACGCCGCCTCCCGCGAACGACTCGCCACTCTCCGCAAGGAACTCGCTGATGAACGCGAAAAACTCGCCCAGCTAACCTCCCGCTGGCAAAACGAGAAGAACGCCATCGACGCCGTCCGCGACCTCAAGGAAACCCTGGAACAACTCCGTGGACAGGCTGAACGCGCCGAACGAGACGGCGACCTCGGCAAAGCCGCCGAACTACGCTACGGGCGTATCCCCGAAGCGGAAAAGAAACTCGCCGAAGCGGAAAGCTCCCAAGCATCCACCAGCGAATACTCGCAGATGATGCTGAAAGAAGAAGTAGGCCCCGACGATGTCGCAGAAGTTGTGGAAGCCTGGACCGGTATTCCCGCCGGCCGCATGCTGGAAAGCGAAGGACAAAAACTCCTCCGCATGGAAGAAGAACTCGCCCACAACGTAGTTGGGCAAGAAGACGCCGTGAAGGCCGTCTCCGACGCTGTGCGCCGGGCTCGGGCAGGCGTCGCAGACCCCAACCGTCCGCTGGGTTCCTTCCTCTTCTTAGGCCCCACCGGTGTTGGTAAAACTGAGCTTGCGAAAGCATTGGCGCAGTTCCTCTTCGATGACAAGCACGCGATCACTCGCATCGACATGTCCGAATACGGGGAGAAGCACTCGGTGGCGCGCCTTATCGGTGCCCCTCCGGGATACGTCGGCTACGAATCCGGCGGTCAGCTGACGGAAGCTATCCGCCGCCGCCCCTACTCCGTCATTCTTTTTGACGAGGTAGAAAAGGCGCACCCGGATGTTTTCGACGTACTACTGCAGGTACTGGATGAGGGACGTCTCACTGACGGGCAAGGCCGCACCGTGGACTTCCGCAATACCGTCCTTATCCTCACCTCTAACCTGGGCGCGGGTGGCACAAATGAGGAGATTATGCAGGCAGTAAAGATGAACTTCAAACCGGAGTTCGTCAACCGCTTGGATGACATTATTATCTTCTCGCCGCTACAACCGGAGCAGTTGAAGGGCATTGTGGATATTCAGTTGCGTGAGCTATCGCAGCGTTTGTCCGCGCGTCGTCTTACCCTTGACGTGGATGATGACGCCCGCACCTGGCTGGCCGAACGAGGCTATGAGCCTGCCTACGGTGCGCGCCCTCTGCGTCGTCTTATTCAGCAGTCTATTGGTGATGCTCTTGCTAAAGAATTGCTGGCAGGGGAGATCTTCGATGGTGACATTGTGCATGTGACCGTCGCCCCGGATAAGGAGAGTCTGCAGATCACTGGCCAGCGCACGGTAAAGCCCACGCAGTAAGTCCTGAACAAGAGTGCATAAGCACAGGACGTGCTTTTAAGAGAAGAGGTCGCCGTTGCAGATACAACGGCGACCCCTTCTTCTGTGTAGTTATGAGTTATGGAGTCAACGTGTGAGCAGTAAGCGCGTTACACGTGCACTGACTCTATGTAGTCGCTACCTTATTTGTTTGCTGTGGCTGAGGGCGGTAGCCACCATAGGAAGACGAGTCCCAGGGCTGCGCTAAGAGCTTGCAGTGCGAGATCGCGGGTTTCCGGATTGGAGGAGAGGAAACCAATAGCTATGGTGCTCAAGTGTGAACCTGCGACTTTACCAAGTGCTGACGCTGGAATTCCTACCGCGTGGTAGACGGCTATAGCAACTGGAATAACAGAGAGGTAGATAAGAGTTTTCGCGATAGGGCTCGGTACGAGTTTGGCGAAAAGGTTCATGTTCGTCGCTACTAGTGCGGCGGAGAGGAAACCAATAGCCCAGCCGCACTTTGTGCCAATATAGCCGCCGTAGGCGCTACTGACAATAACTGCGGAGTAGTTTTCTACCTCAATACGGTTAAGGTATTTCCCCCAAGCGTTATAGAAATCGCGTTGGCGGGTACCGTAGCCGATCATTCCACCCTTGTCGTCTTTCTGTAGTGCGTAGGCATTGGTGGAGTGAACGGGCTTGGAGACGGGGAAAAATGTGGCAGCCCGTCCGCCTTCTTTCACGATGACGTTAAGGTCTACCACAGTGTTTCCGAGCAATGCTTGGAGTGGTGTGTTGGTGACGGTAGCACCGGATTCACCGATGATGGCGAGCTTGTCGCCGTGTCGTAAGAAGTGGCCTTTTCCAAGGACTAGGGTGTTGCCGCCGTCGCGAATGTCAGCAATGGTGGCCTCTGCTGTGGCAGCTTTACGCTGTAGAGCGTCCTTATCGGGGATAAGGTGATTATTTTCTACGTAGGCAGTGGTCTGTTCTGCAATGGTGTTGATATCCCTTGTGTAAGGGGTAGTTACAGGGTCTGCCTGGGCAGGGTGTGCTGTCACGAGAAGAAGAGAGGCTGCGACTGCGCCAGCAACTGCTTTAATTCCTGACGAGAATTTCATGGACTCTCCGTTTCGTATGCCGTTTCGTATGCATTCTCGTATCTGGGGAGGGATGGCTAAAACCATTTAACTGTCAAATTACCAATTCTAACAGTAGTGAGTGGGTATGTATAACTAGTGTCCATTTACTGGGTATTTGATGCCGTCATGTTTGGTCCTGCCGGGTGGGGAGTGGGAGGGATTTTCCGTCTCGTGTCATGGTGAAGAAGGTGAATAAAAATCTGGTGATTAGTAGGATAGATGTATGAGTATCCTCGTAAACCCGCAGTGGTTGATGGCGCGGCGGCACTTTGCATGACGTTGATGGCGTGTTCAAACGATGTCAGTAGAGCATCGTTGAGTTCAGTGCTCCACTGGTAGGGGAGGAGGAGTGCGAAGGTGTCTCGTAGGGCTGCGGCGAGGGACTGATATTGCTCGGCTGTAAGTTGGTATTTTCGCTGGTCGCACCCAAGTTGGGAGAGGAAGTCTATAACGTCGTCAAGGCAGTCAGGATCGTTGGTGGATTGATCCAGTGCTTCCAGAATGTAGCGGAGAGCGTGGGTGTAGCGACTGGCGTGATGGTCGTTGACGGAGGGGAAGAATGTGTGGAAGTGGAAGTCGTAGGTGAGGGCGGCGGCAAGGAAGTGTCGCATGAAGTCTTCGGGGTGCTCGCGGAGCAGTGTGATGGCGGGCCCGAGGACGGTGTAGTAGGTGGGGTAGGTGTTGTTGACGGGGGAGTTTTCTGAAGCGCGCAAATGCCGGCCCGATGCTTGTGGTGCATGGTCGCGGTGGCGGCTCATTGGCGTGTCCTTCCAGGTCCATTGTGGATAGAGGGCGGGGATGATGAGGGCGTATGTCTGTGTGCTTATACGTGTGTGCCTATATGTGCCCATCATAGCGTTTAGTGTGACAAAAAAAACAAGCCTTTTTGCAAAAAATCCTTAGCTAAAAGGACTCAACTTTGCTACAGTGAAAATAAACATGAGTCATATAGACTCAACTTAGTATTAACTAGCGTGTTAACTAGTCGTTTATATGACATCAAACATGCAGGACAAACCATATTTAAAAAAATTTTTTGACCCTTTACACGCCGTCGAAATAAAAGAGAGAATAGATTATGAGCACTCAAAACTTCACCACTAAATCACAAGAGGCTATCTCCGCTGCCCTCCAATCCGCCGCAGCCAAAGGCAACCCCAGTGTTGAACCCGCACACCTCCTTGTCGCGCTCCTCGAACAAGAAGACGGCATAGCTGGCCCACTACTCCGCAGCGCAGGAGTAGACCCCGGAGCATTACTCCAACAAGCTCACTCCCTTGTCGAGAATCTCCCCGCCGCCAGCGGTGGAGGGCTTGCTAACCCCAACCTGTCCCGCGACGGGCTTACCGTTATTAATACCGCCCAAGAGCTCGCCAGCTCCATGGGTGACGAATACACCTCCACCGAACACCTCATGGTGGGGCTCGCTACCGGTCGTCACCCAGTGGCCGCCGCCATGCAATCTTTGGGAGCCACTCCCGAAAACCTCAAGGCCGCCTTTACCGCAGTACGCGGTTCCGGACGCATCACCTCTGAAAATCCGGAGGATACTTACCAGGCTCTTGAAAAGTACTCCACGGACCTCACTGCGCGTGCCCGCGAAGGAAAAATTGACCCCGTCATTGGGCGCGATGCCGAAATCCGCCGTGTCGTACAGGTTCTCAGCCGCCGCACCAAAAACAACCCCGTTCTCATTGGTGAACCGGGCGTTGGTAAAACCGCCATTGTGGAAGGGCTCGCTCGCCGCATTGTCTCCGGCGACGTACCAGAATCGTTGCGCGGTAAGAAACTTATCGCCCTCGACCTAGGATCCATGATCGCCGGCGCTAAATACCGCGGCGAATTCGAGGAACGCTTAAAGAGCGTCCTCCAAGAAATCAAAGACGCCAACGGCGAGATTGTTACCTTCATCGACGAAATCCACACCATTGTCGGGGCAGGCGCCACCGGCGACTCCGGAATGGATGCCGGCAACCTCATCAAACCGATGCTGGCACGCGGTGAGCTCTGCCTCGTCGGCGCCACCACCTTGGACGAGTACCGCAAATACATTGAAAAAGATGCCGCCCTGGAACGCCGCTTCCAGCAAGTCTACGTGGGCGAACCAACCGTCGAAGACACCATCGGTATCCTGCGTGGGCTAAAGGAACGCTACGAAGTGCACCACGGTGTCCGCATTAAGGACTCCGCGCTGGTAGCTGCCGCAACACTGTCCGACCGCTACATCACTAACCGCTTCCTCCCCGATAAAGCCATCGACCTGATGGATGAGGCCGCCTCCCGCATGCGCATGGAAATCGACTCCTCACCCGAGGAAATCGACACCGCCCAGCGCATCGTCCGCCGGCTGGAAGTGGAAGAACTGGCGCTGGAGAAAGAAGAGGACGCCGCCTCCCGCGAACGACTCGCCACTCTCCGCAAGGAACTCGCTGATGAACGCGAAAAACTCGCCCAGCTAACCTCCCGCTGGCAAAACGAGAAGAACGCCATCGACGCCGTCCGCGACCTCAAGGAAACCCTGGAACAACTCCGTGGACAGGCTGAACGCGCCGAACGAGACGGCGACCTCGGCAAAGCCGCCGAACTACGCTACGGGCGTATCCCCGAAGCGGAAAAGAAACTCGCCGAAGCGGAAAGCTCCCAAGCATCCACCAGCGAATACTCGCAGATGATGCTGAAAGAAGAAGTAGGCCCCGACGATGTCGCAGAAGTTGTGGAAGCCTGGACCGGTATTCCCGCCGGCCGCATGCTGGAAAGCGAAGGACAAAAACTCCTCCGCATGGAAGAAGAACTCGCCCACAACGTAGTTGGGCAAGAAGACGCCGTGAAGGCCGTCTCCGACGCTGTGCGCCGGGCTCGGGCAGGCGTCGCAGACCCCAACCGTCCGCTGGGTTCCTTCCTCTTCTTAGGCCCCACCGGTGTTGGTAAAACTGAGCTTGCGAAAGCATTGGCGCAGTTCCTCTTCGATGACAAGCACGCGATCACTCGCATCGACATGTCCGAATACGGGGAGAAGCACTCGGTGGCGCGCCTTATCGGTGCCCCTCCGGGATACGTCGGCTACGAATCCGGCGGTCAGCTGACGGAAGCTATCCGCCGCCGCCCCTACTCCGTCATTCTTTTTGACGAGGTAGAAAAGGCGCACCCGGATGTTTTCGACGTACTACTGCAGGTACTGGATGAGGGACGTCTCACTGACGGGCAAGGCCGCACCGTGGACTTCCGCAATACCGTCCTTATCCTCACCTCTAACCTGGGCGCGGGTGGCACAAATGAGGAGATTATGCAGGCAGTAAAGATGAACTTCAAACCGGAGTTCGTCAACCGCTTGGATGACATTATTATCTTCTCGCCGCTACAACCGGAGCAGTTGAAGGGCATTGTGGATATTCAGTTGCGTGAGCTATCGCAGCGTTTGTCCGCGCGTCGTCTTACCCTTGACGTGGATGATGACGCCCGCACCTGGCTGGCCGAACGAGGCTATGAGCCTGCCTACGGTGCGCGCCCTCTGCGTCGTCTTATTCAGCAGTCTATTGGTGATGCTCTTGCTAAAGAATTGCTGGCAGGGGAGATCTTCGATGGTGACATTGTGCATGTGACCGTCGCCCCGGATAAGGAGAGTCTGCAGATCACTGGCCAGCGCACGGTAAAGCCCACGCAGTAAGTCCTGAACAAGAGTGCATAAGCACAGGACGTGCTTTTAAGAGAAGAGGTCGCCGTTGCAGATACAACGGCGACCCCTTCTTCTGTGTAGTTATGAGTTATGGAGTCAACGTGTGAGCAGTAAGCGCGTTACACGTGCACTGACTCTATGTAGTCGCTACCTTATTTGTTTGCTGTGGCTGAGGGCGGTAGCCACCATAGGAAGACGAGTCCCAGGGCTGCGCTAAGAGCTTGCAGTGCGAGATCGCGGGTTTCCGGATTGGAGGAGAGGAAACCAATAGCTATGGTGCTCAAGTGTGAACCTGCGACTTTACCAAGTGCTGACGCTGGAATTCCTACCGCGTGGTAGACGGCTATAGCAACTGGAATAACAGAGAGGTAGATAAGAGTTTTCGCGATAGGGCTCGGTACGAGTTTGGCGAAAAGGTTCATGTTCGTCGCTACTAGTGCGGCGGAGAGGAAACCAATAGCCCAGCCGCACTTTGTGCCAATATAGCCGCCGTAGGCGCTACTGACAATAACTGCGGAGTAGTTTTCTACCTCAATACGGTTAAGGTATTTCCCCCAAGCGTTATAGAAATCGCGTTGGCGGGTACCGTAGCCGATCATTCCACCCTTGTCGTCTTTCTGTAGTGCGTAGGCATTGGTGGAGTGAACGGGCTTGGAGACGGGGAAAAATGTGGCAGCCCGTCCGCCTTCTTTCACGATGACGTTAAGGTCTACCACAGTGTTTCCGAGCAATGCTTGGAGTGGTGTGTTGGTGACGGTAGCACCGGATTCACCGATGATGGCGAGCTTGTCGCCGTGTCGTAAGAAGTGGCCTTTTCCAAGGACTAGGGTGTTGCCGCCGTCGCGAATGTCAGCAATGGTGGCCTCTGCTGTGGCAGCTTTACGCTGTAGAGCGTCCTTATCGGGGATAAGGTGATTATTTTCTACGTAGGCAGTGGTCTGTTCTGCAATGGTGTTGATATCCCTTGTGTAAGGGGTAGTTACAGGGTCTGCCTGGGCAGGGTGTGCTGTCACGAGAAGAAGAGAGGCTGCGACTGCGCCAGCAACTGCTTTAATTCCTGACGAGAATTTCATGGACTCTCCGTTTCGTATGCCGTTTCGTATGCATTCTCGTATCTGGGGAGGGATGGCTAAAACCATTTAACTGTCAAATTACCAATTCTAACAGTAGTGAGTGGGTATGTATAACTAGTGTCCATTTACTGGGTATTTGATGCCGTCATGTTTGGTCCTGCCGGGTGGGGAGTGGGAGGGATTTTCCGTCTCGTGTCATGGTGAAGAAGGTGAATAAAAATCTGGTGATTAGTAGGATAGATGTATGAGTATCCTCGTAAACCCGCAGTGGTTGATGGCGCG
>NZ_WVRS01000018.1:15317-16312 GCF_011525565.1 Lawsonella sp.
GAAGGTGAATAAAAATCTGGTGATTAGTAGGATAGATGTATGAGTATCCTCGTAAACCCGCAGTGGTTGATGGCGCGTATTGACTCTAATCGAGCACCAGTGATCCTGGATGTGCGATGGTATCGCGATCACCTTGGTGGTTATGACCACTACCTAGAACACCACATTCCCAATGCCATCTATGTAGATCTGGAACAGGATCTTACTGGTGCACATAATCCGGCGCGAGGCCGTCGTCCTTTCCCCACTAAAGAAAAAGTCCAAGAGCTCACCCGTCGGTGGGGTATCGATAAGGACTCCTATGTAGTGGTGTACGACTCTGTAGAAGGTACCTCCGCGGCTCGCGTATGGTGGATCCTTCGCAATGCCGGTGTGAAAGATGTTTTCTTCCTTGATGGGGGGCTGCAGCGGTGGGAACACGCTGGTATGCCGACGTTGACGGGGCCAGGCATTATTCCGCTGGACGGTAATTTTAAGGTTTCTGATGAGCCGTGCATGCCCACTGTTGATGTTGAAGAAGTAGCGGAGTGGCCGCAGCACGGTATTTTGTTGGACGCTCGTTCTGAGCGTCGCTACCAGGGGCATTTTGAATATAACGATGCTCGACTGGGACACATCCCGGGTGCCTATAATCTTCCAACATACGGAAATTATGGGCCGAATCACCAGTTCTTGGACTTTGAAAGTCTTTTGGATCGATTCGAGGCACTGGGTATTACAACTGGCTCTGAAGTGGCTGTGTATTGCGGTTCCGGTAACCTTGCTACCCACACTATTGCTGCGCTTGAAGTAGCTGGTTTACCTGGTGCTTCTCTCTACATGGGAGGATGGTCGCAATGGTGTTTGGATCCGAAACGGCCAGCTTCGCGGGGTCTTTTGCCATAGTGTGCAGCATGCTCATCGTACCAACGGTATAGACGTATTCCGGGTGGTTAAAATCATTGTCGAGCATGTTAAAAGCTCTGAAATTGGGCAAAACACAGTACGGTTAATAC
>NZ_WVRS01000017.1:0-16097 GCF_011525565.1 Lawsonella sp.
ACCTCTCGCACCACAGAATCACTCCCGGCCCCAGGGAGTCTGGCAGGAGCGCTAGGCGCTCCGGGTCCCCGTAGTCCTTGGTTGTGTCGCCCGGCCAGGGAAGTGTGCACCACGCTCCAGTGGTGGGGTCTTTGTAGTAGCCGGGGTAGAGCAGATCATCCGTAGAAAGCTGCGTAGTCGGTGATGCTGACAACGTTGCTCTCCGTCTCCGATGATTCGCCACGCTCTAGCTCCAGCCGCATGCGGCGGCGAGAACCTTCTGTCGTCAGGAGGTCATTCATGCCCGACATAATGGTCTGGAGAGCTGCCGCGCGTACTTTCTCCTCTGCGAGAAGCACCGTCATCTCATAGGCAAGCAGCTGAGCGTACGCCCAATCGGATGGCTCATAGAAGGCAGATTGGCCGGATCGTTTGAGGGAGTTGTACCAGCGTTTAGCAATGGGATGCCATGTTGGGTCGCAGCGCGGCACACGCACTGCCGACGCGCCCTTTGCCCGTGTAGTGGGTGCCGCATCCTTATTGCGTCGCACTCTGTCTTCTGACCGTTTAGGGATCGGTCCTCTCATGCCCATTGCTTTTCCTCCCTTCGCTGTGCTGTCCGTCTCCTCGTCGCCCACATGAGCCCAGCAATGACGGTATCGAGATTGCGGAGTGTATTGGGGGCGTGGCCTACTCGTTTCCCAGTAAGCTCGATCTCGCAGTTACCGCAGAGCACAATGCCAGTGCACTCCCCCAGCTGTACTGGTGTTGGGCGGAGGTGGCTACCTGTGCCAAAGATGTTGATTCCTCCACCTGCCCACTCCATGTATGTTCCATCACAGAGGGCGAGCACACGTCTCATGTCCTCCGCCAACGCCCTACCTTCAGAGACACCCGCTAAATGGAGCACAACGAGCCCTGTATCCCCTAAGACAAGAGGACGGCCAGTCTGCTCTGATGGTATTGAGGCGAGTTGCGGCGGTAGAGCGTGGCGAAGTCTATAGGCAGCTTGGCGACAAGCTGGAGAACAGTAGATACGGAGCCTCCCCGCCCCGATATTCACCGGTACAGGAGCTCCACATGAGGGGCAACAACGCACTGTTTCCCCCTTATTTCGGCGAGGTTATCAAGATATCTTTTCCAGGGTTTTAGCTTGTCAAAAAGCTAAAACCCGTACATAGTGTGAGCCCCTATGCCGCCCGCCCCGGGCAGAGAGCGGGGAGGGGGTCCCCACCCCCTCCCCGCTAAGAATTAGACAGAAAAGCCAACCGGGGAGTACGCCTCTCTACAGCGCTCTCAGCACTGCTCATAGACCATTGCGAATACGTTTCTCTCAGAAGATGAGGCCTGGGTGCAATTTGTGTGGCCGTTTACGAGACAACTTCGCGGCGGCGCGCCGGGCTTCCGCTTGCGTCTTTTGACGGTGGCAGGACGGGCAGACGGCCTGGAGGTTGTCTGGGCTGTCGGTGCCGTGTTCGAAGACGGGGGTAATGTGGTCAACTTCCTCGGCTATCTGAGTGCAGCCTGGCAAGGCCAACTGGCAGCGATGGTGATCACGGCGTAGGACTGTAGCGCGCAGCTTCTGAGGTGCCCCCCGCGAGCGGAGGGACTGCCTGCTGGCGAAGTTTCCTCCCATTGTTTCCCCTACCTCACAGAGGCGAAGCCCCGCAAACGCTTGGTGCGGGGCTTCGTAATATGACAAAAGGCGCGGTGCTCTTGCGTCCACCACGCCCTACGGCTTGAGCCTATCATATTGGTGGGCCATTGGCGTCAAGTATGTGGGGTGTATTTACGCTACTAGGTTGATGTTCATCGCTGAGTGGATAGCCCTGCGCGCGTTGCCGGTGAAGTAATTTGCATGTGTTACCTTCACCGACTCGATGGAGTCCGAGGCGACAAGAACAATATCCATGTAATCCTTGTCAAAGTTAAGCCGCTCTTCTTCTTCGTAGCGCTCTATCGCTTCGGAGGAGTCGGAGAATTCTTCCTGGCTGACGAGCCGTTGTGTGCGGTGGTTGTACATCAGGAGAAAATGCTTGAGCAATGACTCATCCATGTTCATCTCCTTACCAGCCCACAGTTAGGCGGCTTTGGTGATGCGGTAGCCGGCAGCCTCTAGCGCTTCCTGGAGGGCCTGCTGAGCGAGAAGTTGTTCCGGGTTGTCTCGTGTGGCAGCAAAGAGAAGATTGCGGGCGATGGCCGATACTGGCTTGTTACCTGCGAGTTCTGCGAGACGGTTGTACTCATCGTCCGTGAGGCGGATTTGGAGGGTCTTCACGCGGCCTTGCGGGGTGTTGTGGCTGATGATGGTGTCGGGGCGGCGGATGATGTCGTTTTCTGCGTCTTCTGTTTCTTCGATTGCGGTACGGAGTTCCTCGGGGATCATTGGTTCTCTTCCTTGTAGATTCGCTGGTCGCGGCTGTTGGATTTCCAGCAGTTGACGCCGTAGGTGGTGCCGTTGCTTTCAACTGTGATGACGGTGAGGATACGGCCGGCTGATGGTGAGTAGCCGATGGTGCGGGTGCTCACGCCGCTTTTGCTTGTTGGGTCAGGGTTGAGGATAGCGCGGTTGGGGTCGGTGAGCGCTTCCTCTGCTTGCTCCACGGTGACACTGTGCTTTGTAATGTAGTGTGCGCGGTGTTCCCAATTGGCCATACCACAATTGTAGTACATGTGTATTTCATAGTCAAGCTATTCTCCCACGCAACCACTCCCCCAACCTGTCCACAACATCACCCATAAGCCAGTAGCTCCTCCCCCCATAATCCACTGAGCTAATCTCATTTAGCCACCGATTCTGCGTCCGCCTCGGCACCCCACGCTCCGTAAGATAGCTACGAAGCTCGCGGCGGGTGAAATACTCGCGCTCCAACATCTCCACGCATGAGGCTTTAAGAACCGCAACATCGAGGATCCCCCCACACATGCAGGTGATTTCGCCTGTGCTTGTGTAACTGTAGATAGGCTCCCCGCACCTGGGGCAGAGGCCAATGAAGTCTGGGTAGCGGGGACGATCAACCAAGAAGACAATCTGGCGTGCCCAATGGTGAATATCGTCGGCACACTCCATAGCGTCCTCATAGGAAGCCAACCTCATCGGATTACCCCGCAGCCAGTGCAGGCACTCGATGACGGCATCCTGCCCATACAGTCGGGCAGTGTAGCCTGCCGCCTCACAGATAGCAGGCAGACCATACGCCAGCCCCCCGGAGAAACTCGCTGGCTTTCTCACTGTAGGGCAGGGGCCGGTCGGCGCTATGGCCGGGGAGCTTCCCGTAGCATGTTTGGCGGGTGAGAACATTCTCCACATCGAACACATGTTCTATAAGCGTGTCCAGGTCTCTACCCAGCGTATCCAGTTGTTCGCGGTCAAGATAATATTCCTCCGGCATCCTGCTGCCCCTTCTCCCCTAATCTCTCTGCGCGAGTAACTCTGCGAATTTGTCCAGTTCCATTACCGCAAGCCATTTGGCCGGTTTCCCACCGTAGCCGCGAAGCTTCCACACCAACACGCCATGCCCATAAGGTGAGCGCTCCACCTGGCTACCCAGCTGAACGAACCACTCCCGCCACAGCGGACGCGCAACATCCTTCACCTGCCAGGTGGTGTTAAGGGCGTGAATGTCGCCCTCATCCTCACGCCTACCGGGGCGGGTACGCCGGGCGTCGGGATCATACTGGGAAATGATTTTCAGCACGTCACGCTCAGCACTATCACCCTTAGCCTTGTTCGGATGAGGCATTATCCTCGCTCCCTATCGCTAGTACTCATCGTGGTCCCCCTCACAATTCCCACAGACCAACTGCGATGCTGCCTCGCTCTCCATCGCCTTAATTGCTTCCTGCGCATCCATGACCAACATCACTAGCCGCGCATAGAAGAGAAGATACTTTCCTTTAGCTCGAGAGCTGAATTGTTCTGGAAGCTGGTTGTCTAGAGTCCTCTGCCATCGCCTTGATACTCGCTCAATCTCCCTTACCCCTTGTAGCGTCCTTTCCCAGGCCAACTCCATGTCCTTCCCCGCTACACCTTTACCCTTCTCATTCCCGATCAATGCCATCCCTGACTCCTACCTATGCCTATACCTGTGCCTACCTATGACTGACTAGACCAGGCCCGACCCGACCCAGTCCCGACCCGTACGATCTAGATACGGGAGTTAAAAAATCTATCCGTATCTAGATTTGGGCTAGATTTTTTCAATATGAAATAACTCTGTTATCGTTTCGTTATTTAACTCATGGTGTTTCTCCCACTTATTGAGAACGACGCCGTGAATGGCGACGCCTCGCCGCCTTAGCCACCCCAACCGAGGGGGCCGTATCACACGACCCCCTCTTCGTTGGGGCCTCAGACACGCCATCAGGCGTGCCATGCACAGAGACAACGCAGGCCCCCTGGTCCACGGTTGGTAGCCGCTTTCCGGTCTCACGCAGAGGTTCCAGCCACGCCTCACCGGCACCACCCGACGAGGACGCTATGTCTTCCTCCACTACCGCACGATCGGTATGACAGCACGATGCGCTACATGGGCCGCTGGTGTGATCGTGTGGCGCACAATCGCCTAGCTGATGTGGAGGTTCCACCGCATCAGCCGTGGTGCCACCCACGACGTCAGCTATTTCTTCCTCCAATACCTGAGTAGCGTTGCCGCCCGTACCGTTGGAGCTACCGTCGATACGAGCGTCCAGGATTTCTCCTGGCCTCAGCGAGGCTTTCACCTTGATACCGCGCTCGGATGCCCAAGCGCTGTTGTTAATGAAACTCGCAGAAGATTTTGAAAAATACGGGGTTTTCGGCACAGGCATTAGCATGCGCCGTTTTACATCCCCGCTCCTCCCCCTCAAATTGGTATTACATGACCTGCAGCACACTACAAGGCCGTCAGTGTCGATGTCGTCCCCCACCCCATCAATATGGTCATACGTCGCAGATCTGGCAGATTTGCGGTCAGTCCAGGACACTGTTTTCCCACAATAGCGACACTGGTCCCCATCTCGCACCCGCACAGCGATAGTCACATCTGTATTCCGCATATCGCGTTTACGCTGCCGGTCGATCTCTACCTCAGCTTTAGACCGCAAATGAATAAAATCATCGTCTTCAATAATGGCCCACGCCTGATGCCCCCCATCATCTACCCTCTCAATCAGTTCTGCCCTTTCGAGGATCGCCAACAACTCTTTCGCCCGCACAGCATTACCCCCCGCAGCGGCTACCCACGATCCGAACTCCACCCGATAGTCCGTCAGATGAGCTGCGCTCATCGTCGCCCCCAGCGCCAGGAAACCGAAAGCCTCAGCGAATACCGATGTAGATAAATCTTCTACCTCATGCAACCGCATCAGCTTAGGATGCGTAATCACATTGTCTCCAAATCTTGCCCAAGGCATCTCGGCTCCTCCTCCCTTCTACGCAGCTGTCATTTTGACAACATCCGGAATATTCTCCTCCCCCGCTATCTCCATAAGGCGCCCCATCGCCTCCAGCCATCCCCCCTTCCTAACTGTTTCCGGGACATACACGCCCGCCCGTATAGAGCCTGCCGTGTACGCAACAGACGGTCGTTTATTACGCCCCCGGCTCTCATCCATAACGTCGCTCTGGCTGACGTAGTAGACGATAGGGAGGAGAGCATCTTTAGCACACTCGCGCATGACCGGACAGCCCGCACAGACTGCTAAAGCCGCTTTCTCCCGCAACTCCGGATGCCTCTTTAGCTTGTCGACCAACTTCTCCATACACGGTTTCCCCCGGCACTTCGCACTCTCCATCCACCGAGTATCACGCCTCATCAACTCCAAAAGCTCCCTAGTAGTCCTCTGCCCCAACACCCGGTAACCTGACTTAGGCACCTTTGGCCCGCCTTTCTTCTAACATGCGCAGTTCTTCCCCAGTCAGTAGCCGCGGATAGGGGATGTGACAGGCGATACCATTCGTTACGGCCACTTCACGCGCCATCTCCAGGGTGTGGTTCAAGCACTCCCAGCTCCTAAATGAGTCCCTGATAAGGGCATCAAGTCTG
This sequence comes from Lawsonella sp., assembly GCF_011525565.1. Taxonomy (NCBI): domain Bacteria; kingdom Bacillati; phylum Actinomycetota; class Actinomycetes; order Mycobacteriales; family Lawsonellaceae; genus Lawsonella; species Lawsonella sp. The sequence continues at coordinate 6,006 of NZ_WVRS01000017.1, forward strand.
CCCTTTGGGGCAAGATTCTCATAACCATCTACGCCCATTCGCTACACCCCCTCATAACGCAATCCTCCATCCAATAGAACTCCGAATATGATTTTCCACCACTCTTCCGATACAATTTCGTCACAGTGACACATGTGGACACCAACCGGGCAACAATACCCTGCACAAGATCAGCTATCCCGCACACGGCACCACCAACAGCCATAACAAGTAAAAATCCGAGAGCAGCAGAGGCCATTATTCCGCCCCCATGTAGTGCATAAACCAGGCGCGGACGTCACTCTTCGCATACATGGTGATAGGCCCATACAGCCCGTACTCGTCCCGATTCACTGCCCGTAGCTCGCCTCGCAGAGTTGCCCTTTTTACCGTGTCCTTCGACATTTGATAGCCGAACTCATCAACGATTAGGTTTACGGGGCCGTCATAGGTGTATACGTAAGGCGCGGAATGATTACTCATGACGATTGCCCCCGCAAGAAGCCCTCGAACGCCTCGCAGTCGCGGTCATCCGAGGTGCCACGCATACCGACAGAAAAGAGAAATGGCGGGACACTTTTACAACCTGGGTATGGCCGTTCGTCGTGAACATTGCCTCCGCTCTCCCCTGCCAAGCACTCACACTGCTTGCTCTGGGAAACTAAACCGAGCATTTCCCCTCCTCCAGCGTTATCAGAGTCACCACGCGCTTCCGAAGGGCTAACTCCTCCTGAGAAAAAGGCGTCCCCATACTGATAGCCTCATGCAACGACAACCACACAGAGTCAAGACTTACGCAGTCCTCTAACCCCACCAGCTCCAAGACGTCATATACCGCTGATAAATGCTGCGAGATATCAATCTGCACGACAACGTAAGGTTTTGATACCCACACGAAAAAGCCATTCTCAAGAATGCACATGCGGCCATCATCAATAACAGCCTTCGTAATATCCCGTAGCCGCTTCATATACTTGCTGTCCTTAAGCAACGGTGTCACCTCCCCCACGAGAAGAGGGTGAAGAAGAACCACTCAATCCTCCACCCTCCCCTCGCCCATCTCCTACAGTTGAGGTATCCCCACACCCAACTGAAGAAGAAGCATCACAATGGACGTCCCAGACAGTTTCCCCAGCACGCCCTTCGACAACATCGATATCCCCGAGCAATTCAAGGACACGCGCTTCATCCAATCCCAAATACTCAAGGGTGTCCGAGATGATGGCGCGCTTAGCCGCGACGCGATCACCGCCATCCTGCTCGGATTCTTCAAACTCGAGGGAAGAATCATCGTCCTGGAAGCCGCTTTCGAGCAACTGAAGACGAGACTCGCAAATTCCCCAAATGATATTGCGCCACGACTTCTCGATAGCATCACGCCGCTCATTAACGAGCAAGGAAAGGTCATCGATGATAGACTCCACAACAGTTTTGATAATCAGATGAACGCTGTCCTCGAATTTGGAAACACTGTACTCGAACTCAAGACGCGCCTTGACCGCGTGGAACAGCTCCTCATCAGAGAAGACGCCGACGAGTAGATCACCTGTATTTTTATTGCTGTTACGCAACGACCTCACCCCCAAAACCACCACATATATTTGAAGAATGGACGTCATCAGCACCACTATCGGTATCATCGGGTGCCTTACCGGAATCATTGGTGTATGCATCGCGCAGCGCGCTAATCACCACAGCAAAATTGCTAACGAACTCTCCGAAATCGCATCCACACGTGCTGTAGAAGCTAACGGCATCGCAAAACAAGCTAACGACCTTGCACAAGAAGCCAATACCATCAGCACCAAGGCTCTCAACGCAGCCCAAGACCGTATCGACTACGTTTGGGTATGCGAGGTTGACCCCTCGTTGAAAACCGTCAGCGTTACTAATAGCGGCGCATGGCCAGCACACAACGTTTCTCTCACCATCGAGAAAGACGGCGAAACGATACGACACATTGATGGGTGCGAGTGGGCGGCCGGAGAGAAGATCACAATCCCCATCGAAAACGAGATCGATAAATTCTTTGAAGCAGTCCACACCCTCTCGATCCCCAGACCTGCAGTCTCTAGCGGAGGCGTCTCCTACGGAGGGAAAAGCGGCGATCCTGTCGAGTGCGTCTTCACTGCTCGCGTCCGGTTCGAAACCCCACAGGGAGTGAAGCGAGGCGACGTAATCGAGCAAAGCCTCCGCTACTGCGTGAAAAATGGGGGGAGCTTTAAAAGACTCCGCTGAGTGCGCCTTTAGTCCTGGCATGATAGAATCTCCTTATCTCCTAAGAGAATTTGATTTTCCGGGTGCCCGCAGTTGCAGCTGTGGGCATCTCTTTTATGCGGCACATATGTCTTGAACACCGTCAAGCACCAAAACCTTGTTCGGGCGCGCCCCCAAATCCGCCAAAGCGTTAAGAATGTCAGGTGTTGGGCGACGCGTCTTTATTGCCCGTGTCCAGGTCGGCCGAGAAATGGCGGTTGCCTCTGATAGGTCTACGATCGTCTGTAGCCCATTAACGCGTTTAACATGGTCCAGCTCATCTAAACTGATAAGAAAAGACATCTATTCGCACTCCTTTCCTTGCTCTTTGACAAGATACTACATCTAATCATGACAATGTGGCAAGCATACACGTCAAATAAAATTACTTTTCAATGCAATTGCGCAGGAAAATACACTCTTGATGTATCGAAATCTTTACACTATGATGTGTGTTATGGACGGGAAAAGTAGTGTTAAAGAATGGCTAAGCTCCACGACAAAACGGCGTATTACCGCTGTGGAAATCGCAGAAATACTTGGGGTCTCCAGAACTACAGTCAATACCAGGATCACTAAGGGCCTATCGGCAGATGACCTCATCACGGTATGCAGAAGCCTCTGCGTCAATCCGGTAGACGCACTAACAGAGCTTGGCTACCTCGCATACGACGAAGTCATGTCGTTCCAGGACTCCGACGGGAAACTCGTAGATACCGCGACAGAGGGAGAGCTCTCTTTGGAACTCGCGCGGAGACTGAACCCTGCCGTCTTAGCGCCAGAGATAGACGGAATAGAGGCAGCAGCGCGCCGGGCAGTAACGCCGCACAAACTACACAGCGTGGACGGGAGTGTTACACCCCTACCTCACACTGATGTTCTAGCCCCACTCCCAGACCTAGAAAACCTCGACTACGCCCCCTTCTACGACCCCGAGACAATGGCCGCATCTTCAGACACAGAAGAGCTCCCACCAGACGACCAATTCGACGCGTAAAAGGCTAGAACGATGCCCAAATACCTACTCGGAGCAAACGCCAAACAATTCTCCACAGAAGTAGTCGGAGAACAATACCATTCAATAGAACAAACCCTGCACGATATTGCCGCCGCAAAAGGCGGCAAATGCGAACTCGAATTCACCCTCATCCCAGAGCCAGACAACCCCTACGACGACCACGCCATAAGCGTCAGATACAACAATCAGGTCGCCGGATACATACCACGATCACGCAATCGTCAACTATGGAGCGACATTACACGAGTCCAAGCAAGCGGCTACACACCCATCATTCGCGGAAAAGTAGAAGCCTGGTCTAATGGTAAGTCAGCAAGTATCACTCTTGCTGTTGGAGGCAATAAGAATCTTCTCTCTACTGAGGATGGACTTAAACCGAAGAAGAAGGGCGACTACACACCACCACCGGCATACCGAGAACAAACCAATACAACTTTTGCAAGCCACGCATATAAACCGTCATCTTCCGCATCCGGTCGTTCTCAACACCCGTATCTAACCGAAGCAACACCAGATACAAAAGCCCTAGCAAACAGAAAACATCTCCCTAAATGGGCAATTATCACTATCGTGGCGGCTATCGTTCTCGCAATCACACTGACGGCTGTCTTCGCTACTGATTTCTTCGTCTCAGCTATAAAGACAATAGGCGGTTTAATCGTGATCGCCATTATTGGCTTCTTTATATGGGCAAGAAAATCACAGAAGTAGCCGCATAAATGTGTTACAGGGTTTTCCTACTATCGAATACATGTTCGATATTGAGGCCTATGCCAACACTCTTGGTATTACAGTCGCATACCGTCCCCTGCCAGACCATCTCCCACCAGCTTGGTGGAACCCAAGATCAAAGACAATCACCGTCCGGAAGGGGCTCCCCCGCAGGAAAGTCCGTAGTCTCATTGCCCACGAACTAGGACATGCCCACTACGGTCACACCATCAGCACACCAAAAGCAGAACGACAGGCTGACCAGTACGCAGCCCGCCTCCTCATTAGTGAGGATGACTACAGGGCTACGGAAGTAGCCTACGGTACTAACGTTGAAAAGCTCGCCTTCGAGCTGGATGTTACGCCCAATATTATTGAAGCCTGGAGAACACTACATGAGCGTCCAAAAATATACGACGATCAACGGTACTAGATGGCGTGTCCTCTTTACGGGACAGGCCCCGCCATCGCTGAAGAGCTCACCGCACCTGCTGCACGTGTGGAAAACCAACGCAACCTTGACAACGGCAGTATGACCATCAGGCCAATTCGACGCATAAAATCGTCCCGATAACAATAGGGCACTTAGAACACACGGCGCAGATAGAGGGCCGGCCAATAGTTCCCACAACCCACATGAGCAAACGTTACAGATCATCAAAATGCTAAAGACTCTTCCCCATGTACCATGCCTTCATAGATGAATCTGAATGTGGCACACACCACTTCTTCCTAACAGCCTTAATCGTCAATGACGCAAATCTTGACAGCCTCAACTCGGCACTCGATGGACTTATGCTAATTGCCTCCATGACAGAGACAGGAAAGCACCTCGATCCAACGACCGAACTACACGGCTACGACATGATGCAACAGAAGCGTGATTGGAAAGGCCAACCACTACGATTTTGCGCATCAATATACAAGCAGGCCCTGGGAATAACACGCGCATTCGCTGACGCCGTTTATACAGAAGGAATTGATCGTAAACATCTGGAGCGTAGATATGGCAGCAGAGCGTACGACCCAAGAAGCATCGCAATCAGTTATTTACTTGAAAGAGTAAATGAGTACTGTATTCGGAAAAACGATACGGTAGTAGCAATACTCGATGACCACTACACAGCGCCAGAGGGCAGAAAAAGCTTCATAAGATACAAAGATCAGGGGACATTCGGTTACCGAAGTTCATGCCTCCCCCAGATTATGTCCATAGACTTCCGGGACTCACGAAGTATAAGGGCGTTACAAGCAGCAGATCTATGCTGCTATACGATCAACAGGTATTACACGCGTAGAGATGTCTCGGCTAGGGTTGCCAAGACACAAGAGATTTTCATGAAACAGATAGACCCGCTAATTCGTAAGGGGAGAATAAGAATCTGGCCATAAATGCACGTTACCCCGCCAACATGGGCGGGGTAACGGCGATGTTGAGTTGCCTACAAGTTGACAACCTCTACAGCTGTCATTTTAACAGTTATTGCTGCGTTTTCAATGGATTTTATCTAGAGAATAAAGGGGAACGACTATCCCGCCCACCGAGTCAGGAAGTCCTCCCTTGGAGGGCTTATCGCCGTTCGCTTCATCGAATTTTACCTATAGCGCGCAGCAGGAACAATACCGCCAATCAACCAATTTGACGTGTTGAGCGTGTGCTTTTGCCACAGCTATATTATCAAAATATTGTCATTAATCCATTGTTTTCCCACTTGAAAATACTAACGCTGTGCGTTATCATTGATTTATGATCAAGAGCTTCAAAGACAGCAACACGGCAAAAATTTGGAGCCGCCGCTACACCAAAGCACACAGCAAAGAACTCCAAAACGCAACACTCTTAAAACTCTTGATCATTGACAGCGCAACAGACCTCAACGACCTACGAGTACCGCCCGCCAACCGGCTAGAGAAGCTCACAGGAAACCGTGCAGACTACTACTCAATAAGAGTCAACAAACAATGGCGAATCTGCTTCACATGGAAGAACGGAGATGCATACGATGTCGAACTCATCGACTACCACTAACCCCATAGAAGGGGAACGTATACCCCTCCCCACCCCCGGGGATATTCTCCTTAAAGAATTTCTCGAACCAGCAGGACTGACCCAGTACGCGTTGGCAAAAGCTCTTAACGTTCCCCCTATCCGTATCAGTGAGATTATCAGGGGTAAGCGTGTCATCACCGCCGACACAGCACTACGTCTTTCAACGTACTGGGGCAATAGCCCACAATTCTGGCTCAACTTGCAGACATCTTACGACTTGGAGAAAGCCCAAGAGGATCTAGCTGACACCCTACGGGGTATCACTCCACGGGCGGCGTAGATAATCCTCAAAGACCTAGTGATCATAGAATGAGCAACACCTACACTTTACGAGCCCAACGCGCTCAGAAGCTAACCACACCGTGAGCGTCCAAAAATACACGACCGCTAAGGGAACACGGTGGCGTGTCCTTTTCACTACTCCCGACGGCACCCGCACTCAGAAACGAGGTTTCCTTACCAAGACCGCCGCGAAAGCATGGGAAACAAAACAGGCCTCAGATATCCTCACCGGCCAGTGGGTATCAAATAGCGGCGGGAATTCCTCACTCGCTGAGCTCGGTGATGAGTGGATCAAACGGAAAAACTATCTCAAGCCCTCAAGTATGCCACCACTCACCAACGCATACTGGAATCATGTACGCCCAAAGTGGGGAAACACCAGGATAAAGGACATTCGGCACAGTGACATCGCAGCCTGGGTAGACGGTCTTACCACTCTCAATGGCGACAGACCGCTTTCCGCTACCGGGAAACGCTACGCCCACCAAGTGCTCTCTAGCATCCTCAGAGACGCCGTGAAAGACGGGCTCATACCTTCCAATCCAGCAGAAGGCGTCACCCTACCCCGCAAAAACAAAAAGCAGAATACCTACCTCACAGCTGCCCAACTCCATCACTTCGCATCCCAATGCGGAGATCATGAGCTACTAGTTCTCCTTCTCGGATACACAGGCATGAGATGGGGCGAAGCCATCGCACTGACTGGCGATGACGTTAACACCGTCACACGGCGAATCAGCATCACCAAAAACGCCGTATGGGTCAACGGCCATATCAAAGTTGGCACCCCGAAAACTCATGAGAACAGGACAGTGCCTATCCCCCGCTTCCTTGCCCGGCGCGTCGCTGAGGCGGCGGTCGGTAAAGGTGATTGTTTGCTTTTCCCGGATTCGCATGGCGGTTATTTGCCCCGTCCGAGTAGTAGCAGTAGTAATTGGTTTGCGAATGCGGCTAAGCGTGCTGGTGTGTATCCGTTGACGCCGCATGATTTGCGGCATACGGCGGCTAGTTTAGCGGTGCATACTGGGGCGAATGTGAAAGTTATTCAGCGGATGCTTGGGCACTCTAGTGCTGTGGAAACACTCAATCGGTATGCCGATTTGTTCGATAGCGATCTTGATGAGGTTGCCGAAAAGTTGGACGCTTTGGCGCGCGAGTCAGGGTTTGCGTAGCCATATTGTTGCCACATAAAGGTGGAAATGCTGGTTGTGCTGGTGTTGCGTGTTGGTTCGAGCCCTAGCAGGCGCACCTCTCTCCTTGTCGAAGGGTAGCCTTGCTAATCTTCATTCATCTCTCTAACATATGCATTATCACGCATACATTAGAGAGGTTCGGCAATGCAGGCCACTGACTACACTCACCGGTCCGATCACGCTCACGACGACGCTCATAACCACACACAGAGCCACGTGCCGCATAACCACACACAGAGCCACGTGCCGAATCTCACCAATGACAGCCATGACACCGACAGCCATGCTCACGGCGCCACACTAGCTCACGGTCACTCCCACCATCACACCCACGAGCATCACGACGCAGCAGAATTGGCCCACACCCCTCAATGGCGCATCAGTGTCGCTATCGCACTGGGACTCGTTACTGTCATCACACAAATTGTCGTAGGGCTACTCTCCGGCTCACTCGCTCTCCTATCGGACTCTGCGCATGCGTTCACCGATGTCTTCGGCCTGTGCACTGCACTCGTCGCCATCCGTGTTGGAGCGCGTGCCTCCGCCACTCCCCAACACACTTATGGTTTCCGCCGTGTTGAGGTGCTCGCCGCGGGATTCAACGCGATTCTGTTGCTAGCAGTCGCCGTCATCATTGTCGTCGAAGCCGTCGAGCGCCTCATCCATCCCGTTAATGTCCAGGGACTGCCAGTAACGATCGTCGCAGTAGTGGGACTGCTCATGAACTTTTTCGCGTTTCTTGCCATCCGTGGTGGTAAGGACGAGTCCATTAATGTGAAGGGCGCTTATCTAGAAGTGATGGCAGACATGGTGGGGTCGGTGGGAGTACTCATCTCGGGTCTCATCACCTATCTCACGGGATGGGTATATGCCGACATCGTCGTTGCAGTCCTTATCGCCATATGGGTACTTCCGCGAGCAGTCGCACTGCTCCGCCAAGTAGGAAACGTCATCCTACAAGGCACCCCCACTGATGTCGATATGGAGTCCCTTCGCCATGACATCTTGTCCGTGGACGGTGTACAAGCACTCCACCACTTTCATGTGTGGAGCCTCACCACCGGTGACAACATCGGATCCGTCCACGTTGTCACTACCAATCCGCAAGCACGTCAGCACGTACAAGAACTCATGGAGCACACCTACCACCTTCACCATGTGACGGTGCAAACAGAAACACCTGCCGAACAATGCGCGGAGGACGGCACCTGCGTCTAACCCCACACCACTACCTCGACATGGAAGCAACGGTTCCGGTACTAGTCCCAGTTTTCAGCATGAAGAAGGACATCGACCGCTTGCGAATGGCCGGCGGGGCGCACCATATGCTCGAGACGAATGACCCGCATTCCCGCACTGGCGCTGGCAAGATCAGCGACGGTCGGAAGAAGTGCAGAATCCTGTGGGCCCCCAATACCGTGACGGAGGTTTTCGGCAGCGTGCCCAAGATAGAGAAGCGCCCCGTGCGGCTTCAACCAGGCTTGGCTACGCTTCAACACATCCCGCAGCTGATGCATTGGCAAATGCAGGTAAGCACCCAAAATGAGGTCAAATTTGCCGCTGGTGAAACGATCATCGCCAGTAACCTGCGCATCGTAGACCGGTACCCAGCTGCAGACGTCCCCCACTGTATAGACAATCTTCGGCCCCAATGACTCGTGCTCTGCCGCTATACGAATCGCCTCGGAGGAGAGATCAACACCTACTACGTCCCAGCCCATCTGAGCCAGGAGACGAGCGTGACGACCTTCCCCACACCCCAAGTCGAGAGCGGAACCGGGTTCCATAGTAGAGAGCCGTTCCACGACTGCCGCAGCAGGGGTTCCTCCCCAGGGGGCAGGTGTCTCACTGTAGAGGGCGTCCCAATCTGCAGATGCACGTTCGGTCATGTCTTCCACAATAGTCCGAAGTACCCTTCTCATGCAATGGGGCTAACAAGGTTCACCTCACAGTATGCACAGCGCTGAATGCACAACTGGAGTGCAGAATGCAGAGCAGCGCTTCGGAATCCAGAGCAAGGGCTACTCTGCGCCGCACACTAATCGAAGATCTCGGGCAGTACACCTCGGGGAAGCTCTTCCACCTCTCCATCTTTAACGACTAAGTGACGCGCTTCTACCTGTTCGATCATGCGTTGGTCGTGGGTGACGACGACAATAGTCCCTTCGCACTGTTTAATCGCATCCTGTACCTCTTCGATGAGGTCAACACTCAAGTGGTTAGTCGGCTCATCCATTAAGAGAATTTCCGGTGGGTTAGCTACGAGCAAGGCCAAGGCTACCCGTCTCTGCTGTCCTAACGAGAGATCACCCACTGGGCGCTGAGCATCTTCAGGAGTGATAAGACCCAGATCGTCTAAGTCCAGCGAGTGCGGGCCGGAGACGAAGGAGTAGAGTTCCGCAGCGCTCTTCTTCGGGTCCTCCCACCGTTGTACTTGCTCCAGGATCGACAAGGTGGCACCCTGACCCACCTGCACTTCTCCCGCTTCCGGTTGAAGTGCACCAGTGATGACGTGTAGCAAGCTAGATTTCCCGGATCCATTTGGGCCGGTGATGATGACAGTTTCGCCAGGCCGGATGGTGAGAGAACCTACGTGGACGCGT
>NZ_WVRS01000019.1:0-4275 GCF_011525565.1 Lawsonella sp.
GCCCGCGTGTACGGCGACGCGCGTATCCACGGGGACGTCGAAGTCTGCGAGGGGGAATCATGACTGCTGCTGCTCTTAGCTTCCTCCTAGTCGTGGCTGTGGGAGGCATGGTGTGTGAGCTTGTTATGGCTGTTGGTGGCGTTGTGTGTGAGCTTGTTGACCTTACCCAGGGGGTTGTTGATCGCCTGGTGGCTACATGTGTCCTAGTGTCGGAATTAGGTGGTGTGAATCATTATGGATCCGTTTTGGCGTGATAAGGCGAAATGCGCCGGGATACTAGGTTTCGTCGAGGATCTTGAGAGAGTACCTAAAAAGTATCGAGCGAGGGCGGTTGAGGAGGCATGCCGGGACTGTCCTGTGATGCGGGAGTGCGCGCGGGATTGCTTCGCCTTGGGCGAGGACGGTGTTGTGCGTCTGCGAGATATGGGTGTTCCACGCGCTGGTGTGTGGGTGCCTGTTAATCCTCGCGCGGGGCTGAAGTCCTACCAGCTGTTGGCTAGGCGGGCTGGTGTCGATGCGTGATTATCCCCGCTGGGTGTGGGAGGACGACACCACTGAGACTGTCTCGATTATCGAGCCGTATGACTTTTACAAAGATTTGGAGCTTGAAAACAATGATTATTAAAGATTCTGACCGGGAGACCTGCCTGGATCGGTGGTTTGAGATTCGCCGTGGGGGGCTGACAGCGACGGAAGCCGGGGCTATCGCTGCTGGTAAGAGGACTATTGGCGGCGTGTGGGCAGATAAGAAGTCTGGTAAGAATGTTCCCTCTAATCCGTTTATGGAGTGGGGGAACATTATGGAGCCCCACATTCTGGACTGGCTCCGCATGGAGCTGGATAACACCACTATCGTTGCTAATTCTCATATCGTGGCGTGGGATGACGACCAGCGTTGTCTCGCCACCCCGGACGGTTTCACACATGGCGCTGTGGTGGAATGCAAGACCACAGGAGCGGACTGGAACAGTTTGGTAGCGGCTGATCCGCTGCGCGCTGAGGATTTCCGCAAGCTGGGGATTCTGCACTATTTCTACCAGTGCCAATGGCAGATGCTGGTTTGTGATGTGGATGAGTGTTTTTCGCGTGGAATGTCCGCGAGACTGCCCCGCTCGTTGACCAGAAGGGCTTGACGTTCAGTGTTGGGGGTGAGCCGGTGCGCGATCCTCGTTTAATCTTCATGCCAGGAGATTTTCACTGTGTTCTAGTCGAGTGCGACGAAGAGGCTATTGAGAAGCTGCTACAGGTGCGTGACGACTTCTTCGCCTATGAGGAGTCTGGAGAACCGGCTATCCCGTCTGAGGCTATCGACTTGATGCGGGAGTCTAACCGGCTGAAGGCGCGGGCGGAGATGCTGCGTAAGCGGGCGTTAGAGCTTGTGAAGCCGGTGCTCAATGCGGGTGATCGTGTGTCTGGCGAGTGGGGGAGTGTTTCGTGTTCTGAGCGGCGGGTAAGCCGTCTTGATGGTAAGGCGCTGGCCGCTGATCTTCCGGACGTTTTCGACAAGTATTCTTCCGAGTCCGTGTCTACTCAGATTCGTTTCACTTTGAAGGAGTCCTAGCCATGAAGTTTAATCCTGCTGATTATGCGACTGTTGATGAGCGTTTGCGTGCTGCCCGAAAGGATCATCCGGAGATGGTGGTGGAGACGGTTCTCGCTTCTGATACTGCTGTCCCGTCTTCTGATGCTCTTCGTTGGGTTTTCCGCTGTGACCTGTATAAGTCGGCGGAGGATCGTAAGGATGGGTTGCTGTGGTCGTCTGGTTGGGCTGCCGAGGTCGATGGGCTTGGTGGTCCTGTGAATAAGACTTCTGCCTGTGAGAATGCGGAGACTAGCGCTATTGGCCGGGCTTTGGCTAACGCTGGTTATTCGGGCGATAGGCGGGCTTCTCGTGAGGAGATGGAGAAGGTTAACCGCTATGAGGTGGCTGAGCGTGAGCTACTGAAGTCTATCGCTGAGGCGGCTGATAAGGACGCTTTGACCAAGCTGTGGAACTACGCGTCCGGTAATGGTTTGGCGCGGTCTGAGAGCGTTTCTGAGGCATTCAGGCAGCGTGGGGAGGAGCTCAAAGCATGAGTGATCTTGAGTACACGCCGGTGATGGTGGAGCAGCAGCTCCGTAGGCTTCTCAACAATCTTTCTGAGGTCACCAAGACTCAAGATGAGGCGTACGGGCGGTTCTTGGATGCTAAGCGTGCGCTAGATTTCGCTGAGGCCTCAGCGTTCGTTGAGACGGTCGGTAAAGGCTCTGTGAAGGATCGTGAGGCGCTGGTGGCGTTGGCTACTGTACACGATCGTGAGGCCTGCGATGTGGCCGACCGGGCGTATCGGTATGCGCGTTCTCGTCTGGAGATGCTGAAGATTCAGATTATGGGTGTGCAGACGATTGGTAAGTCGGTGTCAACCGCGTATGGGGCTGTGGGGGTGGTGGAGTCGTGAGTGCTGAGTTTACTCCGGAGGTGCGTGGCATTGTTTTGGAGCGGTGTCAGGCGCATTGTGAGCGGTGTGGTAGGCCTACTCCGTTTGGAGAGTTTCATCATCGGTTGCCGCGGAAGATGGGTGGTACGCGGCGTGGTATTGGAACTGTGAAAAATTGTTTGTATGTATGCACTTACTGTCATCACTATATACATTCCAACCCGAGTGAGGCTTACCTAAAAGGTTGGCTACTTCGGGACACGGAGGAGAACGTTAGGGAGGTGTGCGAAGAATGAGCGACATCGATACTCCAGACTTTAAGCCGTTCATCATCACCAGAATAGACGTTTTCCGTGACATTAAAGACCCCACTGCGATAGCGCTATACGGAGCTCTGCTTACCTATGCGAACAACGATAAAGTTTGCCATCCTTCGCTGTCTGTTCTGTCGAAAGACATCGGTCTGAGCGATAAGAACTTGAAGCCTATAAGGCGCGCTCTAACCATTCTTGAGGAGAAGGGGTATGTAAGGAAGTTCAAGCGTTGGAGGAATGATGAGGGTGAAACATCGAGGGAAAAGACAGATGTTTTCCGCATTCCTACGTCTAATGGGTATCACGTTTATACGGAGTTTAGGGGTGCACAATATGCCAACCACCCTAGTGCACATTATGCACCTACCCCTAGTGCACATTATGCACCACGAACTATATCCATTGAACTAGAACCAAATGAACTAGAGAAGTATCCCAGCATTTCTCCAAGTGCCGATTGTGCTCTCCCATCTGAGGGCGACCCGCAAGCGGGCACGCCGACACACGCAAACCACGGAACTCTCCAACCCGTCAATGAGAGCGACCCAAAGGGTCGCAAGCAAGGGCAGGGAAAGTCCTCCAAGCGTCAATTGGACGAAGAGTTCGAGAGGTTCTGGGCGCTGGTTGGTCGGAAGCGCGGCAAGCAACAAGCCAGGAAGAGCTTTGAGAAGCAACGACGCACCCATGACCTGGAGTTCATCTGCTCGCAGCTCATGAAAGCGCAGGCAGAGTGGATTCGTACGGGGCGTGAGCCGGAGTACTGGCCGCACCCATCAACGTGGCTTAATCAGCAGCTAGACGATGATTACGACACCACCTCAGTGCCCTCCCAACATGAGTTCTACGAGGCTCGGGTGCAGATGCTCCGAGAACAGCATGTTCGGGAGAAAGCGCAGCTCAACGCCGTTGCAGGTGATGCGTCTATGCCCGCCATCACCTCCACCTGCGTTGAAGATGATGACGAGGACGAGGACGACGATGACTGGGATTGGGGCGCGTAGTCATGAGTCTCTTTATCGCCGCTAAAAGTGCTGTTGAGAAGGGTAAACGCCTGCGTGGTCAGCGTCTCTACGATGCGGATGAGATGGTAGCGATCGCTGAAGCGTGGGAGGAAACGTTCCTTGGAGCTGGACTGGATGCGCAGACGGTCGAAGAGGCGGTGAAGCTTCTTGCCGAGTCGGGCGAGACTATCACTGCGAGTTCGATCATCAAGGCGTCTAAGTCGCTCCGACCTGCGGAAACGATGTCTGCGAGTCGTGATAGGGACGAGCAGGATCGCCGCTACTACCGGAGTGTGCTCCGGTGGGCTGAGCGCACGCATCGGTGCCCTCGTATGTGGCCGAATTGGTCTCCGTACATAGAGGATCACGCCCGCAAGCTGGGGGTTCTCCGCGAATGGGGCACTCCGCTGGTCGATTGGGAGACGGCTAACGCTTTCAAGGCGTGGGTGGCTCCATGGGACGTTGATTCTGACGATTGGGAGGGGGTTAATCGACGTTTTCGCGAAAAACTGGCTGAGAGCCAAAATAAGCAACCAAAAAATG
>NZ_WVRS01000019.1:4285-7155 GCF_011525565.1 Lawsonella sp.
AATGGCACCAATATGGCTATGTTGGACGCTTAGCGTTGGAAATAGGCCGCAATACGGCCACATCTTGAAAGGACACCACAATGACAATTCCACGAATCGCCGGAATCTTCCGACTTACCCGAGACCCAGAACTCCACTTCACCCAATCCGGAAAAGCCGTCGCCACCCTCGGACTCGCCGCATCCGACAGCAAACCAGACCGTCAAGGTGGTTGGCAAAAACTAGCAACACTGTTTATAGAAGCGAATCTGTGGGGCACCCCAGCAGAAATTGTGACAAATTCCTGCAACAAGGGCGACGAACTCTACGTTGCAGGCACCCCCTACACCGAACAATGGCAAGACAAAAACGGCAATAAGCACTCCACTATCAAACTCCGCGCCAATGCTGTAAAACTCATCGCCAAACCGCAAGACAACGCCCAACCGCAAGCTGACCAGTGGAACAGTCAGCCCACGGAATTCGGGGCTAACAACGGCTCCGACAACCCTCCGTTCTAGGACACACAGCAATGAGTATGGAAGATTACAACCTCACTGAAAAGATCGAGACACTCCAAGAAATCCTCGATGATCTCGAACAGCAACGAGACGACACCATGTCCGAAATGGAGGATTGGGGAATCACCGTCGATTACCCAGACGACTACAACCGCTGGGAAGACGCAATCACCATCGCCATCGAAGATGTTGAGTTTGCCCTCCACAGCCTCAAAACCGCAGAAACAATGCTCAAAGACCTATACAAGGACGCACGACATGAATGAACCAAGCGTATTCGGATACGGAGTCTTTCTCGAGACCATATGCCCCACCGATGTCATGCTGCTCTACATGGCAGCCGAACACCCAGAACAGCTGGGAGAGCCGATTACACGCCCTGAAATGGCAGCCATAGCCGATAAGTGCGCACAGTCCTGTTTCGGCCTCTATTGCCTCCTAGAGTGGCTAGAAACCCTCTCCAAAGACCAAGGCCAGGAACTCTACGTAGACACACTCAAAGACCAATTGAGCATGGCGAATAACGGCTTCTACTACGTTGCGAGCCTCATTGACCAACAAGAGGAAAAGGAGGAAGAGGAACAGTGAGCAAAGTAAACGTTGACCGCTACCAAGGTTACGACGTGTGCTCAGGCACGCTCCATGGGAACCGCTGCTCCGTCTCCGTCAAAAACGCCTCATCCCCCGGCGCAATCCAACACAGAATCAACGAGTTACGCAACCAGGCGGCACTCTTCAATCGCCAATGCGCGATCCTACAAGCCCGCCTAGACGAAATCGGTGGAATGCCATGACACTACGCACACAACGAGACCGCCTCGACAATTACCTTACCCAGGCAACCGTGCTCGCAAACGACCTCGACCGCATGGCGAAAGACAAAAACACCCGCTGGATGACACGGAAACGAGCAGAAGTGCTCTCCCACACGGTGAAGGCCTCATGCTGGGATACTCACCGTCTCATCGACATCATCTCAGACACCATCGACAAGGAGGAACAGTAAATGTACGCGATCAAAGAACTCGTACCACTCGACCTCCAAGAATCCCTGGACAACAACCAGCAGAGCAACGACATGTGGCGCAACTACCCGCTGGATGCCGACGACATCGACCAATTCACACAATCAGACTTCGACTACCAGGAGGCAAAAAATGCTCTCTAACGATAACGGAACTCAAGAACAAGAACTGAGTGACGAGCTAAACGCTGTTGATACAGCTAAAAACATGGTAGAAGTAGGAAAGCTTCTAATCGATGTGTGCGAAGCGGTGGAAAGTATTATTTCCCAAGATGGCGACATCAATAAAAAACGTGAAATTCTAGAGCAGACAGAAAAGATCTGCAAAGATACGTTTCCACTAGATCAAGAGTACGCAAGCAAAAAGCAATATCTGCAAGAGATATTCTGCGACCTTTTACTCGGCCAGCCAAACGATGAACCGCATGATGGCGAACAGTAGCAAGACGAAAAGGGATGATTATGCCTGACACGACATCAACTGAGAAGAACCGAGATAAAACGAACCTCGAGGCGAAAACAATCCGGATTGATCAGAACGAGTCCGGGTACTGGCTCACTCCAACGGTAGGACCCGGAGGCTGCTACGTCCCCGGCGAGTACTCCCTAGCGACGCTACAATCCACCAAGCGGTCTATCCAGAAAACCCTTAACACCTACAAGAAGTCCAAGCGCCCCGCGTTGGAGAAGATCGCCTGTCTGGAACAAGCTATCCCGATTGTCGACGCGGCCATCTCCGAATACCAGGAGGAAATATCATGACCTCGGTCAATTCCGATGCCCTCGCATCCAGTATCTGCCGTGTCTGCGACGAGGACTAGCCATGCCGCACCCGAATAAGGCTAAGGGCGACAGGGCTGAACGAGCCGCACTAGCAATCCTCCAACAGTACGACCCCGAAGCCCGACGCACCCGCCCCGGCCGCCGCGAAGACGAAGGCGACATCCACGCACTCAACATAGCATGGCAAGTAAAAGACGTAGCAACCCCCAAATGGCGACCCTGGCTAAACCAACTCACCACACAAGTCGAGCTAAGCCCCTACCAGCACGGCGCCTTAATCTGGAAACTACGAGGATACGGAGGAAAAGAGCCCAAATGGCTAGCCGTCATGGAACTCGACCAACTCGCAGCACTCCTACAGTCTCCCTAACCAGAATCCGCACCATACTGGAATACCTGGACACCCCCACAACCAGCGGCTACCCATACCACACCCTAGAAGCCCTCACAGACCTACACACCATCTGCAACGACACAATAGGCCGCTACCCCGCCACCTACCGCAACGAAGACATACCGTTTATTGTTCACCGCGCCCTGGACTACCTAAACACCAATAGAAA
>NZ_WVRS01000019.1:7326-9514 GCF_011525565.1 Lawsonella sp.
AATCACACTACAAGAACTCCTAGAAAGCACTAAACAGTAATGTGGCGGCAAAACCCCCTACCCCCGAACTGGCACACCACCCGCAACCAAATCCTCCAACGAGACAACTACACCTGCCAACACTGCGGATCACACCAGAACCTAGAAGTCGACCACATCATCCCCGCCTGGAAACTCGGCTGGGACAACCACAACCCCAACAACCTACAAACACTCTGCAAACACTGCCACACCCAAAAAACCCAACACGAACGAATAACCTACACACACCAAAAACCCCACCAACAAACCACACAAGCCGAAGAACACCCATTCTGGCACAAACAACACACCCCCCCCGGACACCTAAACCCGTACACCCAAAAAACCACTGGCGGCCTTGCCAGTTTGTGGTGTGGTGGTGGGGGTTATCCCCGTGGGTGTTTGTGTTGGTGGTGGTGGTGTGTGTTTTGTGTTGTTGTGTTTGGGGTGTGTTTTGTGGTTGTGTGTGTGGTTTGTGTTGTTTCTTTTCTTCTTGTGTTCTTGTTGCTGCTTGTTTGTGGTGTTGTTGTTGTTGTTAAGTGGCTGCGCTTAGGTTGGTGGGTGGTAGGGGGTTGGTGCTCATGAGTGTGTCGGGGTGTGGGGCTGCTGGGGGTGCGCGCTGGTGTGTCTCCTATACGAAGGGAGGGTGGGTCTCGGACGCGTGAGCGTGGGTACCTTGGGGGCGAAGGTGTCCGGGCTCGCTGGCTCGTTGACCGGTTTGAGCGGTATCGCTATCGGCGCGGTGGTGACTGGTGTCACCATGTTGGCGTCGACGGTCAATAGTGCGAATTCGTCCTTTGATAGTGCGTCGAAGGGGATGCGGGCGGCGAATGTTGAGCTGGAGAAAGTCCGCAATAACGTCATGCTCACGAAGGGGGAGATGGGTACTGAGCAGGTTGATGCGGTTACAGCATCGCTCAACAAGACGATTGATGCGACGAAACAGTTGAGTGAGACAAGCAAGTTCGGAACTCAGTTATCTCACCTGTTCGGCGCCTATAACGGTGATGGTCTTGATCGTCAGATTGCGAAGATCAATACTGCGAAGAAGAGTGTGGAGTCCTGGCAGTTTGTGCAGGACCGCTTGGGGATGTCGCAGAAGGAGATGACGCAGGCGATCGCACAGGGCGGCTCCGCGTATGATTCTTTGCTGGCGAAAGTAGGGGGACTTGGCGAGCAGGGGAAGGCCGCCGCCGCTGATATCCAGTATTTGCGCAGCAAGGTGACGGAGATGCAGGCCGCCGCACAAAATGCGACGCCGTTGCAGCAGTTCACCTCTGCAATGAAACTTTTAGGCGACGCTAGCGCTGATACATCCGCGAAGCTGAATGTGTATTCGCAGGCTGTCGCTATTCTCGCAGGGCGTGATCTTTCCGCAGAGCAAGCCACCTCAAACCTGAACGCCGAGGTGGAGCAAAATAAGCAAGCCTTTGAACAAGCAGGGCAGGCTGCCACACAGACGGGTGGGGCGATGCTCACCGCCACCGGGCAGATCAACACTGCCACCGAAGCAGGGCGCGCACTCTTCTCCAGCGCACAGAAAATGAGTGAGGCTCTGTACGGGCAGATCACTGCCATGCAGCAAAAGGGCGCTACAGAAGAGCAGATGATCGCGCAGGCGCAGTCCACCTACGACACTTTTGTGATGAACGCGCAGGCTGCCGGGATGAACGCCGAACAAGCCCGCAAACTCGCCGACTCCTATATTGGCATCCCCAAGCAGGTCGTCACCGTCATAACGAACCCGGGTATGGCTGCCGCCTCAGCAGAGATCGCCAAATACAAGGGGAAGCTGGATGCTGTTCCAAATGAGAAAGCGGTCACGGTTAAGACGCTGTCGGAGGATGCGGAAAAGCAGCTCGAAGATGTCGGTTTCAAAACACAGAAGCTGAAAGATGGCAAGGTCAAGATCACTGCTGACGATAAGCAGCTCCAAGGTGTCCTGGAAAATGCGAAGAAGGGCGTATTCCAATTCGCAGGACTAGCGGATAAGAAGACTCCCAGACTGAAGGTCGATAACTCTCAGGCCATGAAGGGGATTAACCAGGTCAAGCAGGGCATCGACAACCTCTCCGATAAGACCGTCACCATCACCACGAAACACAAGGATGTGAAGGGCCATTTCCTCGGCGGTATCCTCGGTTTCTCTACTGGTGGTTTCCTCCCT
>NZ_WVRS01000009.1:0-7718 GCF_011525565.1 Lawsonella sp.
ATAGCCGACACAGCGTTAGCAATTACTTATTTTTTGAGTAGTGCTGGTTCCAGGATAGGCGTTGTGGGGGAAAAGATGCACATCGAGGCCGGTAAACGGCACGCAGCGGGTGCGGTGGAGCCGGCAGGCGAGTGTGGCTACATCAAAGGATCGACTTAACTTGCGTACTGACGGGACTATAAAGAATGAGGCTGAGAAAAACGAGGCTGAGAAACCTGCCTGCACCCTGGATTCAGTTAAATATGTTGTGCGAATCTACTTCTTCGCTCCTTGCAGCCCGCTATACTCGGTGGCTAAGACGTTCCTTGGACGTTGAATCGGAGGAACGTGCCGCTTCTTCTATATGGATCGAGACTCTCTCATACTCATGAAACACCGCACTCTTGCATGCACCGCAGTAACTGCCGTCTTCCTTATGACATTGTCTCCTGCTGCTAACGCTGCTCCCAGCCCTCGAACTTTCACCACCCGTGACACTTCGTCGCTACCTGTTGTGTACTTGAGCGGAGCTAACGACGTTGCGCTACTCAACAGTGATGTGAAGAAGAACATCACCGCTGCGGGCATGCAGTTTTTTGAATGGGATCCGCTAAAGACTTCCCTCAAAGAATCCCCCACGCTTTATGACCATATGGATGCCTACGCTGAATCTGTCGACGCTTTTGTCAAGAGTGTCCTCAAGAAAACAGGCGCAAAAAAGGTCAACATTATTACCTATTCACAGTCTGGCCTTATCAACCAGAGCTGGATGAAAAACCATGGAGGCGCGCAGTACGTCGCTAAAGTCATTAACTACTCAGGTCTTCTCCAGGGTTCTCCCTTTGGTGCTATCGCAACCAACTTCACTGGAAACTGCCTGGGCTTCGGCACCTGCGTCGACTTCGACCCCAGGGGGCCGGTCGTTACGAGACTCAATGAGAATGGTGAAGCGCTCGCTGGCATCATTTACTACAACCTCACCAGCAAATACGACGAAATGGCGATGCCCTACCAAATTAACTTCATGTACTCCCCCACCGGCAACTACAAAAACGTTCTCCTCCAGGATTATTATCCCGCAGAACGGGCAGGGCATCTTATGGTCCCCCACGCGAAATCTACTAAGACCCTCACCATCCAAATGCTTAAGGGTCTACCTCTCACCGCACTACTCAAAAAATAAGTAATTGCTAACGCTGTGTCGGCCATATTCATTTTTGGGTATGGCCGACACAGCATAATCACCTGAGGGTTGACCATTAGTATGGCCTTTAACTCCGCTATGGCTGCCGTGCGATCAGGCGGTTTTTACCATCGTGGTGGCTAATTCAAGCATGCGAATCGCGATGTTCTGATACTCAAAGAACAGGTCATAGATGGCATCCTCGGAGAGGACTCCGCATGGCACGTCTGGTGGAATATTTCCCGCATTGTAAGCGTCAACGTCCGCTCTTTGAAGAGGACCACAGTAATACTCCTTGAGTTTTTCATAAGAGGGTACGGCGCCCTCAATCTCAGTGAGAACACTGTCAGCTTCGCCCAGTAATGCCGTAACGCGATTAAGAATCGATTCCATTTCTTCTATACGGGCAAGCAGCTTTTTATCGTCCATAATCCTGATCTTTCACTGAAGTACAGAGAAGAGTCCCGCACCCCTACGAACTACACCAGTCAAACCTCATACTAGAGTGAAAACCGGCTTCCTTCGCCAGCGTGAGTAGTATTTTCCCCTGTATCTTCTGATTTTTCTTCCCCACCCATCAATTCACATCGCCAAGGGTGTTTTGGGGCGGGTTTGTGGATGTTGTCAGGATTATTCGTGGAAATGCAGCTGTGGGCACCCTTGCGCGTGCCCACAGCTT
This sequence comes from Lawsonella sp., assembly GCF_011525565.1. Taxonomy (NCBI): domain Bacteria; kingdom Bacillati; phylum Actinomycetota; class Actinomycetes; order Mycobacteriales; family Lawsonellaceae; genus Lawsonella; species Lawsonella sp. Next base: position 1,842 of record NZ_WVRS01000009.1, read on the forward strand.
ATTCGTTTGTGTTGTTATTCAGATGTCACTTAGATTCCGAATGCCTTGGCGCGGCACTTGATGGGCTTGTTGGCGTTGCCTTGAAGTGCGTTGACGGCGATCTCGAGGGCATTGGGATCGTAGGAGAAGGTGAAGTGGTCGGAGTGGTCGTTGGCGCAGTAGTCCTGGACCACAACGTTGGTGACACCGGGCTCGAAGATGAAGGCGTTACGGTAGGGGGTAACGACGTCATCGAAGCGGGTGGTGATGACGGTGTACTTGACACCCGGCATGGTGATGGGGGTGCTGCTGTACTTCTTGAGGAACTCAGAGTTCTTGGTCTGCTGTTCGCTGGAGGTCATGTTGGCGGCATTCATTACCTTGACCATGAGGTCACGTCCACCGGGGATGGTGTCGATGACGTCAGAGAGGCCCTTACCGCTGCCGTAGTTGGAGGAGGCGAGGGTGAGGGGGTTGGGGATGAAGGCCAGCATGGTGCCGGTGGTGGGGTCTACCACGGGGATAGATCCGAGGCTGAGGTTGGTGCCGAAGTTGGAGGCTACCAGGCCAACAGTGTGGCGCACTGTCTTATTTCCGCCGTACCACTTGATGTAGGCGTTGGGGAGGACACCGCCGCCCTGGGAGTGACCAATGAAGTCAACCTTGGGGGCGCCCGTGCGCTTCAGAACCATGTTGACGAATTTCCCAAGAGCCTTGGCGGACGCGTGGAGGTCACCTTCGAAGGGGAGAGACGCCTGTGCGAACTTATTGCCCACGGTTGCAAGCGCAGGACCGTAGTTGAAGGTGTAGACGCAGTATCCGCGCCGGGTCAGTTCAGGAGCATAGTATGCCCACGTGGCGTAGGCAGACTCGCCAGTTCCGGGGACGAGGACGATGGGGAGTGCACCCTTAACCTTGGGCTTGCAGTTGAAGTTGTTGGCACCTTCGGGGGTGCGTCCAGGATTCTTGTGGTCGTAGCGGGAAGCTTTACCCCACACAGTCTGTGCCGGGCCATAACCCTCGGTGGGCATGCCGTATTCATCAGAGTAGGGAGCGGGGTAGCCGCCGAACTCGTCTACTGGGGCGAGTGCTGCTGAAGCGAGGGCCGGTGACAGAGCAGCCACGAGAGCAGTAACGGCTGTTGCCACGGTTATCCGGTTACGGGTCGAACGATTCGTGTGCATTGAAATGCCTCTCAAGCTGGTATTTTTGGAGCTATCTGCATACAGTAGACTTTTGTTATCCGGCTCACCAGCTTGTTGCACAATTTTGTCACCCAAAGCCACTTCACTGTAACCTATTTCATATATCGATATAAATTGTACTGTACATCACAAAACTATCGATATCTGCAGACACAGTGATGAATACAGGGCCAACGTCTAGGACGTAGCACCAAAAGTAGCCACACTGGTCCCACTCACTGCAGCTTTCTTCACAGAGGACGACGGGACCGACTTCTCCGTCATTGTAGAGGACGCAGGTTTCTTGTTGCTGCTGGTGGACTCCGCGGGTGCCGTCCTCTTAGTGTTAGCGGCTGACGCCGTGGGCTTCACAGTAGTGGAGTTGGTTGAGCCGGCGCTACGCCCGGTGTCGTCACGGGAATTAGCCACACCGGCATCCGACGACTTTTCATCCAAAAACGCGTCGCCGTCGTCGTCATCGTCTTTCTCGTCGTATCGTCGCAGTGGTGGCGTCCTGTGCCACTGCAGCTGGCATGATCCTCCCCATTTCTTCCGCGCAGTCCGCGCCGGCGCGAGCAGCGCACTCTAACGCACCGCGCACCGCGGAGCAGATGGCGGACACTACCCGCACATCCGGGGCAGAGAATGAGAACGCAGACAGCGACCGGCAGGACTCCTCCCCACTGTCTATTCTCGACAGAGACGCGAACTACCGTATTACCGTGCGTAGCCGGGAGAACACTCTTCCACTTCGCCGCGATGACTCCCCGAAGGGTCGTTGTATGCGCGACCCGATGGCCAGCAACTTCCAACGCTGCCGCATTTGGTCGCCGTCCAACAAACGCTACATGTCCATCCATTTCAAGCCGGCTGTCAAGCATTCGCGGCGTGTCCTGATGCTGCTTGACGGTGCCAGCGCGATCGATACTCACAGTCGCTGGATCAATCTTGGTGGTGCTGCGCGTACCTTCGCGAACACGGACATTAACGTCATCCTGCCCATTGGGGGCGGTGCATCCTACTACGCAGATTTCCAATACCCCTACAAGTACTGTTCCTTGGCTCACCTGAAGTTGGATACACAGCAGTGGGAAACGTTTCTCACTAAAGACCTCCTGAGGTGGGCAACGGATAACGACCTGGCGACCAGCAACTGGAGCGTCGGTGGATTCTCCATGGGGGGCGGGTCGGCGCTCGCCCTGACGGAACGCCACCCAGATATTTTTGACCAAGCACTGTCCTACTCAGGTTTGAACATGATGTTTGTTCCGGGCCTGCAAGAGGTGCTCACCGTCACCAGCGATTTAACCCCCTGTATGTGGCGGCCTTTCGGCAGTCCCTTAAACCCGGCGCGCTACGAGTTTGACCCCTTCCTCAATATGGAGAAACTGCGTGATGCAAAGGATGTCTATCTCTCCGCCAACCTGGGTATTCCGGCCATACGGAACTACCACTCTGGTGACGCGATCAACTCCTTCTGGGAATGGGGAGTTGTTGTCCTCACCGTTCTCTTTTTCCTCAAGGCGAAGGCCATCAATCTTACTAACGTGACGCTCCACATTAAGCCGTTAGGAACGCACAACTACTGGGTGGCAGCGCAGGAACTCCGGGAAACAAAGGAGCGAATCCTCAACAAAACGATTGACGATGACGACGACGGCGACTCTGCAAACATTGACGCGGACAGTTCGGCAGCGAAGAAGAATTCGGCAGGGAAAAGTTCGACGGGCAGTGTGGCAGATGGGACGGCAGATGGTGAGCCGGATAGCTTGGCGGACAGTTCGGACGTCGACGGGCGCACTCCAGGCTCCGCAAAGGGTGCGAAACATGGTGACGGTACACAGAGTGACGGCGATACTTCCTCGACTGTGAAGGAGCCGGCCCCTGCGGCGTCGTCTAGCACAAAAAAGAAGCCAGCTTCGTCGTCTACGGAGAAGCCGGCAGCGTCCACTACTGCGAAGAAGTCAACACCTGCTGTACCGTCCTCGGCAAGGCAGCCGGCACCCACCGCGACGTCGACGAAGAAATCTGTGTGAGTGGGGGCAGTCGCCACTACTCGTGTAGTGGCGTCCTAGGTGTTGGTGCTGGATTCGGCATCATGCTGGCATATTGTGCTCATGCTAGATGAGTAGTGCGCGGCCGTGTGGGGGGTTACTGCTGCGATTCCTGTGATTGGTGTGAGGCTGCCGAAGTCGCCGCCTCGTTTAACGGGTGCCCCGCATGTCCCTTCACCCATGTAAAGGTGCGCCGGCCGGCCCCGCAATTCGGAGTGCAGCTGGCGCATCCGGTTCGCGTTCAGCACCGGCTTGCTGTCACCCATTCCCACAAGTGTCGCCACCCGTCCACACCAGTGCCGTCACTCAACCGGCTCCAGCACCGTCACCGGATAAGCGTAAAACCCAAGGGTGGCATGCATAGTCGCGAATGTAAGGATGGTTGGGTTGTCTTCCCAAGCGAATCGAGTAAAGTTAGGCATACCTAACTAATTCACCCTGAGAGATTTTGCAGAAGGATGCCCGTGGCTACCACAAACACCCCAAAGAGTACCCCGAAACCGGTCTGGGCGGCCGTCTTCGTTGGACTCTCCACCATCATCATGACGCTCGACAACACCATTGTGAACGTCGCGCTATCCTCTATCGCCAACTACTTCAACGCCCCCCTCTCCAGCGCCCAATGGGTAATTAACGCCTACACCCTCGCCTTCGCCTCCCTCCTCCTCGGCGTCGGTGCCATTTCCGACTTCTGGGGCCGACGGCCGCTCTTCCTCATTGGCCACGCCTTCTTTATGCTCTCCAGCCTCGCCTGCGCCTTCGCCCCCACCGCAGACAGTCTCGTCGTCTTCCGTGGCACCCAAGGATTCGGCGCCGCCATGGTTTTCGGCACCTGCATCCCTCTCATCGCAGACGCCTACGCTAAAGAAGACTCCGCCCGCCGCAACCGTGCTATTGGTCTCTCCATGACCGTCTCCGTTGCCGCCATGGCCTTCGGCCCCCTGGTTGGCGGCATCATCCTCCAAACCGCCGGGGACTTCCTTGGTCGCGGCGCCTGGCCCTGGCTCTTCCTCATCAACGTCCCCCTCGGCCTCATCTGCATCCTTGGTACCCTCGCCGCCGTACCCAACACCTACAAGACGCTCCGCGCCGAAGGCACCACTGCCCAAGGCAAAGCCGACTACCTCACCATCGTCTACACTGTTATCAGCCTCTTTGCCATCAACTACGCCATCCTCTACGGACCGCAACGTGGCTGGGGCAGCTGGCGGACCATCCTCCCCTTCATCCTCGGTATTATCGTCATGGGTATCATGATCTGGCGGCAAAAGCGCAAGGGTGACGATGCCCTGCTGAACCTCAACATGTTCAAGATTCCCAGCTACAGCACCGTCATTGTGCTCGGCTTCGTCTCCAAACTCATGAGCTTCGGACTGTTCAGCTACAGCATCTACTGGATGTTCGGCGTCGGACAGCGCACGCCTATCCAAATCGGCGCTATCATCATGCTCGTTGCCGTTCCCATGATCGCCGTTGCCGGCATGGTCGGCCCCCTCGGGAAAAAGATTGGTGCCAATAACGTCGTCGCCATCGGCATGGCCATCACCGCCATCGGCCTCCTCACCGGCCTCTCCATCAACTACACCACCAACTGGGTAGCGATCGTCCCCGTCTTCCTCCTTATGGGCATTGGCGGCGGTTTCGTCACCCCCTTCATGATGGATATTGCCGTCTCCGTCGTACCTCCTCAGAAAGCTGGCGTCGCCACCGGTATGGCCAACGCCGCCATGCCGCTGGGTACCGCCGCAGGTGTCGCCATCAACGGCGCTATCCTAGCCAGTCACATCAACAACGGCCTGGACAAGAACTCTATCTTCACCTCTCTGCCTGCAGACACCGCTAGTACCGTCCGGGACATGGTGAGTACCGGTGCCGCCGACAAGGTGGGCGCCAAGGTTGCCGGGCTGCTGCCCCCCGACCAGGCCACCTCCCTCAACGACCTAGCCATCAAACTCTCCAGCCAGGGCACCGCCATCATCTTCGTGGTGTGTGGCGTAGTCACTCTGCTGACCGTATTTCTGTCCAAGTGGGGCATCCGCGAGTCCGACCGCTGGCACGGCGACGATGCTGGCGACAGCGCGGGCGACGATGCTGGCGAGAAAGATCCTCAGAGGAGGATAAATACCCAACTATGAACAGTTTCACACTCCCCAGACATTGCGCTCTCCCCGATTCACGTTGACGAATCAGACTCACGGAGCTTTTCTGGGGGTTTTCATTGTGAGTTTGTCAAAGTCTCCCTTCATCTTTGACATCGTGGAAGAACTAGCAGTGGCAGATACCTGGCTAGGCAAGTTTCCTCTATGGAGCCTGCCTGCATGTGAGCACATGCAGGCACTTTATGAATTACGGGTAGCGCGCCGGTCCACGGATCTTTCTCCTATTAGGGCTCTGTTGGCGGCGTGATGCCATAGGTGATGGTCTGTTAGAGTATGCAGCCTGAAGCGCTGAGCAATGGTCTTTTCCCATTGCGATATTGAAGTCGTTTTTCAGGTTGGGTTTCAGCGAACCCAGAAACAAGCCGCCACATAAGTGGACCTGATTTTTCTGTTGATCGATAACATGGAGAAACTACGTGACGCGAAGGATGTCTATCTCTCCGCCAACCTGGGTATTCCGGCCATACGGAACTACCACTCTGGTGACGCGATCAACTCCTT
>NZ_WVRS01000015.1:0-7160 GCF_011525565.1 Lawsonella sp.
TCACCACGAAACACAAGGATGTGAAGGGCCATTTCCTCGGCGGTATCCTCGGTTTCTCTACTGGTGGTTTCCTCCCTACCTCTGGGCCCGGCACGGAACGCCGCGACGGATTCCTCGGCGTAGATGCCGCTGGCTCACCCATCGCCCGCGTAGACGCAGGAGAGCACGTTACCCGCCGCTCCATGTCGGAAAAGTATCACCGCGAACTGACCGAGATTAACAATGGCACGTTCCCGAAACTCCCCGGCTATGCTACCGGCGGCATGGTCGGCAAAAAGCCGCTAGAAATCGGCTCCACCCTCAAAGACACGGCCAGCCGCTTCGACCTCACCGGTTTCGCTACCGGCGTCTATGGGATGCCCACCATCAATGGGGACAAATACGTCTATGGTGGGCGTGGATGGGGCGATAACCTCGCCATGCCTATTGCTCTGGCGCGCCGGGCGGCTGGGCTGGCTCCGTTTGGTGAGGTGCCGAGCGTAGAGCAGCTGCCGGCCTATCTGCAGACGTTGGGGGCTCGACCGGGTCCGTGGTCTAAGGGCAAGCTGGCAATCAATTTCACACTGAACGGTGCTAAGGGCAGTGTGGTGGAGGCTGTACTGCCGGATGGCACTGTGGCGACGATGGTGCCAGGTAAAGGGGGTGTTCTGGGTGGCCATGTGTTGGGCGGGTTGAACCAGTCTTTTGTGATGCCCGCCTCAAACCCATTGGCTATCTTGGCGGGTGTGCAGAATCTTCCTGAGCAGCTCCTCGACGATAAGGGAAATCTTCTTGAGGGAGATGAGCTGAAGAAGGCTATCCAGGATGCGGGTGGGGCGTCTGCCTTGCCTGGCCTCTTCAAGTCCTCTGGCACGACGGTGGGGTCTAGTGGGACGATCACGGGCGCTATCAAGGATGTGATCAGCGCTGGTGTCACTGGCCAGGTCGCCGATATCTTAAGTGTCTTCGGTATTGAGGATCGCATGCCGCCGCTGGTGAATGCTGTGTTGCAGCTTGCCGGGTTGGCGAAAAATGGGGTTGGTAGTGCTGCTGGTAGCGGTGCTGCTGTAGATCAGATGGCGGGGCGCACCTATGAGCCGTCACGTGACGAAATAGCGGCCAGTATGGTTTTGCTACCACACCGCGTAGTGTTGCGGGTGCAGGGGCGCAGCAGTGGCGCACAACGGCTCTGGCAGCGTTGGAGTGGCTGGGCATGTCGACGGCCATGGTTGATAACGTGCTGGCCGAAATCCAGAAGCGGTCGAAGGGGAATACGAATTATTCTGCGCCCGCACCTCTCACTGAGGAGGAGAAGGAGCAGCAGGCGGACTTTGCGGACAACCGGGCGGACTATGCGGATAGGATGCGTGTCTATGAGTCGAAGCTTGCCGAGTGGGAGAAAAACGGAGGCAAGGATAAGAACGGGAAGCCGGTTGCGAAGCCGCGGAAGCCGAAAGCCCCGGGCGATCCTAAAGAGAAGGAATTCAAGGACGCCACTGTTCATGGCCTTATGGGTCTTACCCCGCAGGAGTTCTTCTCCAACGTGGATTCTGAGCTACCCCGCCAGATTTACCACCCGTTGGCGAACATTGTTGCAGGGCTCAAGATTATGGACTCGGATAACGCCTCACTAGAGATGCTGTGGGGGCAAATGAAGCACTACGAGCAGGGCGGGAAAGTGAAGCCGAACCCGAAGCTTAAGGCGATGCTGAAAAAGGCGGGCGTGGACGTTTCCGGGGATGATCAGATCATTACCGCCCAGACCGGTGAGATGATCATGTCGAAGACGGCGGCGGCGGGGAATGAGGCTGTGCTGAATCAGATGAATCAGGGTGTGCCGCTCGATGAGCGGGGCTTACGGGCTGCCCCCGCAAACCTGGCGCTCAACGTGTATGACTCTGTTGCCCCGCAGGCTGCCGCACAGATCGCCTCTGGTGTCGTGACAGCGGGAGGAAAGCTTGCCAGCGGCGCGTTGCGCGAGGGCGGTAAAGCCCTGGGAGCCGGCGTGAGCACGGGCGGCAACATGGTGGGCAGCGCTCTGGGTGCTATCCCAGTTGTTGGCGCACCAATCGGCGCGGTCATCTCGGGCGCTTCTGGTATCGCTGGTAGCGCTATCGATATTGGCTCAGGGCTGGCCGCTGACACGGTGGACATGTTTACGCCCATGGCCGCTGATTTGGCGGGAGAGGGAGCATCGCAGGTCGCTATGGCAGGCTCCCGGATGATGCATGCGGGTGTCGACACTCTCAACGGAGGTGTCCCCACGCTACAAGAGATGCTCTCCGACCATCTCCCGGAGACCGGGGCGGCGCTGTCGGCGGTGTCATCTGCACTTCCTCAACAGATCGGCGGAGGAGCATTAACGAAGAGTATCCAGCGGGGAGCGGGAGGAGACACCTTCATTTTCAACACCTACGATCCTCAAACCGCATACACCAAATTCAACGGCATAAGCACAGCAAGAGCACATGGAATGGGAGCGCTACTATGACCTACGATGTCTCGATCACATCCTGGGATGGGGAAAAAACATTCCATGTATACGGGACCAAAGAGGGAGACGAGGGCGTCTATCTCCTCCAAGAGCCCGTCGGATTGTTGGACGCGGACATTAAACCCGTGTGGCAGAGCACAACAAACTCTGTGGGAGCACGCCCTATCAGCGTCGACTACCCTCCGCGGGATCTCACACTCCCATTCGGGGTCGTCGATGATGCCCTAGGTGCTTCATGGAGAGCTACAGAGGACGCCTTCCGGCAATCCTTCTCAGAACTCCATGATTCTACTATCAGCGTCACCACAGAGTCCGGCACTCGCACACTCAAATGCCGACTATTCGACAAACCTAACGTCGACAATAAAGAAGACCCCGCTACTCGAGGGATCGTCAAGTGCATTTACACGCTCCGAGCCGGGAACCCCATGTGGCAGGGTGAGAAAAAGGAACTCACCTGGACCTTTAATGGGAGAAACTTTTACGACACGATCACTGTCAGCAATCCAGGAGACCGCCCACTATGGCCACAATGGGTACTACAGGGCGCAACCAGCGTTGTTCTCCCCGACATCGACATTGAACACAACAAAGAGCACTACGTCACCATGCCCTTCCAAATGCCAGGGCAAAACGTTCTCGTCGATACCCGCCCCGGAGTGGAGGAAGCAGTATGCGCCGGGCATCCTATGTGGCTTGCGACCGTGCCGGATCATTTTCTCTACCCGCTCCCACCGCACACTGAGAGTTACGAGCTGCCCATCATCATGAACCCATTCCCCTTTGCTGATGACATTATGGCGAGTCTGGGACTGCCTACCCGTATAGATCATCGGTTGATCGTGGAGACAGCGAAGGCGCTCTCCGGGATCATGGACGGGGTAAGCGATACGGAGTTAGCGCAGCTTACGGAAAATACTCTTGCAGGCTACATTATGCAGGGGCTAGAGACGGCGAAAACGTTTGTAGACAACGTTGTTGTGGAGGCCGTGGCAGCCATTACCGCAGGAACAATTGGGCGACTGCTGAAAGCAACATACAATGTCATCCCATCGATGCAGAATCAGCAGGTGGGGCTTGTGCTCCCGGTAGAGTATTCACGCCCATGGGGGATGGAGGCCTAAACCATGGCACTACCCGACAACCTGAAAGCGGTATACACGCAATGCCTTACGGAGAGGGAAGAGCGTGAGGCAAGCCGCTACAGTCGCCCTCTCGTCCGCCTATGGGACGCCCAATGGATCCTCGCAGGCACCGTGAAAGACTACCTCGCCCTGTCCTGCACGCTAAAGATCAACGACATCGGCACGGCTAGTTTGTCGCTACGCCCCGATGATCACCTCGCGCAATGGATCATGGACACGGTAGACGGTGACACCGGCAGGAGTGTATTCCTTACTGTCGATAAGAATGGTATCCGCTGGTCTGGTCGCTTGGACACCTACACTATCGACAGCGAAAAGAGCGTCTTCACGGCCATGTTCAATGATGACATGGAGCAGCTGAAGTACGTCTCCATATGGCCTAACCCCTTCCTCCCAGCAACCGTGCAAGCCCCCAAGTATTGGACGCTTTTCGCCCCTATTGACTGGGCTATCCCGCTCACATTTTTCTGCCAATTCCTCCGACTCTCGGGAAACCTCTGGAATATCCCAGACGACCCCTTGGACCCCACAACATGGGTAGAAGGAATCACCCCCTGGGAATGGCCAAACGTCTGCATGCCGAAGCCGCTTCTCACCTCCGGTGGGCCCTGGGTCGTCATCTCCTCCCGCTTCGACACTCTCTTCGATCTTCTCGAACTAGCGTCAGAACACGGGTATAAAGTCTCATACCGACGCTGGCTCAAAGGCGACCCCATGCCCTACCCAGGGTGCGTCAAAGCGCGGAACGGGCAATGCTTCTGGGACATCGAAGACGTCTCCACCGCACTAGGGGAAACAGTACTAGGAGGAAACCTCCTCACCGGGCTAGTCCGCACCGTGCAAACCTACACAGAAAACGCCATCGACTCCGTTATTGGCACAGTCGCAAACCCGGTCAACCCACCCGAATACTCCCGAAAAGGCACATTCCTTTTCACCCACAAAAAAGCCCCCTACGTCATCTACCGCCACAAGTACGGGCTGAAGAAAACCACCTACACACGCCAAACAGCCGGAGCAATCCAAATGGTCACGGGAGGCCACTCCGCACCAGGCGTAAACGAGCTTATCGGGCTACCGATCAAATTCGTAGGGAACGTCCTAGGCGCCATCGTCCCCGGCCTCGACACCCTAGGAGACATCGCAGACAGCCTCCTCAAAGACATCTACTCCGACGTCTTCCTCGCCTTCGCCACAATAAAATCCCCCACCAGGGCACGACAAGCAGGATGGAACCCGCGCGAAGAAGAATTCCTCCCTGCACCGGGTAAGTCGTACACGTTGTCTATGGGGCTTGCGTTAGCGCGCGGGTTCTACCAGTCGCGTGATCGTGATGCGGTTGAGATTGATATTGGGGACGGTGCGCCTTATGTGGTGGGGGATCGGGGGCAGGGGCATTTTGCGCTTGGTTCGCGTATTGGTGCGGAGGTGCCGTATCGGGGCGGGAAGGTGGTTGTGCATCAGGTGCAATCGTTGACGTTCCAGCATGAGCCGTATAAGCCGCCTGTATGGATCCCAACGCTCGGGGATCCTACTGTGAACGAGATGCCGTTGGACCGGTTGTTTAGGGATACGGGAAAGCTGTATAAGGCCGCAAGGAATTTGGGAGTTGTCTAGTCATGTTGTCAGACGAAGAGAAGAAACGGCTGTATAGGGCGGTTGTGCATCCTGATGTTGCACAGTCAGCGCCACTGATCATGCCGGCGATGGTTGCTCAGCAGTTTGCTGAGCATATTTTGGACGCTGTGGAGGGGCGGAAGGTGTTTGATGCAGAGTTGTTGCGGTGGGTGCGTGATGATGACGCCGCCCCGCAAATCCATGTGGGGGAGGCGCAATGACAGCACCACAGTCCCCTGAGGAGCAGCCGTCGCTCAGTGACTCTAAAGCTCTCGATAAACGACCAGAGTACGGGGTTTTTGCAGATCCCTCAGGTGGTGTTTCGGGGTTGCCTGCGTTGCAGCGGATGACGGAATCGAGCATCCTGTTTTCTTATCGTCAGAAGATGAAGCGTGATTATAAGCCGTTTGCGGAGCTTCTTGGGGGTTTCGATAAGCGGCTTACGGAGGCTCAGTCGAAGGTGGATAAGGCTATCGCTGATCTTGGCGATGGTTATGATCCGGGCGAGCTGACGGCCTATGTTGATGCGGAGATCAGCAAGGTTAGTGCGCTGGTGTCAAAGAATGCGGCGGATATTGCGAAGATTGCTGTGAGATTGTCCAGATTGTTACTGACGGCATGAATGGGGTTATGCAGGGTGCTGCTGGCGCTGCCGGGCAGGTAGCGGATGCGTTTGCAACAGCGTTCAACCGCATGGCGAACGCACTAACGGGCAAGAACCTTGGCTATTGGGATGCGGAGATTTATACGTCATCGTCTACCGTGTATCCGGGTTTCACGATACCCCGCTTGGTATCGTGAAGAGCTTCAATGGGCTTATTACGGACATGATTGTTCGTGTCGGTGCTGTGGCACAGTTGGAGGGGGAGGGTGCCCCTACGTTGACTTTGGGGCTTTTCGTGAATGGCAAAGAGAAGGAATCTTTGACTATTACGGGGGAGAATACGCTGCGCGGCGCATTCTCACGTAAGAGTATCGCGATGAACGCTGGTGATGTGATTGATGTGCAGGTGAAGTCTGTTGTGGGCGAGTATATCGGCATGTCTGTGATGCTGGCTGGGATGTATCTATGAGTTATCACACGCGTAAGGTTGTTCGTCCTGCTGCCCCAAAGGTTAATGGGCTGCCGTTGGCGTTGTTGCGTCTCATGTCGCAGTTGGACGATACGCACGCTAGCGATGTCACTATTTCTGCTCCTAATGAGACGTCTGGTGGTTGTAAGTTCCAGCTGGGGTTATGGGCTACTCCTGGGGCTAGTCTCCAGATCGGGGATCCTGGTAGTAATGAGTCGGTTTCTGTCACGGTTGCTGATGGTAAGACAACAGTGTCTATTACCGGATCGGGAGGTATTAAACAGACGGTTACCGCACCGTTTTCTGACACTATCATTGGGGACTGTGATGTTCCTTTCCACCACATCTTTATCAGTGTGTATTTGAACCGACGCACCTTCGGTGTAGCTATTGGCGATGAGACGCATCAGGTCGCTAATCAGGCGTTCAATACTAAAGCAAACTATGTGCATATCAACGGGAAGAAACTCCACTACAACGAGCACTGTTTTGGGGTGCAGCTGTGGTGCAACAGTATAGAGCTCGAAAGAATAGAGTATCTTGATCTAAAAAACTACAGTTTTTCTCCGTGGTCGAGGGTTATCCAGGCCTGCACTTTCGGTGAGGTTTGGGAGGAGTGGACGTGCTCTTCCCCAGCTTCCGGGCATAATGATTGGCCGTCTGTAAAGCACAATAGGGGGTTAAAGTGGATGGAGCCTGTAGCGAGTTCTCGTCTCCCGGAGAGGCGTTCTCATAAGGATAATGCGTTTCACTGGGTACGCCCTGAGGGTGTGCGTAGTGTGCATCTGTGGCTCTGCCAGGCCGGTGGCGGCGGTAAGGGCGGCAGTAAGAATGCTACTGGCACTAATGGTG
>NZ_WVRS01000025.1:0-5494 GCF_011525565.1 Lawsonella sp.
CCCGTTGCACAGAAAAAACACGGCCGCCTAAACCACAGTCGGATCCAATGCGCAAATGATGCATAAGACCCGCCTTCAAACCACAAGCCTCAATAATGCACATCTCATTAGCAGATAAAGCCTGTGCCCCCAGCGCTATTGATACTCCAGACTCCTCATAAAAGTTTCGTACAGCAGCAGAAACTAAATCACTTTCCTGTGGAGTGGAAGATTCCCGGTGAGATTCTCGATGAGATTCCTGGTGCGATTCCTGACGCGCAGTCACATAATCTCCTCACTGAAGGAACTGGAAAATGGTTTTCCATTCACCCCAATACGGGGTCAACATACCTACCGGTTATGATGCAGATCACATCACACTATACATTCTGAAAAACAACTATGTACAACCATAATTTCTATGCTAGATATGTCTCTCCCCATTATCACCTATTAAGGAAGAAACGTAGGATCCTCTTCCGGCTCAAGCAAATAATCCTCACCTATCCCAGACTCTTCTTCCTGCTCATCCCACCAATAATCGTCAGGCTCTGCGGAAACATCTTCCAGATAAGGATAAAAAGACCACAGTTCACCCTCAGTTACTGGATCTATATCCGCCCCCTTCCACACACAATCATCACACGCTGCAGCAATGGCGTCGTCATCAAGACTGACACCGATAAATACAAGCCCTGACTGGCCTGCCGACTCCGCCGAGTCCGCTGACCTCACCGCCCCTGCTTCATCAGTCTGCGGAAACCAGCGTTGTAACGCAATATGCTGACCCGTCTTTTCAAAAACAAACGACTCGTTTTCCTGCGGTCCTGCCAATTGGATAAACCCCTTGACGCGATACGCACCACCAGCTCCATTCCGCACAAAATCCATAAAACGAGCTGGATGCAAAGGATTATCCAAAGTAACTGAAACCGTACGGTAGCTATCATGTAAATGATCATGATGGTGACTATGACCGTCACCATTCTCATGGACGTGGCCGTGATCATGATGAGCATGATCAGAAACAAGCTCCGCAAAAGTCTGCGGATCCTTATCCGGTCGATCAAACAAGACACGAGCATCCACCCGCCCGTAAGCCGTCGTTACAACCATGACAGCAGGCGCCGCATCCTTCAAAAGACGCCGCACACTAGCCACTTCACTACGTTCAAGCCGATCCGCCTTATTCAGAACAATAAGATCCGCATTATGCAAGCGACGTAGCACCGTCGGATGCTGCTGCACAGTATCCTTCACTTCACCGGCGTCAATGACCTCGATAAGCCCCCCTACCGACACATCAGTGACCGTAGTAGCCGTAGCCACCATCGACATGAGAACCTGCGGCTCCGCTAGCCCTGAGGCCTCAATAACTATCCCCTCAACGCCATCAGTATGTGCAAGCTGATCCAGCGCTTTATCCAACTCTTCATCCGACGACTGACAACACAAACAACCATTAGCCATTGAGACAAGAGAATCCACCTGTCCCGCAACCAGCATGGCGTCAACCGGTATAGTGCCGAAATCATTGACAATAACGGCCAGCTTAATTCCATGATCATCCTGCAAAAGATGATTAAGAAGAGTAGTTTTACCGGATCCCAAAAAACCAGCTAGAACCACCACCGGTATCCGAGGCTGGTCAGCAGAAACATCAGTAGAGATACCACTAGCAAAAGTACCCATGGACTATCCTTCCAGCTCCCACAACGTACAGCTGTGTTTCAAGCACACGCATTTCATGCACAGAGTACCGCACGTGTCTAGCACGCTCCGTACACATTAAACAGCACGCATACGCGATATGAAGCACGTGCAGCACACACTCTAACCACAGCCCTAGAAGCGCATCTCAAAGGCATAGGAGACGCAGAAGATACAAGAGACACTGCTAAAGAAACATAGCATGATGACGAAACAGAGAGACTACGAAGGCTACATACAACAAACCCCCACATATTCCTATGCGGGGGTTTACTCTTACTACGGCGACCCTGACGGGACTTGAACCCGCGACCTTCGCCGTGACAGGGCGACGCGCTAACCAACTGCGCCACAGGGCCATATGAAAAAAGCTGCTTCTGCAGCAGTGGCCAGGGCCGGGATCGAACCGGCGACCTTCCGCTTTTCAGGCGGACGCTCATACCGACTGAGCTACCTGGCCTTAACAAGACGATAACGTCTGGCGACCCTGACGGGACTTGAACCCGCGACCTTCGCCGTGACAGGGCGACGCGCTAACCAACTGCGCCACAGGGCCTTGGTACCCCCAACGGGATTCGAACCCGTGCCGCTGCCGTGAAAGGGCAGTGTCCTAGGCCGCTAGACGATGGGGGCCTTTCCCTATTACTAGAGCGAAACTAAGCCTAAAGGATAACCACCCCATTCTGCAAAACCGCTGGTAATTCCCTTGCATTCAGACAGTGTTGCGACACCATTTACTCGCAATTTCGTATTACGCGACATTTCTACTAAATTGTTAGGAGCAAGCCCCTATAGCTCAGTTGGTAGAGCTACGGACTTTTAATCCGCAGGTCTAGGGTTCGAGTCCCTATGGGGGCACAAAAGTTAATCCCTGGCAGAAAACCTTTCAGGTAAACTGCCAGAGATTTTCCCATTTTAGGACGCTTTAAAGAATAAGTGGAAAAGAATACGCAAAAAGGATACACAGGACAGACCCCCATGTAGCTTTGCTTTCGGCTTTTGTAGATCTATCCTTCTGCCGCCATACGCACAGACATCATCTCAAACACTTTGTCCCGCAACTCTTCAACCGCAGCCTCATAGCCATCATCGTCTACAGAGATAGCAGGAGGAACAACAGGGGGTAGTACTTCTGCACGCATACTACGTCGAAGTCCCCACCACCGTCGCGGCAAGGGAATAGCCACAATAGGAAGAATCGGCACCTGTTCGCGTACCGCAAGATGGAAAGCTCCCTTATGGAACGGCTGTAATTCCTTCTCGAAAAGCCGTAAATTACCCTCCGGGTAAAGGACTATAGACTTTCCCTCCCGCAAGAGCTTACCCATATCGTCATTGAACTTCTTTTGGCCGTTTTTGCCCCGTTCTATTCCCACTGCGTCCCAGAAAGAAAGAATCTGGCCTGCTATAGGCAACGACAAATTCTCTGCTTGCGTGGTGTACCACAGCCTGCGTGGCCACAATGCATATAGAGCGAAGGTCCCGTCAAGATAGTAGGTATGGTTACACAACACCAATCCACCACGCGTTTGGGTAAGACGACGATACTGCTGAGCATTATCACGTCCCACAAGACGCACCCGCATAAGCAGTGGAAGCACCGCCATGACTAATGGTGCAAAAGCGAAACTGAAAACGTTACTTTTGATATTGCTCCACAGCTTCATACAGCATGTCCTCCATCTTTCGGCCGCACTCTGGCAGCCGATAAACATCAGCCGATTGGGCATAAACCTTTGACATCTGAACACGCTGGACGGGATGCTCAATCCAGTAGTCAATCTGGCGAGCTAAATCCCGAGGATCATTGTTGATGAAGAGACTGCGGTCGTCCAAAGCAAACTGGCGAGTGGCAGATTTGTCAGAATTCGCAATAACCGGAACGAGACCGGTTGCGAGAGCCTCTAGACAAGAAATAGCTTCAATCTCCACCGATGCAGTATGAACATAAAGATCGCACGAATGCATAAGATTCACTAATTCTTTCTGCGAATAATAGTGAATACTCGGAGGGCGCGGAAGTACACTACCTAAGGTTTGCAGCATCTTCTGATCTGCACCGCCACCAGCAAAGAAAATTCGAATGTGCTTCGCATAACGCGAATACTGCACGGCACGAATAAGAACTTTCTGATTCTTCTCAGGAGAAAGACGACCCACCATGAGAATATCGAAAGTATCTTTATACAGCGGAAAAACTCGACGCTCAAGTGCCGGAGGCTGAAAACGATCCCCTACGCCATTAGAAATAACAACTAATTTGGCGTGTTTCCCGTAACCATTCTCCAGTAACTGGTTCTTAATAAACTCAGAAGGACAGTGGATAAAAGGGAAGGCATTATAAAAAATCTCATAGAGAACTTTATAAACGCCAGTAGCAGCCCAATCTGCCCCCTGTAACCGCGGACTGATATTGTACGTAATATTCTCTGCTTGAACGTGGAAAGCTGCCGTAATAGGAATACCCATACGCTTGGCGACGCGAACTCCCACTTGTTCCAACATCATAGGCATAAAGAAGTGCACAACATCTGCGCCTTCAAATGCCTCCTGGAATGTTGCTATCTTCGGAGTACCAAAAATAAAACTCTGTTTTTTAGCGAAATGATTCACTACCGGGATGCGGAGTTCGCGCACTACATACAGCTCATCATCGGTCTCAGAATTATTCTGCGAAGCATGTTTAATAGCGTGCTCTAAGTTATTTTTAACCTTATCCTTACCACTTTCTGTGGTACCAACAACACGAACTGTATGCCCCTGTGCGCGGAGCTGCTCGCACATACGCCTGGCAGACGTAACAATACCGTTCGTTTCAACACCGAACATATCGGTGACAAAAACAATGGTGAGAGGACGGCGCCTAGCTGACCTCATCATCGCTCCTCGCACTTGTACCAATGAAGTAAACGCTCCCTTTACCCTACCGTCACTAGGAATAATCGATGCACAACGAATGCTGTGATACGGCTAACTAAAATGGAATAACGGTGTTCTATGAGATTACCCATCATCCCTGCCACATATCTTGCTTCTTTCCTGCTTCGGTACCTATATAACGCGATTCGCGACTCTTAGACAAAAGTGTAATCTGCCCTAGCCTCATTGAAAAATACCGCACTTCCATCGAAGTACGGTATTCCTAGGCCTCTGTGAGAGTATAAACGAGGAAATCTATCGCTGCACCCACACGCGCTGCGAGATATCTTCACCTTCTTTGACACCTGGTTCAGCCACAATACCGCCAAAAGGAGCCTGCGCAACAAGCTCCCACGACGCAGGCGCACCCGTCACCTCGCGGATAGCCTCATCAATGACAGGGTTGTAATGTTGCAAAGACGCACCCACCCCTAAACTGCGGAAAGCAGACCAAATATTGAACTGCAGCATCCCATTAGCCTGCTGCGCCCAAACAGGGAACCTATCCGCGTAAAGAACATACTGCTCCTGCATCGACTGGATTATCGAGCGATCAATGAAATAGAGAACAGTACCGGCACCAGCGGCAAAAGCATCTGTTTTAGCACGATCAACTTTCCCATCGAACGCATCATAGATAGCATCCCAGACTTCCCGGTTCTTCTCTCCAAAAACAACAATGGCACGAGCGCTCTTCTGATTAAAAGCATCAGGAGTAAGCTCCGTCAGATCCTTTACCACAGAAACGATATCGTCTTCCGATACAGGCAAATCAGCATTAAGAGCGTACACAGAACGACGTGCAGCAACAACATTCTTAAAAGCTTGGTAATCACTATTAAGAGCCACGATCATGGCCTCCTTCACATTGTGCAAGAGTCAATTT
>NZ_WVRS01000022.1:0-3753 GCF_011525565.1 Lawsonella sp.
GCGCGCATACGGCATCTCTGAATCATCTAGATGAACCCATATACTTCCCGTGGGGGCAAGCATCTCATGCAAGGCATTGAGACGTGTGTGCATCATTCCCAACCACAGATGGTGGTCAAGGCCGTCGTTGTAGTCAGTGAAAATGGTGCCGGTGTTGTAGGGCGGATCAATATAGACCAGTTGCGGTGCAGGTAGTCCGTCCACCGTAACGAGCTGTTCTATAGCGTCGTATGCATCACCACAGATCACCAGATCTGGTGCAGCATTCTTCTCACTAAAAAGCTCAGAGACTATCCTCTGTTCACCACGATGCTCACGAGGAGACTCACTATGGGGGTCATCGTGGAGCTCGCTTAGGGTGAGGGGACATCCTTTAATAAGTTCTGCCGGTGCGACAGCGTGGTAATGAGTATGCCCAGCGATAATAAGATCTGTACGATTATCCCACGTCAATATGGGATTTATGGCGGTGGAGGAGGTCACTGATCACCAGCAGTGTCTGCTTTAGCGCTTGCTTGGTATTCAGTGAGCATAAGCCGAATAGCCGGCTCTAATTCCACCTGTCGACGCGCTTCACAATCGAATGGGACAAGGACACAATCGACTACCGCCAGAATATCCCCCCTATTGTCCCTGAGCTCGTGCCGCAAAGTGTAACTATGCGACGTGACGACCTGCACGGTGAGATCTACCGTCACTGTTTCCATTCCAATAAGGAGTGGCTTCAAATAGTCCACTTCAAGATGCCGTACCACCATCGGTGGGGCGGTGAAGCCCCGCCGGATCCACGTATCCTTCACGAATCGGAGACGCGCCTCGCGGGCTAATTCAATGTAGGTGATATCCGTGGCTTCACCGGATTGGTCGAAGTCACTCCACCGAAGTTCAAGCTCGCACGAGTAGTTTCCTGCCCTATTCGACATGATGTACTCCTTTCCGAGAAGGATCCGTGGATATCTCTCGATACGCCAGTCTTAGTCGCGGGTGAGTTTACGGTGGGTGACGGAATGCGGCCGGGCTGCTTCCTCCCCCAAACGCTCAATCTTGTTTGCTTCGTAGCCCTCGAAGTTTCCTTCGAACCAGAACCATTGCCCTTCTGCCACATTGCCTTCCCAGGCGAGAATGTGGGTACAGGTGCGGTCCAGGAACCAGCGATCGTGGGAAATGACGACGGCGCAGCCGGGGAATTTCGTCAAAGCGTTTTCGAGCGATGAGAGGGTTTCTACATCGAGGTCGTTAGTGGGCTCGTCCAGGAGGATGAGGTTACCGCCAACTTTAAGGGTGAGCGCAAGGTTGAGGCGGTTGCGTTCACCGCCGGAGAGGACTCCCGCTTTCTTCTGCTGGTCTGGGCCTTTGAATCCGAATGCGGAAATGTATGCCCGTGATGGCATCTCATTCTGTCCTACAACAATGTAGTCGAGGCCTTCCGAGACAACTTCCCACACAGTTTTGTTCGGATCAATATTCTCGCGGTTCTGGTCAACGTACGAAAGTTTTACTGTCTCTCCCACACGTACTGTTCCAGAATCTGGTTTCTCTAGTCCCACAATAGTTTTAAAGAGAGTGGTTTTACCGACACCATTGGGGCCGATAACACCAACAATTCCGTTACGCGGCAGGGTAAACGACAGATCCTTAATAAGAGTTCGTCCGTTGAATCCCTTTGTCAGGTGGTCAACCTCCACCACAACATTGCCTAGTCGTGGCGGGGTAGGAATTTGAATCTCTTCAAAATCGAGCTTCTTGTACTGCTCTGCCTCTGCCGCCATTTCCTCATAACGCTGCAGACGAGCCTTGGACTTCGCCTGGCGAGCTTTCGCACCGGAACGAACCCACGCCAGTTCTTCCTTCAAACGCTTCTGCAACTTCGCGTCTTTACGCCCGGCGACTTCCAAACGCTCGGCCTTCTTCTCCAGATAGGTGGAGTAATTGCCCTGGTAGGGGTAAAGGTGTCCGCGGTCAACTTCACAGATCCACTCAGCAATGTGGTCAAGGAAGTAGCGGTCGTGGGTAATGCAGAGCACAGCGCCCTTATAGTCCTGGAGGAATTTCTCCAGCCAGGCAACTGATTCCGCATCAAGGTGGTTAGTGGGCTCATCAAGCAATAGAAGATCCGGAGCCTGGAGAAGGAGACGACACAACGCTACACGGCGTTTTTCACCACCGGAAAGCTTCGTAACGGGGGAATCTCCCGGGGGGCAGCGGAGAGCGTCCATAGCCTGGTCAATGCGGGAATCGAACTCCCACGCGTCGGCATGATCAAGCTTCTCCTGCAGGACGCCCATTTCCTCCATTAACTCATCGGAGTAATCAGTGGCCATCTTCTCGGCAATTTCGTTATACCGCTTAAGGTTTTGCATAACGTCGCCAAGACCGTCTTCAACGTTTTCACGGACGGTCTTCGACTCATCCAACTGCGGCTCCTGCATGAGGATGCCCACACTGGCCTCCGGATCGGCAAATGCCTCACCATTAGAGGGTTGATCAATCCCGGCCATAATCTTCAAAATGCTAGATTTACCGGCACCGTTCGGGCCGACAACACCAATTTTCGCACCGTGATAGAAGGACATGGTGACATCATCCAAAATGACTTTCTCACCAAAAGCCTTTCGCACATTACGCATGGTGTAGACGAACTCTGACACGACTCAACCTCTTCTACTGGGGTATCTGACGTGCCTAGTCTACCGTCTCTCCCGCCCCCTCAGGAACAGACATGCCTGCTGAACGACCACAATAGCGGAGATCCTTACCAACGGTAGTAGCAGTCAGTTTTATAACGGTGACGCTTCTTTCTTCACCCTGCGGAATAAACTCATCAGACACCAGACGCCCCGTCACAATAACCGGATCACCCTTATGAAGAGTTGCCGCAACATTCTCCCCCAAATTCCCCCAGCACACTGTTTCTATAAACAATGCCTCATTGCCCTTCCAACTCTGGCTAGCAGAATCGAAATAGCGATGGTTCGACGCCAAACGGAATGACGCCACAGTACGCTCTGCCGCATGCCGAAGCTGCGGATCACTGGCCAGATTTCCCATCAACGTTATGTAATTGGACATTGTTAGTGCCTTTCCTTGTGTATACAGCAATCCTTCTGTAACGAATCGCCGAATGAATGACACTAGAGTGGCACATAACAAACGGAGGAAACCGTGAGAAACAGGCTAGTTCGGTACTTTTCCACAGTGGCACTACACTGGGGATGATGCCTCCATAGCTCAGTGGACAGAGCAGTCGGCTTCTACCCGATTGGTCGAGGGTTCGAATCCTTCTGGGGGCGCTTATATAGCACTTCGTGCAATGCTTTACGCGAAAGCTTTGTAAACCCTAAAACCCTACATAAATTTATGTCCTCAGCCTTAAGAAAAGGTTGAGGACATAAATTTACGGGTCTACTGACCGTTAATGAGCTATGAAAGGAGCGCCTCTTCAAGGCTCAGAATACGGTAGACACCAGGACGAGAAAGTCCGGTTGCTTCACAGATCTCAGAAATTCGAACACCTTTACCGTGTGCAGACTGCACCAGTTGGTAGCGCTCGCTCTGTAGCTTGTCTAATTGTTTCTCTACTTTACGCAGCCGAGTTGACTGTTCTTGTAGCTGACCAAGCATTTCCCACTTATTAGACATATAACTCCTTTTATCGATCAAGATGTAGACCTGCGGAGCGCGCTCTCATTCGTAGAAGGTAAACCCTCCCCTGATTATGCAGATGACAGCGTTATGTAGCTATTTATTCAACGA
>NZ_WVRS01000020.1:0-3717 GCF_011525565.1 Lawsonella sp.
CTTTCCCACGGTCAATACTGGTGCGGAAGTCAGCTGCCATCTTCCGCCGCTGCTCCGGGGTGGGAGGGTCGTTCGGCATCCGCACGGTGCAGTAATGGCTACCCGGAATCCGCTTGTTCAGTACCGGAGTAACCTGGCTAATGTCGTCTGTACCGTTCACTGTGGTGCGGAGTTCGCCGGCTAGATCATGCTCCGCCACAATATGGCCAGTAGCCCCGAGAATCACCGTCTGGCAGGACGCAATCAATGAATGCTTTAATATGCTTAAGGGCTTTATTCAGTAGGTTTGAAAGTTTGACGATCTGTGTATTCTGTGTATCTACGAGGGTTTTTAAACGGTTAATTTCGTTGTCTCTGGCCTTATCCGAGGCTTCTAAAGCAGTAACTTTTTGGGATAAACTCCCATTATTTTCCTCAAGCTCTTTAATCGTATTTAACTGGTTGTCTAACTGTTCCTGCAGGTTATCGACGATCTGCGACCAATTCTTACGGCCGAATTCACGCGCTCTCATGTTTGAGAAAATCGCCTCACCACAAATCAGGGCAACAATCGCTAGCAGGATGATGCCTGAGATGCCGAGTGCTGCGGACGAGGTTGGATCCATTTTTCACCTCCATACAAAAGTGGGGACGTTGCACCTCCTGCGCGAAAGTGGTGCAACGGCCCTTCTTCATCTGCTAACCTGCGACTCTACTTCTTCAGTTCAGCAAGCACTGAGGGGATCAGCATCAACAGGCGCGTAGTATCAAGTTTTCCTTCAGAATCGAAGCACTCATTCGAGACTCGCTGCAGGATACGCTGGGCAGCGCCCGCGAACTCAGTCATCTTTGCGACGATCTCACGAAAATCAGGCGCCTCAAGCTCGTTATTGTCATTCACCGGTGCGGGAGTGGTCATATCCAGCCCTTTCCTCTTATCCAAAAACTTAGTTAATTTATAAGACTATTTTAGCATGAACTAAGGGGAGAGCCCCTAGTTTTTGTCCAGTTCAGCGGTAATATCGTTGGCTAGTCCAGCGAGTTTACCTGCGAGAATATTCAAGAGTTCATCGTTGCCTTGCTGTTTAGCAGCCTTCACAACGTTTTCAATATTTTTCTTATGATTCTCAGGATTCAGCGGCTTATTATCAGTCCACACGATCGACCCGTCATCCGCGACAGACTGCAGGCGGTTCTGCTCCCCCGGCATATACCTAAATCCGCACTGGTAAAGATGCACGGAAATCATACGGGCGGTCTGTTCATCAAAGACAGGGAAACCATCACTGTTGAACTCAGGGATCGGGGAATTAAGCGCCCATAGCATCATTTCCTGCGGATGCTGCATATCGCACTGTGACTGGTGGGTACCGTTAAACAATGTTCCTCCTTAGAGCAGCAAGGCACGCTTCAAAGCGCGAGTCATGATATTCACTTGATTAACCATCATGGCGTTAAAGTCCCTACCGCGCTTAGATGAGTCAGTTTTCACGCTCACCTGGTAGATGCTTTTCCCCTTCGCCGGGGTCGCCACCTTAATCGATGACACCCTACCAAGCCACAAATGCCCGTCAATGAGGCGGTTAGATTCCGCCCGCCTCTCAAGGACGATTTCGCAGCCGACAGACGTGCCCAATCCGAAATGCCAGAAGGGGACGAAGGGGCTGTTACTAACGTTGAAATCATGGGAGGACGCCTCGGAGGTATCCATGTAGGCTTTACGCCTGTTACTGGCTTGCTGGACACCGAATAGCATGCCGTCCAAGGGTTGGAAGGCGGTCGGGTACAGGGTCGGGCTGTAATAGTATTTGCGGTCAGTAAAATTCCAGCGGGGACGCGGGTTACTGATCCGCTGCAGTACAGGCTCGATCAGATCAACGATGAGAGAGCCTAAGGGGATGAGGAAGACTAACTGCCCAATGGTGTCGTAAACGAGCCGCAGGAAGGCATAGAAGAGGTTTAAAACACTCCCTACTTTGCCCTTAGTAAAGACACTCACGCTTTTAGGGGTACTCTGAGACAGTTTCAGGGCGGTCACTTCTTGAGTGTCCATGTGGGACTCGAAAACAACACTCGGGTAGGTTTTCACATCCCCTAGGCGTTCCAGCGACCCGTCGAATGCGCCCGTGTAGTTATGCGACAGTTGCACCGTCACCACATCATCATTCGGATGAATCAGGAAAAGACCTAACACGCCTTCAATGACTTCACGGCTGGTAAACCAGAGGGAGCCAAAAATGTTGGAGACAAGGCCTGAACCCTCAGCGTTACCCGTGTCAGTGACAAGGCCGTTCATCTGAATCGACCGGGACGGGAGTAGCTTACGGTCAACCTTGACGACAATGCAGCCATGTTTGATGTTGTGTGTGCGGCCTATGGTTTCGTCGCCTTCGAGATGCCGGTAAACCTGGACAACAACATTATCGAAGTTGATAATGTCCTTCACCATCTCATAAATACTGGAGTAATCACCCTCCACTTCACGCCACCTGGCACCCGTCGAAAGGGACTCAATAAATGTTGGTGCTTGAATGTAGTAGTCGCGTTGCTCCCTAAAAATGAACTGTGTCAGCCCCTCAATCACCGAATACGCGTTCATGTGTCCTCGTTCAGGGCTGAACAGTGTCTTGAAGCGTTGCCATACGTTCGAATAACCGGAGAACCCGGCAAACATTCCTAGGCCACAGCAAAAGGCTACGAGCCATGAGGATGCCCCGGCGATCCACTTCTTTTGCGGCTGGAACGGCCAGAAAGTGGGTAGCACGGAGAGGTTGGGGACGATGGTGCGTTTAATGTATTCGAAGTCGTTGAGGAAGGTGAGTTTCAGCTCTGTCATGCCCTCAGCGCCGACAGACAATTCGTAATTGTCGAGCATGCCAGACCATCTGCAATCCGCGGGCTGGCCATAAGGGTCAACAGTCACGATCAGCGCCTCATACCGACCGGAATACAGTTCATCACAGACTGCAGAGAAAGCATAGGAGCCTTGCCGCAGAGTGATCGTTCCCACCCCCGTGTCGTTGCACAGGTAGTCGAATTGGGTTTTAACGTCGTCGTCTACGCCACAGATGAACTCCATATTCCCATTCCACAACCGTATTGTGGGTGGCGTTGATTGGAGGTCTTTAAGCTCGCGTAGCTGGTCTTGAATCGTCATTACCATGCCCCGTAATACATCGGAGTCCACTCACATTTAATGGTTTTCGGTGGAATGTTAAGCCCCCCGCTTTTCTGGTAGGACACACCCAAGGGTATTTCTTGTGTGTACTCTGGGAGCTTGTTACGCAGGTAGGTACCATGGCTCAACGTGAGCAACTCCCTAGACCGTTCTTTGCCCTTGCTCGACATGATCGGAGGCCGATCCCTATCAGAGGAAACCTCCACACTCTCATCGTTACGCACCATAGGAGTAGTCAACAGGCGCTGCCTAGTGTCAATAACACGGTTAAACCTACCGCCGATCAGCTTCACATCCGGGATAGAATAGGATGCCCCCGCGCCTTTGCCTTTAATCCCCTCGAAAGTCCATGTGAGAGGTACCGGCACATCACCGGGGTTCTCCACAATCACTGTTAGCCGGGCATTCTTTTTCTCAAACTGTGCAGACAGGGCATAGGCAGTGCGTGGCTTAGTCTCCATCCAGAATGGTGAACCGTAGAGTGACACGACAGCTACCCAACCATCCGAGTTCACAAGATCAAACTTTTCACTCGACTCAACCGGCTTCTCTAACGAAAC
>NZ_WVRS01000024.1:0-3607 GCF_011525565.1 Lawsonella sp.
GAGGTGAATGAGCTCTTGCAGATTGCGGGTACCGTCACAGCGGGTAAGAAGCCATTGCACATCTTCCGTCTGATACTCATCTGGGACTTCCACCATGACTGCCTCTTGTGGGAGAAGCCCTACCTGCAGCGTGCGTGGAGTACGTTGCACAATGGTGAGGTAGGGGTGGATTTGTGGTCCTTGGGGAATACTCATGGCGATATTCTGACAGCCTTATACGACCGTTGGGGCTCCTACCCGGTACATTCAAGATATGAGCGATAGTGATAAACCCATTAATATCCCAGGTGAAAAGGTATTTTCACACCTTGTTAGGGGAGAAAAATATCAGGTGAAAAATTCTTTTTCGGAAGAATTTCCCACTGATATAGAAATTCGCCGCTCAGCTAGACGGCGAAAAACAATTAGTGGACGTATCGAGAATGATCGCATCATCGTGATGGTGCCAGCTCACCTCACCCCACAGGCGGAGGAGCGTGCTGTCGCTAGCATAGTGGAGAAACTGCGTAAACAGCATCGTCGCAAACTCGCTCAGCGCACAATGAATACAACGGAATTGGGTCACTATGTAAGTAAGTTAGACCACCGTTACTGCCAGGGAAAAGCACGCCCTGCCGTAGTGGAGTGGAGCCGTGACGTGGCTACTCGTTGGGGTAGCTGCCACTATCGCACGCGCACTATTCAGCTACATCCTGCACTTGCCACCATGCCACGCTATGTTCTGGATTACGTTATTGTGCACGAACTATGCCATCTTACGGTTCCCGGAGGACACACCGATGCCTTCTGGGAGGCTGTGTCAGCATACCCCAAGGTAGAACGAGCCCGTGGCTACCTGGATGCAGCATCCCGATACGAGACGAAAAGCCCTACGCTCGACACGGATGAGAAACCCCGCAGCGAGTGTAGGTAAGGCTAGCAACAAATACTAGTTAGTGCTCCCAGTGTCATCGCCATCTTCTGGGCTTGTGTCGCCTGAGTCTGCATTGCCTGTGTCTGTGTCGTCGTGATCTCCCATAAGCTCCTCCTCGAGCTTCGCAAGATCCGATTCAAAAGAATCAGTAGTGTCATCTAACAAACGATCAATACAGGCAGCTGGGTTATCAAGATCACTTGCGCGGGGAAGAAGATCCGGATGGTCCCAGCAACTATCACGTTTCTCAGCACCACACGCATCCGTAATACGAGTCCATAAGGTGACGGCATCGCGCACTCTTCGGGGGCGCAATTCCAACCCGGCTTGGGCCTTTAAGGCCTCCTCGGCTTGGCTTGCCGTAGCTCTCCTGCGACGCCACATTTCAGACAGCGCCGGAGTGGAAGGTATGCGGTCTTTGATGGCGTTTTCTACAACAACATCAACCCATCCTTCTACAAGAGCAAGCATTGTTTCGAGGCGCTCCAAGGCTTTTTCATGGGTGTAGTGAATTTCCGGAGTCAACTCAATTGTCTGCATCTGGTTCATAGCATCCTGGAGTTTCTCCGGATCGGAGAGTACCTCTGGGTCAAGGCCAAACTCACGGGTTGCCGATTCAATATTGGAGTAGTCCACCACAATACCGTTCGCATGGTCTTGAATGGCTCCCAACAAACGAGGAGCCAGCCAAGGAACATGCGCCCACAACCGTTGATAGGCTGCCTCACGTGCAGCTAAGAAGACAAAAACATCACGTTGTGGGAGTTCTAGATCCCGTGACAACTGTGCAATGGTATCGGGCAGAAGCGCAGCCGTACCAGCAGTATCCAGCGGAATACCCATCTCCGAAGAACACGTAATTTCTTGGGAAAGAGCAGCCAGAGCACTACCAAGCTGAGTACCAAACGTGTAACTGGTGAGGTTCTTCATGATGTTCATGATTCCCCCCATACTTTCAGTAAACTGCCCAATCTGGTCTGAGAGTTCCCCTGGGAGCCCCTCCAGACCGGCAGTATTCATACGCTCTATAACGGGAGTGAGAAGCCGCCCCCAGGTGGGAAGAGAATTCTCCACCCACGTGCGGGGAACCCACGTTTCCGTGGAGGAAACACCAGTGGGAAGAGTTGTTACTTCATTGAGCCACAGATCTGCTAAACGGACAGCATCATCCACAGCTCGCCGCTGACCATCACTTATGGTGGGATCCGCCCCAAGCTCGCGCAGCGCAGCAGTGCGGGCAGCGGTGGTGTTAATAGTGGCACCCTGCTCTTTGCCAAAAGAACCACTAATACCGGAAATAAAGTCCCCCATTTGCTGCATCATGAACATAAATCCGCCATCGCGACCGCTCTTGCCGTCTTCCTCCGAGGAGTCGCCATCAGCGTTATCGTCCGTACCGGAAGCAGGACCGAAACCAAAGCTAAAATTCCCCAGATCATTCAGGTTAAAGCCATTCGATGTGCCCCCCGTGTTGGACGCATCGCCTCCCAGTAACCGGCGAAGAAAATCCATGGGGTCGTTATTGTCGCCATTGCCCTGTGGATCGTTGGTGTTGGAGCCGCCAGTGGGGGTGTCATTCTTGTCGCTCATGTATTTCAGACTACAGGGCTTTAGAAAGGAGGGCACGAAAATACCAGCTTTCACTAACGACCAAAAACAATCAATAAGGCTGCAGTGAGTTCATTAAGTGGACCTATTGAATAGTGCCCCCGCAAAAGTAGGGCTCCCATGGGAGTGGGGAGTGTGGTTTACTGTGCTCACTAAATTTTTAGAGATGTATCTGTCTTGTATTTCGGGTGAAAGGTTAGCAGTGTGATGACGTCTGCGACTGTGGGGAAAAGACTGGTAACAGCTGCAGTTATGTGTGGTCTGTTAGTAGGCGTATCGGGGTGTGAGAGTCATTCTGTGCTGTCTGGGTCTGGTCAGCCGGTTGATAAATCGTCTGTGTCTGCATCGGCTAATGCGGAGCGGAGAGATCCGGATCGAATTTATGCCAACCACGATAAAGGAGTTCCTCCAGATCAGACGATGGGGGATGTGAAGGGATCCGAAGATTTTAATCGTAACCTCAAAATATATGAGAAGTGGGGTGTGAAGCAGACATCTGAGTGGCTGGAGATCTGTAATCAGGTGAATGTGCCGGTGTTGCGGAAGGTGGGGGTTGATCCGCAGAAGGATTTGCAGAACAGGAGGGGTGGTCAGTTCAAGTTTACTTGTAGCTGGTTTACTACTCATGAAACAGTTCAGTTTTTCTTCAGTACTGAAACATCTTTACAAACGGCAAATACACGGCATGGTTTTAAACCTAGCGGTCAGGTTAATCGTTATGGAGAGACCTATGACATGGGGGATATTGAATTTATAGCTGAGGGGACTCCTCTTAATAGGTATAGCTGTGCACTGAATTTTGAACGTCATGGAGTGGCCTACGAAGCCGCTATCACCGGTAAAGAACCAAAAACCCATGAACAAGCCTGCAATGAGCTCATTGATATGGTCTCCCCACAAAAGTAGCTCTCCCACGGAAGTAGGGAGTGTGGTTTACTGTGCGCGGTAATTATTTTGGTGAAGAGAAATCGAGAAGAAGGTTAGTGGTGTGATGGGCTCTGTTTCTATGGGAAAAAGACTGGTGACAGCCGCAGTTATGTGTGGTCTGCTAGTGGGCGTATCGGGGTGTGAGAGTCATTCTGTGTT
>NZ_WVRS01000021.1:0-2661 GCF_011525565.1 Lawsonella sp.
CTAGCGGAAAAACTTGGAGTCCCACCATCGACTGCATCCAGATGGATTGAACCGGATAAGGAAGCAACAGGGCGATTCATTGGGTCAGTACTCAACAACTTTCCTATCGACTTTGACGATGCATTCGTCACCATCCGCCGCGAAGTACCTCAAGACCAAATCAGACTTCGCCGCCGATACACCCGCTAATAAGAAAAGCCCCCTGGAAGGAACAGGGGGCAAAGACAAGGAAAGGAGTCCTTACTATGAACGATTTTACCGATCTTTCTGGACAGACTCAACTGGTATTCAAAGACACCACAACCCGCGCTACGTACGACGAAAAAGGCACTCCGGTGTTTTGCGCTAAAGATGTAGCCACTGTGCTCGGTTATGCCGACACTGTGAACGCTATCAAGCAGCATTGCCGTGGGGTGGCGTTTCACCACCCCATCGTTGACAGCCTAGGTCGCGCACAACAAGCGCGCTTCATCGGATCGGTGCTGAACGCTTTCACGATTGATTTTGATGATGCGTTTGACGTCACCGAAGAGCAGGTCAGAGTCCGTCGTTCGCGGATGGTCAAGCAGATCGTTTCCGCGCAAAGAAAAACTCCCCAGCTGGAACTAGGGAGTCAAAAAGTAAGGAGTCTATCTAATGCAAGACACTAACGTTATCTCTCATTCTATGCTCGTCGATCGCGATGAGCAAGGTAACGCTTTCACTACCTCGCTGGTGATCGCTGACGGGACAGGTAATGAACATCGAGCTGTTCTACAACTTGTCAAAAACAACATCAAGGACTTTGAGGAGTTCGGAAGGGTCGCATTTGAGATGCAACCCTTTAAAACAGCTGGTGGAGTGCAAGAACGAAAGGTTGCGCTACTTAACCGTGAGCAGGCAACGCTCCTCATGACATACATGCGGAATAACGATGTTGTGCGTGATTTTAAGAAGCGTCTTGTGCGGGCTTTCTCTGAGATGGAGAAGCGACTGTCTGCCCCGGCGTTGTCTGGGCCGGAGCTTGTGGCCCGCGCGCTGATTGAGGCTCAGAACATGCTGGAGGAGAAAGACCAGCAGATAAAGGAGCTTGCGCCTAAGGCCTTGTTTGCTGATGCTGTGGCCGCGTCTTCAGGTTCGATGCTTATCCGGGAGTTCGCTAAGGAGCTCTGCCAGAACGGCTATGAGACGGGGGAGAAACGCCTGTATGAGTGGTTCCGTAACAACGGTTATCTGATCTCGTCTAAGACTTCTGATCGCAATAGGCCTACTCAGTATGCGGTGGAGCGGGGATGGTTTGAGGTGACGGAGCATGTTGTGCAGGCGGCTGGGCGTGAGCCGTTTGTATCTACGGTTACCCGGATTACGGGTAAGGGGCGCCAGTATTTTATGCGGAAGTTGATGGGCGGTGATCTCGTTGCTTAATCCATTCCTGGATAGTTATTCGAAAGAAGACAATCTCAACCCGCTACAAAAACTGCGTTTATACCGCATGGAGCGTGATAGTCGATGGTGGATTGTAATGCAGGAAACTCCTGGAACTTACGATTGTGAGCTTGAGGAAGCACGCTATGTCTACACAGTTTTTAAACCGTTGATTCGAGTGTGGCTGAGCGTAAAACGTCTACGAACTGAACGATGGTGTTCGCGTCTAGGGATTATCCCTGACGGGGAGGGAAAGTGCCTTCCCACAGGTAGCTCTTGGTGTCATTCGTTTCAGGGAGGCGATTCCAAGTGACACGCACAATGCTAGAGCTTCCCATGTCAAAGACACCGCATATTTCTATGCTGGAGCCTGCGGGTAGCAGTGATTTCTCCAACCTAGAGTCTTTCAAGGAGCCTGTTTCCACAACGACGTTGATGGCGTCTTCTCCACAGCAGTTCTCCAACGAGTACAGCATTCTAGTTCTGTGGGTGATTTCCCAATTGGGGATTAGTTTCGCCGCTTGCTGGCGTTCTTCTTCTAGAGATTCAGCTATGCGTGTTTGTGCATCAGCCATGCTGGATGCGGATTCTGCGGCGTTGGCTGCCGCTTCGTTTGCTCCTTTTTCGTGTTTTGACGTTAGAACAACACCGATGGTTGTTGTGAGTACAGCGATTACTGCGCTTATTGCGCTTATCCATGCTGGGGCATCCATATTGGCTTCTCCTTCAGTTGGGTGTGGGGATACCTCAACTGCAGCAGATAGGCGAGGGGAGGGTGGAGGATTGAGTGGTTCGTCTTCACCCTCCTCTTGCGGGGGTGATCGTCATGAGTAATCATTCTGCGCCTTACGTGTACACCTATGATGGCCCCGCAAACCTAATCGGTGATGAGTTCGGCTATCAAATGTCGCGGGACACGGTAAAAAGGGCAACTCTGCGAGGCGAGCTGCGGGCGGTGAATCGGGATGAGTATGGGCTGCATGGGCCTATCAACATGTATGCGAAGAGTGATGTTCGCGAATGGTTTCTCGCCTATATGGGGGTGGAGTGATGGCGATGAGTGAAAACACTGGCCTTTTCTACGAGTTGACGGATGAGACTATCGAGGTGCGCGGGCATACCCTGCACCGTATCCGCGCGTTGAAGGACATTAACGAGGTTGTCCACGCCGGCGATCTTGGCGGTTTTGTGGAGTCCACTGCGAATCTTGATGCGAGTTGCGGTGCGTGGGTATTCGACGACGCCCGCGTGTACGGC